>JBEKZJ010000281.1:0-7229 GCA_049509995.1 Occallatibacter sp. | reverse complement strand
CGAGCGCCGCGAGGGTGGCAATACCGAATTCGACGCCCGTAGAACGGTCCGGAACATCCGGCCGAACATTTTGGGAGATACGAACAGCGACATCGGGCAGATCCGCGCTCGAATTTGAAACGCCGCCAACGCAAAGTTTCTGTTGTAGGGGTCGCGTTCGAACCCGGATGTCGCGTCCAGCCACAAATCCGCGGAGTTCCTGAGCGCCAACGCCCGAGCGGCTGAATAGATGAAGAGTTGATTACCGATGCCGCCAAACATCCTCGCTATGATTCGTGGTTTCGTTTCAGCTCCAGTTCCGGATGAAGCGGGAAGAATAGACCTTCTATCATATGCCGTGACGCCCTGCGGGGAAGTGCTCGCACGAACGCTCATCCCGTTCAAGCTGCGGATCACCCGTGTCCGCCAGTCCCGGTCTCCCATTGAACGTAGAGGGCCAACAGCTCTGCAAGGCGCGCTTTCCCCCACCCGCTAGAGTCTTGCCTAAAGGTCTTTCTCATCAGGGTGAGCGGGTCAGCACAGCCGATCTTGAGGATCTCTTCGAAGCATCTCACGTAATCATGGCATTCGAGCCAAATCCGCGCCCGACGCAATGCCGCCGTCGAGTTTGCGCTTTTCGTTAAGTCCTTTTGGGTCTTATACCATTTTTCGTATATGGGGAAGAACTCCGGCCATAATCCCTCAGACGGAACAATGCCCTGACACCGGCACTCCTCCAGGAACCGCGCGAACAGGGAGTATTTCATGCCTTCGGAGAAGCCTCCGCCGCTTGCCTGCAACGAATCGAGCCGGTACCGCAGACGCAGTAACGGCTCAGGAATAGTGGCAATAGACCAACAAGCGCTCAGGCGCAGGTGCAGGTCGTAGTCTTCGCTCTTCACGAAGTGCGCATCATACCCGCCCATGGCGTTCATTGCGCTTCTGCGGAACATCAAACTGCTGTGAACCAAGGGATTGCGCCCGTTGAGCAGCCATTCACGGATCTGGGCGTGCGATGCGGGATATACGCGATGGCCCAATTCCAACCCGGCTTCGTCGACCAGCGTTACGCCGGTCCCGACGACCCCTAGGCTCGGATTGCCTTCCAGGGCTCGTACTTCCAGCGAGAATCTACTAGGGCAGGATACGTCGTCGGCATCTTGACGCGCTATGAACTCCCCCTGAGCGATTCCCAAACCGTAATTCAACGATGCAGCGAGCCCGCTATGTTCACGGCGGATGAGCGTCACGCGAGGATCCTTTACTTCCTTCAAAACATCATCCGTGCCGTCTGTCGAGCCATCGTCGACGATAATCACTTCGAATTCCGACAACGTCTGTGAGAGGATTGATTCGAGGCCCTCGTTCACGTATTTCGCATCGTTGTACACGCTCATTAAAACAGATATGCGTGGCATCGGACGCTGCTCTCCCTTTGTTCTGGTCGGGTTGCCGACCTGCGTCGCCCAAGTACATCCGGTTGCAAAGAACATTAGAGCGTGGATGGACCCCGATAGCCCCGATAAGTAGGCCGGCACCGCTTTCGGTATCCGCTGTCTGGGAGAGAAGGACGTAGCAGTCGACGGTCGGCTTTGCCGTCTAGCAGGGCAGAGCAACCGGCCCAGGCAAGAAGGAATGTGAAAAGTGTAATCCCGGTTTGAAACGCTTGCTCAAACCAGGAACACGCTACGCAAGTAATCACAAGTGCGAGCGTGTCTCCAAATTTATCTCCGCGGCCCCTCGCACGTGCCTTCCCATCGAGCAACATCACTATCATTGATACATGGAAACGTGCCGCTACCGCGAATGAGATGATGCCTCCGTAGAGCAGGGCAACCGCTGGCCAGTTGTGTGGACTAACGGCGTCGTAATAGCTGGAAGCGAGGTCGTCAAACGATCCCCATGCGACGCCCAAGGGATGGTGCCAGAAATTCTCGATTACGGTCAGGACGCCGGATATTCGGGCGCTCTCTTGTTCCAACAGCCCGTCGCCTATGGCAGGATCACGCAAAATGAGGGCACTCAGCGTCACGACCGCAAGTAGCAGGAATGCAACCCCGGCCCAACGAGCGAACCTGTGCTTTCGTAAGTAGAGCCACGCGACAGCCAGCCCCAAGGCGAGTGCCAAGGCACCAGTCCGTGAATCGGCGATTACTGCCGACATAAAGCATAGGCTAATTGTGCAACTCCTCAAGAACCCGCTTGCCGTCACAGACAACACTGCCACTGCGCCTAGCGCTGATATCAATCCGACTTGGGTGGGGAGATCGAACAGGCCAGAGTACCGCAAAAGGCCTGACGTTCCCCTCATAACGGGTGGCCACAGCGGCACAAGAATACCTGAGATATACGCGACGTTGGCGAACGCGTTCAGCAGCGCCCCCAGGACTACGACCATTAACGCCCAACGGAGCACTTTCGGGGTTGGCGGCACCAGCAGAAGCGAGATGCCGAAGAGCATCGCCTCCATCTGAAGCCGTAATTGTCCTCCGCCGATGAATTGGTCGCGGATGTTTGGGGACCAAAGCAATGCGTTTGCGAAAATCGGTAGATAGAAGACGAGAACCCCGTATATGGGGAGGGCGGCCCTGGATCTGAGGTGTCCACGATCCCTAATCAAGGATCCAGCAGTACCAATACATAGGAGAGCTACACCGACTTCGTAGACGAAAGGATATCCATGTACATCCAGGTGGGTGCGAGGATCCAATTGTCCGGCGGTTCCCATGCGCAGCCCAACGTTGGTAAATCGCAGATCGCTGGCGCAACAACCGGCTAGCGTTATATACAGGCCCAACGCGGAGAGCCACGTCGCGACCTTGACCGGGGCCCTATCGCGATGCCCCAGCCATCCAACCGGTCCTCGATTTGGCGCGACAGCGGTGCTCATTGTACTTTGCGGATCCTCCGGGTGATCGGGGCAGCTTGAATGGCAAAGCTGTGCTGCTCGACAAAAGCGCCCTGGCCCGAGAAAAGAACTGAGGCGCGGGCCGCAAGGTCCAGTAGTGTGTCCGAGAATTCAGGCATTATCGGTCTCGACCAGTCCCGCTGGGCTAGGTCCCGGATGCCGCCACGGCTTCAATCACGCCGAATGGGAGCGTTCGACAAAGGGCGATTGCAGAACACCCGCCCACGCGAGCGGCTGACGCCAAAAATGAAAGACGTTTTCGCGTCGAAGCGGACCTGCACGGATGGCCATCTTCGCAAGGATACCATAGGCCGTCCAAGACAATCTGGCGTTGGTAGAGTGGCGGAAGCCAAACAAGAACACACCCATTGTCTTCTCCCATTCTCTCCAGCGCGAGCGGCCCGGGATACGACAACCGCCCGATGGAGCGGCAAGATGCACGAGCCAGGCAGCGGGTTCATAACCGATGCTGCAACCGCGTGCAAGGGCCCTGAACCCAAAGTCCACGTCTTCTAACAGTGAGGGTCCCGTAAACTGCTCGTCATATCCCCCAGCCGCAATGGCGGCTCGTCTCCGAACGCTGTGGTTGCCGCCGTGAACCCTAGGAATGCCGTCCCACGGGCGACCAAAGTTCGCCGGGACCGTCATCGCCAGGGTTCCGGGGCTTGCGTTAGGCATTTCGTCCGTTACGAGCGAATCCTCGGAAGATTTCTTGATTGGGCCGTTCAGGATATCGACGTGCCGCGCGCGGTGGCAAATAAGGTGGGCCGCGATGAACTTCTCCGGCAACCAGACGTCGTCATCAATGAAGAGCACGAGCTCGCCTGTCGCTTCCGACAGGGCACGATTCCTCGCCTTGGTCACAGATGGTTCCCGCTGCTCTATCCAACGAAACAGACCCGCGCTTGAGCCTTCCTTTAGATAAGTCAGGGTACTCGCATCGTGAACTGGGGTTTGATCGATGACGATGATCTCGTCTGGCTGGGGTTGTTGCGCAAGCACCTGTCGGATGGTGGCGACGAGCATTCCATCTCGCAAATACGTGGGAATTGCAATCGTGATGGTCGGGTCAGGCATGTCAGACGGGCCCCTAAGCTTAAGCTGCCGACGGCACTCGTACAATCGGTGCCCAGTGAGGTCTCGATTGTTGAGAAGGCACGTACCGTGACTTGCAAGTAAGCGCCTCGTAACGAGGGTGTGCCGGGACGGCAACCCAGATTGTATGAGGGGTCATCTCCGTTCTGTCAGACGGTCGCAAATTGAGCCTGCATCCGGGCACCGAAGGCGCGGATCGTTCGTACCACGCGGACCTTGTCATCTGCATGAATTGCGGCTGTCCAAGCGACCACGAGGCCGGTCAAGGTGTAGCAGGTTCCCGCGAAACCAAGACTCCACCAAGATGCCAAACCCAGCGAACGTGAAAGCGCCCCGCCCACCACGCAGGCAGCAAGCACTGATGGCAGAGCCGGTAGCAGACAATTTCGAAGGTAGAGTCTGCCGCTGACTGCTAAGTCGGAGGAAAAACGAAACTGGAGGTACGTCGTCGAGACAAGGTTACTCACGGCGCTGCCCAGCATTACGCCGCCTGCGCCAAAATGGCGCCCGAAAAAGAGAGAAAGCACGAGATTCAGGCCGCCTTCGCAGAGGGCTACAATACTCAGAGTCCGAATCCTTCCCGTGGCCATTGTAAGAATGCCGTTCACGTGTGACGCCGACACGGTGATTGCGAAGCTCGCCAAGGAAACAGTCGCCAGCAAGCCTGCATATCGTTGGGAGCCGACCCACAGTGTAATCAACGGGCGATTGAAGAGCAACAACGCGCCGCCCAGGCCGAAGGCCATCGTAAGCGTGTAGCGATGGATCTTCAGGATGTTGTTCCGCAGAACTGGTATCGCGCCCCGGCTCCACAATTCGTTGATAGCAGGGGCAGCGGAGTCGGACAGACGAACCGTGAGAAGATATCCCATGGTTCCCGGCATTACCGTCGTGTAGTATGCCGCAACTGCCTGGGGCCCCAGGAGGTAGCCGACTACAATGTTGTCGGAGCCGACAGTGAGTCTTGTCGCAATTGCCAGCAGAAGGGTCTGAAAAGCGAACCTTGACAGGGCAACGACCACTGAAGGTTTGTAGGTCCATTGAGGCGCGCAGTCGGGGCAAAGCCGAAGGAAGACGATCAGACAGATGACCAGACCCAGCGCCTCAGCAAGGACGCCTCCAGCAATCAAGCCAAAAAGGCCAAGGCCGGCGCCGACGAGTCCAAGAGTGAGAATCAGCCTCGCAGTATTCTGTAGAGTCGCGATGAGGTTCGAGGCGGCGAGGTTCTGCGTTGCGACCAAAGCGTTATTATAGGTGCTCCAGGGCGCTCTCAGAATGGCCCAGCCCGCGAGTATCAGGATGCAGACTCTGGCCTGGACAAGGACCTTGGCAGAAAGCGGAAAGATCCGCCCGATGAATAGCGCCACAACAGTCGCCGCTGCCGCGAAAAGGAGGCCGGTGCCGATCAGCACCAGCCTTCCACTGGAAATGACATCGCGAAACGTGCCGCTCTCGCCATTGGCGCCGTGGGCTTGCGCTAGAAACCGCGTTAACGCCAAACCCATCCCTGTGTCCAGCAAACTGAGGTAGGCGGTCGCCTGCATCAGAATTGCATAAACGCCCAGGGTCTCCGCTCCGGCACGTCTCAACACGAGCGGCGCCAGCAACACCTGCAGGCCGATCTGGGCGCCATACTGGATCACGCCGGTCGCGTAACCGAGGGTGGCACGAGATGCTCGCGTCATCATCTGCGTCTGATTAGGGGAACGCTGGTCAATTTCGAAGTCGATCTTTGCTATCGGAGGTAGTCTATCAGTGACATTAGCCTGTCCAACAGGGCCGTCTTCTCGTGAAAAACACTCATAAAGCGCAGTAAACGGTTGTAGTGGGATTTGTATGTTATTTAGGCGCTGTCAGGGAATAACCATTCCCATTACCGGTTGGTACAGTTATTACAGAACGATGCCAAATCCTGGAGGCCGACGTGGCGCACGCACTCGTGCGTGCCGTGTCGAGACTATCTCGACATCCGCCCGCGCATGGTACGCCGAGCGTTGTCGCGATTGCCAGCGCTCTACGCGTGATGGCCGAAAAGGCCGGCCATGCCCAGCACGTGGTAGAAGACCAGGGCCATCATCAGGACGAGGTACGCCCGCAGGCTGAGCAACGATATGCGCACGCTCCAGGTCATTTTCATAGGGCCGAGATTCTCGGTATCCACCTTCACTTCCGGCACATCGTCCAGCGGGTGAACCACTACGAAATGGTTGGTGAACTTGTCGATCTCGATTGCATTCGTCATCGTCGCCATGTTCGTCTCTCCTTCGAAAGCCCGCCCTATGCGGCCGGGAACAGGTTCGGGGCCGCAACCTGCGCGGCCAAAATCAAAGACAAGGCGAACAGGACGATGATGATGGTCCAGTTCACCCAATTGTTCCAGGGCTTGTTCGCGTAGCCGCCCAGAAGTTCCTTATCGTTGAGTAACAGTTGCAGGAAGATGATGGCCGAGGGCAACATCACCCCCGCCAGCACCTGCACGCCCAGAATGATCAGTTGCAGCGGCGCGCGGGGAATCAGCACCAGCCCCGCGGCAGCGGCCACCGACGCCAGGTAAACCACGTAGAAACCCGGCGCTTGGCGCACCGGAAGCTGCAGACTGTGGGGCCACCCGCGTATCTCGCCGTAAGCCCACGCGCTCGATAGCGAGATCGCCGTTGTACCCAGCACCGCCGCGTTGATCATCATCAGCAGAATGGCGTGCTTGAAAAACCCGCTGGTGAAGGCGCCGATGTCCACGGCCATCTGTGCCGGATCGGTAAAAGTGAATCCATGAACGCGCGAAGCGTTGCCGGCGATCATCATGCAGCCGGCCACGGTGATGGTGATGCAAGCGCCCAGGAAGGTGTCCAGGCGCGCCCACTTCATGTCGGCAAACCGCAGGCGCTTATCGGCAATACAGCTCTGCTGGAAAAAGAGCTGCCAGGGCGCCACGGTAGTGCCCACGATGGCGATGGTCAGGAACATCAGGTCCGGCGTCAGCCCGCCGGCAGGCATCGCGGGAATCAGCGACTCGCGCACGATCTGCCAGACCGGCGGATGCGACCGGAACGCGATCGCAAACCAGGCCAGGTCCAGCAGGCAGAGGAAAACCACGATGCGCTCCCAGCGGCGATAGCTGCCGGTCACCGCAATCAGAACCAGGCCGGCGGCTACCAGCGGCACGCCGATGCGTGGGTCTACTCCCATCTTGTTCAACGCCAGATCGATGGCGGCAAACTCGGTAACCAGAGTCAGAAAGTTCACCAGC
>JBEKZJ010000280.1:0-4283 GCA_049509995.1 Occallatibacter sp. | reverse complement strand
CCGTCTTTCGGTTATAGACATAGATCCAGCATGGCAGCGTCTCGCCACTGTCGAGAGTAACCGAGCGAAGGGTGCGGAGAAAGAGACTTTGCTCCGGTGAAGCCTGATCGAATCCCTCATACTCGTCGAGTTGGCGCAGAACGTTTTCGTCTTCCGACAACCGGAACACGGTGCCCGATATCTTCTGGTTTGAGGTCGGGTCCAGCACGACGCCGGGATAATCGCCGAGATCGTAGAGCACTCCATAGACGTATCCTGTTCCCACGGGCCGCAACTTCTCGACCGCCGGCGCAATCTCATCGGGTGCGTGCCCTGGATGCAGCGTTCCGTATGTGAAAAGGTAATCGCTCATAGCCGCCTGCTTTAGAGCTTAGTCCTCTTGAGGAATCCGCTCAACTGCTCGAAACCGTTCTTCTGGTTGTTCGGGTACTTCATCACCGCCTTCTGACCCTTTAGGAGGCGCAGGTAATAGTGGAACAGGCTGAGGACGTCCGATTCTGAAAGCTGTTTTGTTTTGGCTAGAAATGTGACCAACTCAAAGAAATTGAGGTAATCCGTGAATTCAGCCGACTCCTCCTCCACAAGCGCCTCAATCTCTTCCGCGTTCTGCGTGCCATCCAGCTTGTCGCGCATTTTCTTGTAGCGGTCTTCTTCGTAGAACTTTTCGTAGAGCTGGACAGCCCACTTTGCCCGTTCGCGTTTTGCATTGTTCCTATAGGTCATTACTGCGATAACCGCGGCGATGGCACCCACAACAAAGGACACAAGCTCGGCGATAGCCTTCCAACGTTCGAGAGTGAGGCCTGCGAGCCCGATCTCGCTTGCGAGGTTCACTGTCAACCCTCCAATCGCACGAACGATACCACCGCCCCGGGGCGTTACCGCATTTATTCCGCATGCAGACAGCCCTCGAATCGATGGTTGCAACGATTCTACAGCGTGCCACTCAGATTTTCAGGCTGGGCTTGGTGGAAATGGCGGCGGATGGCTTCGGCGGTTTTTCTTGGGACTACGGCGGCCAGGGATTCGGCGGAGGCTTCGTGGAGGTCGCGGAGGCTGCCGAAGTGGGGGAGTAATCGCTGGCGGGTTTGAGGGCCTACGCCGAGGATGGTTAGTAACTCGGAGTCGCGGTCGCGCATGGCGCGGCGCGGGCGATGATAGTCGACGGCGAAGCGACGGCTCTCGTCCGTCTCGCCGGAAAGAAGGCGCAAGGATGGGGCGCGCGCCAAGTGGGACAATGCAACGGAAATCCTGACCGGGGCTTAACCGCTTCGCTATTTTTGTGCGGGCTTCACGACCAATTCCTCTTTTTGGTCTTTGTACCACTCGGCACGTTCCATCGCCTGCTCATTCTGCACAAAGTGGATTGCCTGGATAAAGGCATGCATCACATCGTCCAGTGTCCGGCCCGGCGCCAGGGCGCAGCTGTTGAATATATCGGTATCGGGGTTGGTTTCGAGTTCCGGGGCGACGCATGTCAACAGCAAGCCCTTCTCGTCGTTCACCTGGAAAGTGTGCCCCCTGGGGCGAGAGGCAGGAGTCTGAGCAGGCTTGATGAGCTTTGTCGGTGCCGCAGGTTCGGAGGTCGTCTTTTGGTCCGCTAAAGCGGGAGCCGGGGCAGAGGCAGCTTTCTGCTTGGCAGCGAAGGCGATGGAAACAACGATTGCCAGGAGCGCCAGATGTTTTCTCACGATCACTCTCCACTTTCTTGAGCCAGGATGCCGGTGTTGGTAGACGTATCGGCTAAATGGGGAAATTGTTCACCTAGGGAAGCTCCGATTAAGTTCGCGCGCATGTGCCGGCATTCCCTCAGGGGCTAAAGCCCGCCTTCATTTTGTTGCGTTAACCGCACGACTGAAGTCGTGCCCTTTCAAAGCATCGACTTATTCAGAGGTTCCCTAGGAGTTCGCCAGGGCTATCAGGGCCGGTATGCTACGCGGGTTCTCCAATTGCTGTGCCCCGAAACCATTGACCTCATGTGGCTTTTTCCTTATATAAAAGCCACCTTATAAAGAATCAATAAGGAAATGTGAATTGGAGAACGGCTGAAAACCACGCCGGAATCCCCCGGTCTCGATGGCGGGATGAGGGGTTTCCCGTTCAATAGCTGGAATTGCCTTGACCGAAATGTGCCTGGCCTGTGGATTCGACATTTCCCTTGAGTGCAACGGGCACGGGTCAGGCCGCGGGCTGGGTTTGGTGGAAGTGGCGCCAGATGGTTTCGGCGGTTTTGCGGGGGACGACCGCGGCGAGGGATTCGGCGGTGGCTTGCTGCACGTCGCGGAGGCTGCCGAAATGGGAGAGGAGTCGCTGGCGGGTTTGAGGGCCTACGCCGGGGATATTCAGTAACTCAGAATCGCGGTCGCGCATGGCGCGGCGCTGGCGATGATATCCGACGGCGAAGCGGTGGCTCTCGTCGCGGATGAGCTGGATAAGATGCAGCACCGGCGAGCGGCGGTCGAGGACGATGGGCTCGTCTTCGTTGCCATAGAGGTAGATGACCTCTTCGCGCTTGGCGATGGAGGCTAGCGGCTGCGAGGTCAGGCCCAGCGATTCAAGCGCTTCGGCGGCGGCGTGGAGCTGGCCCAGGCCGCCGTCGATCAGGATGAGCGAGGGGAGGGTTTGCGGCTCCTTCTTGCTTCCGGGCTCGGGTGCGGGAGAGGGCGGCAATTTCGGGGAGGATTTCGAAGAGCCTCCCTCAGGGCCTAAAGCCCCGGTCTCTAAGTTGGGGCCATCTGCGGCACGACTAAAGTCGTGCCCTTTCAAAGCACGTTTTCCGTGGTGAGCATTGGTACTTTCCCAGGTCCCAGAGTCAGGGCCTGGAGCACCCGGCATTCGTGTGAGGTCGGGAGAGCACGGGCCGGCCGTAGAGTCTTCCGTGGCGGCGTTGGCGTTTTGGTCGAGGAGGCGGCGGTAGCGGCGGTGGACGACCTCGCGCATGGAGGCGAAATCGTCGACGCCGAGGACGGTCATCACCTTGAATTTGCGATAAAGCTGCTTGTTCATCTTGCCGTCTTCCCAGACCACGAGGGAGGCTACGGTTTCAGCGCCCTGGATGTGGGAGATATCGAAGCACTCGATGCGGCGGGGGAGCTCGGGGAGCATGAGGGCGTCGGCGAGGGCTTCCTGGATGGCTTTGCGCGAGGGCTCGAGGACGCGGAAACGCTGGATGTAAGACTGCTTGGCGTTCTGGCCGGCGAGATCGACGAGGGAGCGCTTTTCGCCGCGCTGGGGGACGGCTATCTCGATGCGATGGCCGGTGCGCTCGGTGAGCAAGGCGGCGAGGGATTCGCGGTCGGGGAAGTCGACGGGGACGAGGATGCTGCGCGGGACGTACTGCTGGTCGATGTAGAGCTGCTTGAGAAGGGCGGAGAAGACTGGGGCGGCGTGGAATGGGGTTTCCGCCTGGCTGGCATTTCCCTCAGGGGCTAAAGCCCTACGCTCATTTTGCTCCATTTGCGGCACGACTGAAGTCGTGCCCTGATACATTGCGGGGTCTGAGCCGCGTTGTTCCGAAGAATCCTCGGGGGTGGGGGATTCGAGGAGGTCGGGGAGGTCGTCCCAGAAGAATTCGCGGCGGTCGACGATTTTTCCGGCGCGAACGTGGAAGAGATTGACGGCAAGAGAGCCGGACTCGAAGTGATAGCCGAAGACGTCGGCGTCGTCGTCCTGCTCGGCAGTGGCGATGCGCTGCTTTTCCTGGAGCTGGTGGACGGTGGAGAGCTGGTCGCGGAGACGGGCGGCGGCTTCGAACTGCTCGGACTCGGCGGAGGCGATCATGCGGCTGGTGAGGTTGCGCTCAAGCTCGGCGGACCGCCCTTCAAGGAAGAGCTGGGCGTCCTTGACGGCGTGGGCGTAGAGCTCGGGGGTGGTGAAGTCCTCGACGCAGGGGCCGAGGCAGCGGTGAATGTAGTACTGGAGGCAGGCGCGGGGGTGGTAGCGGGCGAGATCGACCTTGCAACTGGGGATGAGAAAGCTGCGATGGATGAGCTCGACGATGCGCCAGGCGAGGTTGCCGGGAAAGTAAGGGCCGTAGTAGGCGGCGCCGTCCTTGCGCAGGCGGCGGGTGACAAAAACTTTAGGATAGCGGTCGGCGAGGGTGAGCTTGACGTAGGGGTAGGTCTTGTCGTCGCGGAGGAGAATGTTGAAGCGGGGATGGCGCTGCTTGATGAGGTTGTTTTCAAGGGCCAGGGCTTCGTGCTCGTTGGCGACGAGGATGTAGTCGAGATCGACGGCCTCGCGCATGAGGGAGCCGGTTTTGGCGTTGGCCTGGGCGGCTTCAA
>JBEKZJ010000028.1:0-40125 GCA_049509995.1 Occallatibacter sp. | reverse complement strand
CCCACTTCTTCTTCGCGGTTTGACTGCGGCGAACCAGAACGTTATGCCACAGCCGATTTACGCGTTTTCTGAAGGTGCGCAGCTGGTCGATGTTGCCGGGAACTGCGTGGTATTGGTAGTAAAGTACATCGCCAACAAGCTGGTGGAAACCCACTGTACCGACATCGTGGTGGGCCACGTCCATACCGCCAGCAGCTTCACCAAGGTCGCCGCGGCGGGCAAACGGAAATGGACCGGCTGGACATTGCCCACCATGGGCACCGTCAACCCCTCATTCACCAGGAGCAGGCCCAACGGACACACCCACGGAGTCGGTCTGATCGAGCTGATCGGCGATCAGTTCAATCTCTACACCATTGGCACCGACCCGATTACCGGCTGCTTCGCATACGGCGGCAAGGTCTACGGCAGCGTGGCTAAAAGAAGCCGTCACAAGGCGGCAGAGGCCGGCAACCGGTGTTACCTTATTCCCAGTTTCGCAGACGGCGTACCAGCACCACGAACACCCAATAACGGAGAAGCCCCAGGCTGGTTACCTGGGGCTTTTCTGCGCCTGGTGATCGATACTGAGAACCCCTATAGCTCACCGGTGTGCGCCCGGCCAGCTCAGTGACAGTGACCTCAACGGGTCTTCCCATGCCGGCGCAAGCTCCTCGAAGGCGGCCATGGCAGCGTGAGCGCGCTTCGCTGCCTTGCCATGCGGCAAGCGGGGTTCATTAGCGGCAGTATAGGCGAGGTAATTCATTATCGATCCCCACTCTGATTCCTTGGGCGGCGAGGGCAACACCTGAGCTGTGGTTTCTCTCATCTTCGGCTGCACGGGCGCTGGCCGGACCCTGACCATGACCGTCGTATAGTCCGGAGCGAAGAAAGAAGGTTTCTTGGATGCCATAGTTACAACCTCCGCGTACACCGTACCTTCACTTCACCCGGCATAGCTGAGCAGAACGGCACACCGCCGCCCTGCTGCGCAGGCGGTCCGGACGGCCCGGCGTTCGAGAAGAGCATGTTCATTGGGAGGGCAGTTCGGCAGTAGAATCAAGCTTGCAGGCGGTGTCATACTTCACGGCCTCCCGAAGCAGTGGCCCCGACACTTCACTTTTATCCAATGAGTAGAAGTGGTTGAAGTGGTCCATATTACTTGTGAAGGTCAGAGAGACACCCAACATCGCGAACTCGGTTGGGGCGACTCGGCGCTTCTTAGCGAAGGCCGCCAGAGTAGTGCGCGCATCATGGGACTGGCTCAGAAGTTCGTCCTTGGGAAGTGTCTGTGATGCCGCCAGTGTGCAGCACTCTCTGGCCTCCTGAACAAGCTGCGTCAGCTTCGCGTGCACGATATCGCAGACGAAGTAGGCCTCCTCGGGGCTGGTGGTCATGAAGGCGACCGCTGCCCCCCACTCTATGAGGCCTGGTTGCAAGGTGAGCGGCCAGGCAAGTGCGAAGCCCTTCAAAGTGCCGTGCCGGGCCTCCTCAGGACCCACCGTCATCTTGCCGTCATTTAGGGAAACCCACAGAATGTCAGTGTCTTCGACCTCCGGCATATTCCTACCTCCGCCCGCAGTGTGCATGGTTTTCTCCTTGGTACAACAATCTGTTGGGGCCTGCATCAGCGTCGCCCGCGCGGCGCGGTCGCTACCCATCTCGACACACCTCCGGGCGGCGCGCTTCTTGCGTTCGCTGTGGCTGGCACGTTTAGTTGGCGTCATGGCTTGCTCCGGAGTTCGCGGTCCCGCCGTTCACGGGGTGTTCGATGTCATACACCCTCGACATCCCCCGGATAATCCCCCCAACACACCTTGCGCTAGCTCCTGCGGGCGAGTCCTCGGCGTAGAAGCTTTCGAGCCACTGGAGAGCCCCGACTGCTTCATCCATGCTGATGGGTTTCCCCGCAGGCTGCTCGCGTATCCCCTGATCAATCGCCTCGAGTGATGGTTTGACCGTCCCGTCTTCGTTGCGCTCCCAGTCGCGGCCGGCAGCTACGGCGTCAATCATGGTTTGTGCCACTGCCAACCTGTGCAATTCGGCGGCGGCGTGTTGGGGTGTGGGTGAGGATACGATCCGGATCGGTTGTTTCGTCTTCATGCTTCTCTCCTGGTACAACAAGTCGTCGTTGATGGGGTCTTCTTTCGCTCAGCTGCGGTGGGTGGTTCATCTAAACGGAGTCCCGACCCATGTCTGAGTCATACTGCTTTTGGTTGCGGGCGAACTCTGCGGGAGGCAGCACCTCATGGTGCAGCACCATATATTCCAATACCTGCTTCTCGGTCACGCGGAAATATAAGGCGACATCGAGCACGATCTTGAGGGTCAGCATCGCAGTCTTCGAAGGTGTGGCCTTCGGTGCCCTGAAGCTCAATGAGCGAGCCCTCGCCCCTACCATGCCCGCCGCCAGCATCTGTTGTGGCAGCCCAAATTCTGGGTTTCATCTGTGGTTTCAGTTTCTTCATTGTCAATTCGTTTCTCCTGGATCTGGTAGTCCGTTGGGGATGAAACTGCACGCCCACCAAGCGCGCGTCCCGAGCGCGTGGCGTTCCTTGGGGGGTTGCAATGTGGGGGCTTGGTGCTTCGTTGGGGCGCGGACGCGGCTGATGTTGGGCCGGGCGGTGCCTACACCGCTTCGAGAGGAACTACGTCGCTGAATTGGATTTATCAGGCCTTCGATGGCGGCGTATGCGCCAAATTGCACATATTTGAAAGATTAATCAGTAACGGTTGCAGCCACCACTGTCCAAAGAAGTAAGCCTCTACGAAAGCGTCAGCCAACAATCCCCGTATAGAGCTAGAAGGAGCGTACCTTGCAATCTAGCCGGATTATCATTCGTTGAATGGGTGTGTTCATGACAGCCAGTGAAGCTAACCGCGAACGAGTATTCACGCTCCTCCACATCGAGAATGCGCAAATGTTGCCATTATCCTGCCTCCAGCAACAGATTCCACCCTTCAACACGGTGTAGCAGTACCGGATTGCACACCCCGCCACGCTGCGCGGACAATCCGGACGGCCCCCAGAGTCACCTGGAAGGCAGCGATCGCTCTACGGGCATCGTGGGGGCAAACGATCACAGAAGCAGTGAAGGCCCAGAGCGATCTGGGCCTTTTCTGCGTCTGGGCTATGCGGTGAAGGTGGCTCCGGTGCCTTCGGCACCCCTGCTGGCCAGGTAGGCGATCATCTTATCGTCCAACTGCTTCACACGGGCTTTGACCCACCGCGCATAGTACTTTTCCGTGACCCTGATCGAAGTGTGCGTCAACAGTCGGCTGACATCCTCAAGGCTCCATCCCGCCTTCAGCAGTTCCACGGCAAACGTGTCTCTGAGCATGTGGGAGTGGAACTCCAGCGGCTGGCCGTCCTCGTCCTGGAAGGACAGGTACGGCCGGAGCCGGTTGATGCGCTCCAGCCAGGTGGCCTTCAGCGCCTGCAAGGAGACCTGCCGCGGCCAGAAGAAGTAATCGTCGGAAATGCCCGTCAGCCGAGGAAGCGACGCCAGGGCCTCGACAACATCCGGGGGGAGAATCGGCGAGACTTGCGCTTTCGTCTTCTGCGTGATCAGGGTGACACAGTTCGTGCCCAATGCGCGCCGGGGCAATGCCAAGCAGTCTGTCACGCGCAGCCCGGACCATCTCATCAACAGGAACAACGCGCGCAGGTGACGGCCGAACTTGTGCTTCTTCAAACACGCCGTCTCGTCGTAGCGCGCACAGGCGGCAAGCAACTCGTTGAACTGTTCGGGAGTGAGCGGCCACGTCCGCTTGTCGCTGGCCTGAATAGAAGGCAGCGCTTTCGCCGGGTTGGTCTCGATCAGGTCCGCTACGTCCACGGCCCATGCGAAGAAACCCTTCAGCCGCGTGTTGAAGTGGGAGGCCGTGGTTGGCGCCATCCTGTCGTCCGGGCGCTTCGCTTCCGGCTTCCATTCTCCATGCCATTCAGCCAGCATCCGCTTGGTGATCTCATCCAGGTATTCCAGTTTCTTCGCTGTTGCCCACCGCTGTACCTTCTCGGCGAAGAGCAGGTGGGTGGTGTGCGTGGAGGCTGGCCCCTTCGGGCGCGACTTCAGCCACTGCGCCAGGGCAGCGGCGATCGTGACGCGGTCCTTGTTCCTGGCTGCCTCCCTGGCAGCGTCTCGATCTTTAATCGCCTGCAACGCACGCTCTGCCGGGTCGCGCTTGGCCAGTTCCGCCTTGGCCAGCTTCTCTGCGGTGCCCCAGACCCGTGTCTTGGCCGACACGCGCCGGGCGACGCCGTTCTCGTAGACGTAGAGGTACTTCCGGCACTTGCAGTTCCTCCACTGAGGGTCCGTCTGCTTCGCGCAGGCGGCGCTGTGCCGGGTGTAGACGGTGATGGTTGTAGTGGTGGAACTCTCTGAATTTGCCATGACCCCACTATACGCTCTTGTACAATCCTTGTACAAAACGGAATCTTCCCTGCGTAAGTGATTCATTCTATTTACATCCTAACCCATCGACGCCATGAGTCACTGTGGTTTCCCAAGCAGTGTCCTTCAGCGCGTATTTGCCCGGCGAGTTCAGGAAGCCGGCGCACCCTTTCTCCGACCAGGAAGAAAGTGGCTTTGATGTTATATCGACGCAGGATCTCAAGTACTTTTGGCGTGAACGCCGGGTCCGGGCCGTCGTCAAAGGTTATCGCAACCACTCGCTCCGAAGTGCGGATATCCCAAATCAAGTCGGGGAATAAGATCCGCAGAACATGCACGATGGCCTGCGGCCAACAGATGACCAGGCCGGCCACACCGACGACGGCTGCTGCAGTCAGAGCTATCTCTTTGCTCATAGGGTGAGGTCTTATCTGAAAATCATAATAAAGAAGTGTGCTTTGGTTAATAAAGAAGCGTACTTTGGCACCGTGGACTTGCCCCCATTTTTGAGACAACTGGTTAAGACTCGGAATCCATTGAATGGAGATTGAGGCATGGGATTGTCGCACAGGCGGTTCCCCTGGGAGTTCAAGCCGGCCGCCGTACGGCAGTTGGAAGGGCGCCCAGCCCACGACGCTCCCGCGACAGGGCATGATGATTGGCGGACTCCAATGGTATGCTGAGCGAGTGTTCTGTCGCGCGCTCCTCAGCGCATTTCTTTTCTTGTTCACGGTGAATGCTGCGGGCCGGCAGCCGGCGCGGAGCCCTGTCCAGACTCCTGCGCCTGCTTCGGCTCTCGTAATTGCAGGCATTGGCAGGGGCATCGTGCCGATCAATGGCACCTGGCAGTTTCACGTGGGCGATGACCTCCGCTGGGCTCAACCAAATCTTGATGACTCAGGGTGGGAATCCATCCGGGCCGACGATCCCTGGGGCGCGCAAAACCATCCCTCCTACGCCGGATTTGCCTGGTACCGCCGCCATATCGACATACGTCCCACCTCAGGCGAAACCGGCCAATACCGGTTACTGATTCCGCACGCGGAAGACGCGTATGAGGTGTATTGGAATGGGGAACTGATCGGCCTATACGGGAAGTTACCGCCCCATCCGTCCTGGTATTACAGCGAGTTTCCGCGCTCCTTTCCGCTCATCGGTTCGGCCGTTGGCGTACTCGCCATTCGGGTGTGGAAGGCGCCGCTGGATGCTTTTTCGTTGGCGGAGTCAGGCGGCCTTTACGAGGCACCCCTGGTCGGCGACCCGGATACGGTTGCTCTGCGCGAGGCCGCAATCACCTGGGACTATGTGCGGGAAGAGCTTTTCGACTATTCTCTGATCCTGCTGCGCGCCTTTATCACCGTCCTGTGCGTGGTTCTGTGGAGCCGCAACCGCCGCGAGCAGCTCTTTATTTGGGTCGGCGTTTTTACGGCCACGCCGGTGGCTCTCAGAATGCTGGAGCGTCTCTTCCTCATTCCGTTCTCCTACGAAGTGGCGCGTTGCATCAACCAGCCGCTCTATGTGCTTTACGCCGTTTCGTTATGGTTTCTACTCGTCTGGCTGTTGCGGCTCAATGAGAATCCAGGCGTGATGCGATGGACGAAGACTCTTGCCTGGGTGACCCTCGCGGTCGGCGCCGCGGATGGGATTCTCGCGTTCTACTGGGGCTCGGCCACGGTCTGGATGCAATGGGCGGACGGAGTGCTGGTCGCCTTCATTCTGCTCGCTGAGCTGTTCCCATTTGTACTGATCGCGATTGGCCTGCGGCGCAGGCTGGACGTTTCTCGCTGGGCTGTGGCGCTGGCCGCCTTTGTGCTGCAGATGCTCCACACCATCGCAGACACCAGTGCCCTGGGCCAGAGATACACCCATTGGTCGCTCTTTGCCGATTTGATCGACCACCCTCTTTTTACCATTCAGGGAGTCGATTTCCCGCCGGAAAAAATCACCTCGATTGCGCTGTTTGCAGCCATCATCTTTGCCCTCTATCGCTACATCCTGGAGCAGCAGGCGCGGCGAGCCGCCCTCGAACAGGAGATGCAAAGCGCACGCGAAATTCAGCAGGTCCTTATTCCTGAAACCTTGCCCTCAATGGAGGGGTATGCCGTAACCAGCGCCTACACTCCCGCGCTGGAAGTTGGCGGGGATTTCTTTCAGATCCTTCGCACCCCCGATGGCTCAACCATTGTGGCTTTGGGCGATGTCAGCGGCAAGGGCCTGAAAGCCGCGATGAATGTCGCCACGATCGTGGGCGTTCTGCGTGCACAGGCCGGGACCACGGCGAGCCCCGCGGAGATATTGATGGCGTTGAACCGCTGCATGACCGGCCGCATGCAAGGAGGCTTCGCCACCAGCATTGTCTTTCGGCTGGACCCGGACGGCACCGTAACCCTGGCCAACGCAGGCCACCTGCCGCCTTTCCTGAATGGAAAGGAGTTTCCACTGGACCCTTCACTGCCTCTCGGGTTGATCCACCACACGTTGTACACCGAGCTGGCCATGAAGTTACAGCCGGGAGATCAAATGAGCTTTTACACGGACGGATTGTTGGAGGCCCGCAATTCGAGCGGAGAACTCTATGGATTCGACCGGCTGTATACATTGCTCGCGGACCGTCCAACGGCACAACAGGCCACCGAAGCAGCGATTCAATTTGGGCAGGATGACGACATTACCGTGCTTACGCTGACCCGGCTGGCGGCTGGCGAGGAATCCACCACTTCACTGACGGCGCCGTTCCTCACCTCCGTTGCCGCCGGAAGTTAGGGTACTTCAGAACAATCCCTGGAAAAGGGTAGCATTCTTGAAGAAGCCGCGGCCGAAGCAAAAGCTTCAGCCGCGGCGAGCTCGGAACTACCACCAGGTTGGGCCCACAACCGTGTACGTGGCCGATGCCGAGGACCGGTTTCCTGCCGCATCCACCGCCCACACGGTGAACGTCTTGGTGCCGGGCCACCGGGTGTCGACCCTGGTTGTCAATGTCCCGGTATTGAAAGTGGAGCCGGGTGCGTAGAAATTGCCGCCGCAAAGAACCACTCCGGAAGTTGCATCCGAGCAGGAGTAGCTGGCCTTCACCTGCTCTCCGACGGTGTACGTTCCGTGCGCGGAGGGGCTCGGCGTCAGCACCAGGCCGGCGATGGCCGGCGGAACGGTGTCCACGTTGATTTCACGCGTATAAAAGTCGGTTGTCCAGCTTCCGCTGACCTGCGCGAACTTCAACTCCTGGGTACCCGCGCAATCACACGCATAAAAGTGCAGCAGATAGCGGCCGTCGGCGGCGAACGTCAGAGTCTGTTCCGCAGGCGTGAAATCCGGGGCAAAAGGTGGACCGGGATCGGCCGCCGTCGGAATCGGGCAAGCGCTGTTCAGCAGCGTTGTGTCGCCCGGAATCGGTTCATTGGCGGGCACTGGCACACTGCCGGCCGGCGAAACGCCATAGGTGATGCTCTGGATGGGCGACGGAATGAAGTTCTCAGCGCCTGGCAGTCCGGTGTGTCTCAGGTCCGGCGGCTGGCTTCTGAATCTCACGTGGACCGTCTGCCTGTTGATCCAATGACCCGGCCATTCGCCGTCGATCCTGACCTCTGTGCGGTCCTCCGGCACCTTCGCGATGCTGATGAAGGTCGAGTTTGGATGCGTCGTTTCACCGGAACTGCTGAAAAGTCCCGGTCCGGTAAAGCTGGTGAGCAGATTCTGCGGGCATGGGAGGTTGAGATCCGCCGCAGGGTCGAATGTACACGGTCCTCCGGCGCCTCCATTCCAGTTCCACGTGCCCGGCGGCACACCGCTCTCTGAACCCCAGCCCTCACTGGCCATCAGGAAGCCGATGCCTTCATGGAATGTGCGGCCGTCCCGCGTATGAATATCCTCCAGGCTGAAATTCGGGCCGTCGAAGATATCCTTCACCACCTCATTGGCAACCGTCGAAATCGGGCATTGTGCGCCGCCTGGCACGGGATTCGCGGGGGTTGTGCATTCCAGCGTGAACAGCTTGCAGGCCGGCAGCGTGGCCGGCTGGCCCAATGGCCCCCCCAATTCACCCGTATGAATCAGGCACTCGGAGGTGGCGAACGAGGTGTTGAACGCAAGGTTGCTCTGGAACGTGGCCGGATTCAGCGGCAGATCCGCCACCTGCGGGCTCGGCGTGCCGCTCACGGTCAGCGAGTTGGCCGTATTCGCTTCGCTGAGGTCGTAGACAAACGCGATCTGCTGATTTGATCCCGAATCGATATTGAAGGTCTGCGTCAATTGCTGCGGCGTCGGCGTAGAACCGATCGGGTTGCCCCTAACCAGCGCCGGTCCGGTAACCCCTCCCTGCGTGCAGTTGGTGGCCAGGTACACGCTGGAGTTGGTGAACCAGCCGCCCTCGTCCACCAGGGCGATATTTACGCTCTGCGACCCTGTACTCAGGTACGAACTGATGTCGATCGGCGGCACACCGCCATACTCGACCTCGGTCTCGTTACCGTTTGCAATATATGTGTCGGGGTCGACTCCGTCGAGGCTTCCCGCGGACGCAGGGCCCTGATAAGCGGTTGTGAAGCAGTTCTGATTGTAGATACCCTCCCCTGACGCGCTGTCGATGTTCGGGCACACGTTCACCGGCCCTTGCGGCGTGCCTGTTGACGCGGGCGTTACCGTCACCAGGATGTTGTTGTCCACCAGGAGGTTTCCACCCGGCGTCAAGGCCCCCGTTTCCGTGTTCAACACCGGACCGGAGAGACTTGCCGTGATCGGCGCTGTGCAGGTCAGGTTCAACGTGGTGCTGTTGAAAGTGCCGGGGGTGCTGTAGGTGTTGGCGCTGGGCGACGTTTGCACATCCACACCGTTGAATAACTGAACGGCGGCCGGGACGGCCACTACATCCACAGAGTTCGATAACTGAACGGTGGTCTGGGCGTCCAATGCGGGTGCGAATACGGTTAAACAACTCGCGGACATCAAAATCAGCGGGCAAATGCGAAATCTCATGGGAGTTATGTCCTCATTGTGTTTTGTCGCCAACTGGCGACCGGTGAACTATCCGGCAATAGAATTGTCGAGCGTGACGCGCGGAATCCAAAGTCGAGGGGGAAAGGAGTGTAACCGGAGGGAGTAAAGCGTCCACCGGCTGTAGCACTCAGCAAGTGTGTGCATGGAAGCCTGGCAGTGTCAACAGAAAAATCGGTAACTTCAAATTCCGGCTGATAGGCGGCAAGGAATTCACTCCTTGTTCATTAAACCGGGATTGGCTGCAGCGTCTTGCAGGGGCGAGAGGGCGGCCGCCTGGAAAGCCGGATCGGCAATCTTGGAGTTTCACTGTTAGTCCATCGTCTTCACCTGCCCGTTGTGCGCGGAGCAGCGCCAGTGCCGGCCATCTGAGGTTTTCCCGGGCCGGCCAAATCTGCTCCTGGCGAAACAGGCGCGTGCAGGGGGACGCTGAGATGGATTAACCCCCTCCGCGCATGAGCAAGGTCACAGCGGTCATCGGGAGAATGGCCTCCGGGGTCAATCACCAGGAGGCAGCGGTGTGTCATGGCCTCCCTGGTTGGTATTCAACCATGGGCAGTCTCGGAGCAGGTGGCAATTCGCTGGTCTCGCTCAGATGATTATGTCCGGGGGCACTTAAGTAGAAAGCCAGGTATGCTGCTGTCTGACCGGCCAGAGTCCCTCCCTAAGCGTGCGTGGTCAACGTTCCTTATTCCACGTCATGTCCTGCTTGATGAAGAAGAGCGCTGGCGGCTGAAAGACCGCTCAAAACGCTGAGGATTTGCCGAACCGATCTGCCATTCAAGCGTTTTCACCGGTTGCAGCGGAGGCATAAGCCGTTGAAAACGCACAAGTTGATGATTCTAAAAGGGCTGGTGTTGATGATGTTGATTCGTTGATGAACGAGGTACGGAAAGACGTCCCAGTGCGGCGGGGAGAGGCTTGCGGCGCGGATAATCGGGAGTGTGGAGACGGCCCGCAATCTTCCGCTGTTGAACGACTATCAGGCGTATCTACGCGTGGAGAAGGGGCTGCGCCCTCTTACCTGCGAGGCCTACGACAGCGATCTGAAAATCTTTGCGGAGTTCATCGAAAGCCGCCACGGGGTGCTGTTGACAGCTGCGCAGCAGGATGTAGGGGCTTTTCTTGAACACTTGCGCAGCCACGGCATCGACTCGCGCTCGGCGGCGCGGAAGCTGAGCTGCCTGCGCGGCTTTTACAAATGGCTGCTGCTGGACCGCCGCATCCATCATGATCCCACCGTGAATATTGAATCGCCCAAAGCGTGGAAGGTGCTGCCCAAGTCGCTGGCCGAGCCGGAAGTGGCGGAGATGCTGGAGCGGGCGGGCATGGCGGCATCGCATCCGCAGGCGCGGGCTACGGCACTGCGCGACCACGCAATTCTGGAACTGCTCTACGCGGGCGGGCTTCGCGTCTCGGAAGTGACGGCGCTCTCCACCGGCGACCTGGCCATGGATGCGGGCCGCGTGCAGGTGCGCGGCAAGGGCGACAAGGAGCGCATTGTGCCGCTGGGGCGCTCCGCGCTGGAGGCGCTGGAGACCTATCTGCGCGAGGGAAGGCCGCACCTGGCGCGCATCAGCTCCGCGCGCAGAGCCAATGCGGCGAGGCAGGACGCTACCTGTCTGTTTCTCTCCTTGCGCGGCATGCCTCTTACCCGCCAATGGGTCTGGCACCTGGTGAAGATGGCGAACGGCGCCGCCAGTCCGCACAGACTGCGCCACAGTTGCGCCACCCACATGGTGGAGCACGGCGCCGATCTTCGCAGTGTGCAGCTCATGCTGGGCCACGCCGACATCTCCACCACGCAGATTTATACGCACCTGGCGCTGGGCCGGCTCAAGGCCGTGCACCGCATGCACCATCCTCGCGCGACCAGACTGGGTACGACGCTGGACCCTAGCTCTGAGCCGGTTCGCGATCCGGCCCGAGATTCCAACGAGGAGACGGAATGAAAGAAACGGCCGGGCCGGCAATCGGCCCACCGCTAGATTCGCTCGTGGCCGACTATCTGCGCGTGCTGACCAATGAGCGCGGCGCCTCGACGCACACCCTGCGCGCTTACCGGCGGGAATTGCACGGCTTTGCGGCCTTTGTCGCCGAGCGCTACGGCAAGGAGCAAAGCGTGGAGCGCATCGAGCACACACACATCCGCGCCTATCTTGGCACGCTGTATGACCGAGGTCTTTCCAAGGCTTCGGCGGCGCGGGCGCTGGCGGCCATTCGCAGCTGGTTCAAGTGGCTGGCGCGCGGCGGCCACGTCGAGCAGAATGCGGCCTCGCTGGTGGCCACGCCGCGGCTGCCCAAACACTTGCCGCGCGTGCCCTCCATTGAGCAAATGAACCGGGTGGTGGATTCGGTGGAACAGGATGCTTCAAGCTGGCCTGCGCGGGACAAGGCCATCCTCGAGATGCTGTATGGATGCGGGATCCGTAACGCGGAGTTGACGGGGCTGAACCTCGACGACATTCACTGGGCCAATGAGGCGATCCTGGTGCGCGGCAAGGGCCAGAAGCAACGCTATGCGCCGTTGGGCGATGCGGCAGCACAGGCGCTAAGGGCCTATCTGGCGGAGCGGTCGGCGCGGTTGGCTGCGGCCGGAAAGATCAAGGGAGTCGCGACGCCTGCGATGTTCGTCAATCTGCAACTGCGCGGCCTGGGCAAGGCGGGCGGCGGTGAGGCGCGTCTTACCACCCGGAGCGTGGGCCGTATCGTCAAACGCATCGCCATTCTGCGCGGGCTTTCGGCCGAAGTGCACCCGCATACGTTACGCCACGCCTTTGGCACGCACTTGCTGGAAGAGGGCGCCGACCTGCGTGCCATCCAGGAACTGCTCGGTCACGAGCGGCTCTCGACGACACAGCGGTACACGCAACTCACCACCGCGCAGTTGACGCAGGTCTACGACCGGACGCACCCGCGGGCGAAGTAGATATCAGTTCTCCTTTGTAGTAACATTGTTATTACGTGGAGGACCCATGCTCACGACGATCCGGCGATTGGGCAACTCGCAAGGAATTTTGATCCCCAAACCGCTGCTGCAGCAGGTGGGACTGGTAGACCAGGCAGAGATGCGTGTGGAAGGCGATGCACTGGTGTTGCGCCGGCCGAAAGCCGCGCCGCGCACCGGCTGGGCAGACGCCAGCAAGAGATTGGCCGCTGCCGGCGACGATGTCCTGGTGCTTCCCGAGTTTGCGAATCAAGGCGATGCGGAGCTGACGTGGTAAAGCGCGGCGAGGTGTGGCTGGTAAATCTCGATCCCACGGTTGGCAGCGAGATTCAGAAGACCCGCCCCTGTGTGGTGATCTCTCCGCCGGAGATGCATGATTATTTGCGCACGGCGATTGTCGCGCCCATGACCACCGGGAATCACCCGGCGCCTTTCCGCATTGCTGTCCGGCATGGCGGTAAGAGAGGTCTCATCCTGCTTGATCAGATTCGCACGATCGACAAGACCCGCCTGGTGAAACGGACCGGCACCATAGCGCCGGCGGTCCTGAGCGCAACTCTGGCTGCTCTGGCTGAAATCTTCGCCGAGTAGCGAGATCGCGGCGTGCAGGGCGTGGAAATGCTCGTTAAAAGCTGATCTTTCGCTTTGGAAACCAGGTGAGCTGGATGGTGGTTGTGGTCACGGTCTGCTGGCCGGCTGGGTAGGTGGGTGTGCCGGAAGGATAGATGGGAGCCTTCCAGTGCTCGTAGGCGAAGTGGCCGTTGAGCTCGAAGTCTTTGCCGAAACGCTTGACCACCTGGAAGTTGATTTCGTTCAAGGTAGTGCCGCCAGGGATAAAGTCCTTGGCGGCCTTTTGATTGCGCACACCCACCTGGATCCACTCGTTGCCGCTCAAGTGGTAAGTGATCCAGCCCTGGCCACCCTTGTCCTCGCGTCCGATCCAGTCGCCGAAGAGCTGGCCCTGGTTGGTATAGCCATTCCGCTGGATGTTTTCAAAGTACTGGAAGTGGCCGTTCTGGCTGTCGTGGGTGGAGGCATCGGTATTGACGGCTTCCGCGCGCAGGTCCAGCTTGGGAATGCCGGGCACATGGGAGAGATACAGACCAGGCCTGTAGGAAGAGCGGCGGGGAGCGTCGGCGGGCGAGGGTTCGTCATGCGCCTCCGAGTCCGTGTAGAACGTGAGCCAATTGCGGACGAAGGGAAGCCTGTAGGAGAAGTCGAAGGCGCCAAAACGGGCGCCGGGATCGTCGCGGCTGTTCTTGACCGCAGCGCTTGGGGAGGTAAAGCTGAAGAAAGACTTCAGGAAGGTGTGGAGGGTGATGGGCTCGTGGCCCTTGCCTCCCCAGACCACGGTGCGCTCAAAGCCGAACTCGAGGTTCTCCGTGGGCCGGAAGCTGACCTTCTCGACATGCGTCCAGGCGCCGAGGGGATAGGTGTGGCCTTTGAGAGGGCCGATCAAAAAATCGTACCGAAAGGGTCCGGTGAGCCGGGAGAGCAGCGGAATTTGGAGCGGCTCGATGCGGTTGATGCGGAAGGAATAGATGTTTTCAGCGTTGTTGGAGTAGGCCATGCCGCCGCCCAGGCCGGGCCCCAGCCAGTCGTCCTGTTTGCCAAAGGATATCTCGTGGTTGAGGTAGTGGGCGGAGACGTAGGCCTCCATTAGCCGCCCATAGGTTGCCGCGGCGATGGGTCCCGCCGGAATGGTGTCCTGCTGGTTCAACGGGATGGGGATAGTGGAGGGGGTAGTGAGGCTGAAGTAGTAGGTAGTGTCGTCCAACGCTGCAAGCTCCTGGGCCAGTGCCTGGGAGTAGCCTGCCGCTGAGGGGGCAGCCTGCAACTCGCCACGCACATAGATCAGAAAGCGGCCGGCGGATGCGTATCCACTGGCGCCGGAGTAGTCATTGAAGCCGTTTTGGTAAGGGCGACCGTAGTCATTGACGACGGTGGAGCCGAGATGATAGCTGTCGCGCAGCGGGGTGCCGCTGATGGCGCGCTCCACGGAGTAGACCGACTCGAGGCGCGATTTGCCTTCATGCGCCAGGCAGGGGCCCTGCATATCGGTGCGCAGTTCGTGGGTCAGCGCCTCGTAGATCTCTTGTGCCTGATCCGTGTCTGGTCCAGGATCCGCGTCCTCGATGCGGGCGCCGGCAACTTCGAGCATGTGGTCCAGACTGGAGCGCGTATAGGGGCGCATGTCCAGGAAGACAGTATCGACAAAGCCCAGCCCGTAAAGGCGCAGTACGGCTGGATAGACCCAACTGTCGACCGGGATGTAAGGGGAATCGAGCGTGGACGGTTCGCAGACGGGAGCGGGGCGGCTGGGATCTCCGGAGATCTGGCCAGCGCCGTCGGGTCCACCGGGCTGTTCAGCCGCGAGGGGATAGGCGGGTATGAGGAAAAGCCCTGCCAACACTGCCGCGAAGTGGATAACAGAAGCCATGGCCGGAGGTCTGCTCACGTTCATTTACCAACTCTATCATTTGGTTGTGCCGGATCAATGCATGAAAATTCGCCCCTGGGATGCTGGACCGGTTCAGCGGCAGGATGTGCTTTGGACTAGATAATGAATGACTTGGTAACCGGGTGAGGCCTTGGGGGGAGGGCGATTTCGCGGCTATTCCTGTGCGGCATGGAGTCCGGGGCTCAAGGCGGCCACCTGCCGTTTGCAGTCCTCGGTGAATAAACCTTTGCGAATGAGATACTTCTCCATGTTCAGGAGGGGGTCGCCGGTTTTCCAGCGGCGGCAGACGATCAGGGTGGGTCCGTGGCCCTTGCGGGCGTGGGCGATGGCCTCGGAGGCGACGCGATAGACGGCTACGGCGTCATTGCCGTCCACGGTGATGGCGGGGAAGGCGTAGTCCTTTGTTTTCAGTGGGATATCTTCGAATCTTGTGGGCCATTCGAGGGCCGGCGGCTGAGGCTTGAGGGGGTGCAGGGAGATGAAGAGGGTGGGCAGGTTGTGGGCGGCGGCAAGGTTGAGAGCCTTTTGCCAGGAGGGCAGCGAGGCAGAATTGCCGGTGGAGAGGACTACGGCTATCTTATTGTTTTTGTTGTCTTTATTGGCTTGGGCGGCGCGGGTGGCGTGGTGGAGTCCGGCGGCCAAGGTGACGGATGGGTTGATGGCGTTGAGGAGGGCCCGATCCCGATTTGCGGGGGCGATGGTGTCTTCGGGGAGCAGGTCGATGGCGACGCCGACGGCGGCTGCTTCGCGGCCCAGGATCGAGGAGTGTCTGCCGGTTAACTTGCCTGGTTTGAGAGGGATAGGGGAGCGCTCGGCGAGGCTGCGGCACTTGAGCATGGTGGAGTAGAGCTGCAGCAGCTTGTCATTGGAGATGAGCGAGAAGCCGCTTTGGGCGGGCTGGACGGGGGCCGCGGAGGGTTGCTGGTTGCTTTTGGCGGTCATGGGCTGGGGGTAACTCTCCGGTTATCGGGATTGTAAATGGTTCAAGGAAAATGGTGGCTCAGGAGGTGCGGTTCGATGGCCAAAGGCTGGCCTGGAGGGTTGCGCTTGGGTGTCAAACGTTTGTCTGGATGGTTGCGAAAAAGTTCATGCCTAACCGCCAAGAGTGCCGGGGCAGAGCGAGAGTCTGCTTGGAAGGTTGCATATGCGGCGAAAAGCTCGCATGGAGGTACTGAAAAGTGACCAAATAAGGGCAATTAAGGCATGGATTTCACGATTAAGGCATGGGTTTCCCACCCTTGCGACAGAAAAAAGTCGCAAGGATGGGGCACGGGGCATTGGTGGGTGGGAAAAGACCGAAGGGCAGGTTCTTTTCGGGTCGTTGTGCCTGGAGACGGTCAAACCAAAGGTTGCAGCTGCGGCTAGGTGGAGTAGTCGGCGTTGATGTGGACGTATTGGACGGTGAGATCGGTGGTCCAAAACGTGCAACTGCCGGGGCCCTGGTGGAGGTGGATGGAGATGGAGAACTGGGGCTGGGCGATGTAGGCGTGGGCGGCGGACTCGTCGAAGCTGGGGGCGCGGGCGCCGTCGCGGCAGATGGGGAGGACGCCGAAGTCGATGTCGATGCGGTTGGGGTCGATGAGGGCGCCGGAGTAGCCGATGGCGGCGATGAGTCGGCCCCAGTTGGGATCGGCGCCGGCCCAGGCGGTCTTGACAAGAGGCGAGTGGGCGATGGCTTTGGCGATGCGGAGGGCGTCGGGATCGGTGGCGGCGCCTTCGATGCGGAGTTCGACGACGTGGGTGATGCCTTCGCCGTCGGCGACCATCTGGCGGGCAAGGGAGGTGCAGACCTGGGTGAGGGCGTCGGCGAAGGCGGGGTAGTTGGGGCCGATGGTTGCGCCGCTGGCGCCGGAGGCGAGCAGAAGAACGGTGTCGTTGGTGGAGGTGTCGCCGTCGACGGAGATGCGGTTGAAGCTGAGGTCGATGGAGGGGCGGAGATAGGCGTCGAGGATGGGAGGCTCGACGGCGGCGTCGGTGAGGATGTAGACGAGCATGGTGGCGTGCGGGACGAGCTGAGGGTGAATCATGCCGGAGCCTTTACAGAGGGCAGCGATGCGGACTTCCTGAGCGGGGCCGGCTGGGGTGGGGAATTCGAGGCGGGCGAAGGCGGTTTTTTCGACGGTGTCGGTGGTGAGGATGGCTTGCGCGACTTGCTGGAAGTGGTCGAACCCGGAGCCGAGGGATGCGGCGAGGGCGGGAAGGACGGCAATGAGCTTTTCAGCAGGGAGGGGGACTCCGATGACGCCGGTGGAGGAGGGAAAAACTTCTTCGGGAAGGCAGTGGAAGAGCTGGGCGGCGGCGGCACAGGTGGCGCGGGCGGCTGCCAGGCCGGCTTCGCCCGCCGCGCAGTTGGCGTTGCCGGCGTTGATGGCGGCGAGGCGGACACGGCAGCCGGTGGCGCGGAGATGCTCCTTGTCGAGGATGAGAGGGGCGGCGATGACGCGGTTGGCGGTGAAGGCGGCGGCGGCGGCGGCGGGGGCGTCGGCGACGATGAGGGCGAAGTCGGGACGGCCGCTCTTTTTGAGGCCGGCTTTGATGGCGCCGAAACGGAAGCCGCGGGGGATGAGGAATGGTGAGGCGTCAGCCATGATGGTTAATCTATTTAATCTAACAGGTGGGTTGAGGCAGGCGGGCCGGGGTCAGCACGGAGATGGGGATGGACGGGGCGGGGATGGACGATTTTGGGACGAGCGACTTCCTGGAGCTGCGGCAGGTGAATGTGGCGCGGGGGGAGCGGGTGGTGCTGCATGACGTGGACCTGACGGTGCGCGCCGGGGAGCATGTGGCGATTCTGGGGCCGAACGGGTGCGGGAAATCGACGCTGATCATGGCCATGACGTGCCAGGTTTATCCCATGGTGCGGGCCGGGATGGTGGTGCGGATCTTTGGGCGGGAGCGGTGGGATTTGACCGAGCTGAGGAGGCACTTTGGAGTGGTGGGGGCGGAGTTGCCGGGGGAACGGACGGCGGTGACGACGGGACTGGACGCGGTGACGGCGGGGTTCTTTTCGGCGTCGACGCTGTGGCCGAATCTGCATGTGACCGACGAGATGAGGGAGCGGGCGGTCGAGGCGCTGGAGCGGATGGAGGCGCTGCATTTGGCGCGGCAACTGGTGGGGGAGATGTCGGCGGGGGAGAAGAGGCGGATCTTAATTGCGCGGGCGCTGGTGCACAGGCCAAGACAACTGCTGCTGGATGAGCCGTCGAATGCGCTGGACCTGGCGGCGCAGAGGGAACTCAGGGAGACGCTGCGGAGGCTGGCGCGGGAGGGAACGGGGCTGGTGCTGGTGACGCATCATTTGGGGGATATTTTGCCGGAGATCGAACGGGTGATCCTGATGCGGGGCGGGCGGATTGTGGGGGATGGGGCGCGGGAGGAGTTGCTGACGGAGGCGCGGCTGAGCGAGCTGTTCGAGACGCCGGTGCGGATGGGGAGGGATGAGGAGTGGCTGCATAGCTGGTAGAGGCAGGGACTAGGGACTAGGGACTAGGGAGTAGGGATTAGGGGTTAGGGATTAGGGATTAGGGACTAGGGGTTGGCGGCGGCGGCGGGCTGGGGCGGGGATTGGGGATGGGGAATCGGGAGCGCGGAGTTGGGAACGGCGGGCGGAGGAGCGTGATGCGGGCAAAAGATGCTCTTGACTCGGAGGGGCCGGCGGGTTAGCTTAACGGTACACGGGAAAGGAGGTTGATCCAGCCGATGCAAAGTGACTTTTCGAGTTGTTTCGTACGTGAGGTGACTGAGGCCTGAGGCCCAAGCGCCCCAGCCCCAGATAAGACCCGGCGGAGGGTTTTCCGCTGATGGCTCTGGCACTCGCTCCAAGCGCGAAGGCCTCCAGTCCAATCCCAACAGTTCACCGGCAGCGGCGTGGGCGGAATGCGCCCAGGCCGCTGTTGTTTTTGGGGGCTGTTTTCGGTTGAAGGTTGTGGTTTCCCCGGTCTCTGGGCCGCGGCGGACGAGACCCTTCGGCTTCGGTCAGGGCAGGCACTGGGGCAACCGGCATCGGGTTCACTACGGTGCGGTGTATGCGGTATAAGTGTAGTCGGCAGACCGCCAGGATCCGTCGATTTCCCACCACAGCCGGGCGTACACGGTCACCCCGTTGGTCGGCAGATCGCTCACGGTAACAGTGGTAGCCTTCGTTGAACCCGAGTAATACAGGTTGGACGAGCCCACGCCGGTAGTGCCCAGCCAAAGTGCGTACTGCGCGGGCCCGCTCCCGGCAGTCCACGTGAAGGTCACGCTGGAACCTGTCAGCGTGCTGCCCGGTTGGGGAGAAGTGAGCGCCGGGGGTGCCAGCGTTCCGGATTCGGTGTAGGTGTAGTCGCTGGACCGCCACGTTCCATTGATGAGCTGATAGAGCCGGGCGAACACCGTCACCCCGTTGGCCGGCACGGTCACGGTCTCCGAGGTAGCCGTCGTTGAGCCCGAGTCATACAGGTTGTGCGAGCCCGCTCCGGCAGTGCCCAGCCAGAGTTCGTATGCCGCGGGCCCGCTCCCGCCCGTCCACGTGAAGGCCACGCTGGAACCTGTCAGCGTACTGCCCGGTTGGGGAGAGGTGAGCGCCGCCGGGACCGGCGTCCCGGCTTCGGTGTAAATGTAGTCGGCAGACCGCCAGGATCCGTCGATTTCCGACCACAGCCGGGCGAACACCGTCACCCCGTTGGCCGGCACGGTCACGGTCTCCGAGGTAGCCGTAGTTGCACCCGAGTCGTACAGGTTTTGCGAGCCCACTCTGGTCGTGCCCAGCCAGAGTTGGTACGCCGCGGGCCCGCTCCCGCCCGTCCACGTGAAGGTCACGCTGGAACCTGTCAGCGTGCTGCCCGGTGCGGGAGAAGTGAGCGCCGCGGGCGCGAGCGTTCCGGATTCGGTATAGAGGTAGTCGATCGACTGCCAGGTCCCATTCATGAGCGACCAGAGCCGCACGAACAGCGTCACCCCGTTGGTCGGCAGACCGCTCACGGTCACAGTGGTAGCCTTCGTTGCACCGGAGTCAAACAGGTTTTGCGAGCCCACTCCAGTAGTGCCCAGCCAGAGTTGGTACGCCGTGGGCCCGGTCCCGCCCGTCCACGCGAAGGTCGCGCTGGAACCTGGCAGCGTGCTGCCCGGTTGAGGAGAGGTGATCGGCGCCGGGGCCGGCGTACCGGCCTCGGTGTAGGTGTAGTTGGCATACTGCCAGACCCCGCCGATCAGCGACCCGAGCGTGGCGTAGACCTTCTGGCCGTAGGTCGGCAGGCCGGTCACGCTGGCGGAAGTGGCCGTCGTTGAACCCGAGTTGAACAGGTTTTGCGAGCCCACTCCGGTAGTGCCCAGCCAGAGTTGGTACGCCGTGGGCCCGGTCCCGGCCGACCACGCGAAGGTTACGCTGGAACCTGGCAGCGTACTGCCCGGTGTAGGAGAGGTGAGCGCCGCCGGAGTGGCCTCGGTGTAGGTGTAGTAGGCGGACACCCAGGCGTCGTCGAGCAGCGACCAGAGCTGGGCGTAGACCGTACGGCCGTAGGTCGGCAGGCCGGTCACGCTGGCGGAAGTGGCCGTCGTTTCACCCGAGTTATACAGGTTGGACGAGCCTGCTCCGACAGTGCCCAGCCACAGTTGGTACTCCGTGACGCCGACACCGGCCGACCAGCTGAAGGTCACGCTGGAACTTGGCAGCGTACTGCCCGGTGTGGGAGAAGTGAGCGCCGCAGGCGTACCGTGTTCGGTGTAGGTGTAGTTGGCATACTGCCAGACCCCGCCGAGCAGCGACCCGAGCTGGGCGTAGACCGTCTGCCCGTTGGTCGGCAGGCCGGTCACGCTGGCGGAAGTGGCCGTCGTTACACCCGAGTTATACAGGTTGGAAGAGCCGATTCCGGTAGTGCCCAGCCAGAACTGGTAGGCCGTGACGCCGAACCCGGCCGACCACGTGAAGGTCACGCTGGAACCTGTCAGCACACTGCCCGGTATGGGAGAAGTGAGCGCCGCAAGCGGCGTTCCAGCCTCGGTGTACGTGTAGTCTGCCCATTGCCAGACCCCGCCGATCAGCGACCCGAGCGCGGCGTAGAGCGTCTGCCCGTAGGTCGGCAGGCCGGTCACGCTGAGGGAAGTGCCATTCGTCTCGTCTTCGTCGAGCAGGTTGCAGCTCGCTCTGGCAGTGCCCAGGCAGAGTTGGTACTCCGTGGGCCCGATCCCGGCTGTCCACGTGAAGGTCACGCTGGAACCTGGCAGCACACTGCCCGGCGTGGGAGAAGTGAGCGCCGCCAGCGCCAGGTCCAGGACTGTTGGAAGCGAGGTGCTGGCGTCATAGTCGCTGTCGCCGGGGTAGCTCGCCACAACCTGGTGTGCGCCTGGGGCCACCGCAACCCCGCCCGATGCAGTTGCGGTTTGGGTTTCCGTCAGCAGCACCTCCACCGTGTCGTTGTCTGCGTCGGTCACAGCCAGGTCAGGGATGCCGTCCCCGTTGAAGTCCCCTACCGCGATGGAGAGGCAACAGTAACCCGTCGTCGCAGGGGTCGCCGTCGCGGGTGTAAATGTCCCGTCCCCATTGCCCAGCAGAACCGTTACTGTACCGTCGCTGGATTCGCAGGCGGCGACGGTGCTGCACGTGATAGATACCGCTAGATCGGGGATGCCGTCCCCGTTTAAGTCGCCTACCGCGATGTAGAAGGGTTTGCCGCTCGTCGGGATCGCTGCCGTCGCCGCAAAGGTCCCGTCCCCATTGCCCAGCAGGATCGTCACCGAGCCAACCGGGTCACCATAGGGGCCAAAGTTCACCACGGCCAGGTCCGGGATTCCATCTCCGTTGAAGTCCGCCGCCACAATGGATCTGGGTTGGCTCCCTGTCGCCGGGTTTACGGCCGTCGCCGTGAAGGTCCCATCCCCGTTGCCCAGCAGCACCGTCACTGTGCCGTTGGGGGCGCAGGGGCCGTTGTTGCCGCACTGATTCACCACGGCCAGGTCCGGAATGCCGTCCCCGTTGAAATCCCCCACCGCGATGGAAAAGGGATTCTGGCCCGTAGCCGGGCTCGTCGCCGTAGCTGTAAAAGTCCCGTCTCCGTTGCCCAGCAGCACCGTTACCGAGTTGCTGTCATTGTTCGCTACGGCCAGGTCCAAGATGCCGTCCCCGTTGAAATCACCCACCGCGATGGACACGGGGGAGTTGCCCGTGGCCGGGCTCGTCGCAGTAGCTGTAAAAGTCCCGTCCCCGTTGCCCAGCAGAATCGTCACCGTGCCAGCGGATCGGCAGGTGGGGTCGTCGCCGCACAAATTCGCCACGGCCAGGTCCGGTATGCCGTCCCCGTTGAAATCCCCCACCGCTATGGAATAGGCGTACACCTCCGTTACCGGGCTTGTCGCTGTCGCTGTAAAGGTCCCGTCTCCGTTGCCCAGCAGAATCGTCACGGTCCCGAAGTCGGTGTCGTTCGCCGTGGCCAAGTCCGGGACGCCGTCCCCGTTGAAATCCCCCACCGCTATGGCACGGGGACCGGCGCCTGTTGTTGCAGGGTTCGAGGAGTTCAGAAAGTTGATCCCTGCCCCCGCACCCAGCGTTGCCGAGCCTAACAGGGCATTGCCGTTGCTGGTATCGAGGAACGAGACCGTCCCGGTGGGCACCAGAGGGCCTGTGCCCCCCACCGTCGCCGTCAGCGTGTAGTTGCCCGGCCCGCCGCTCTGCGCAATCGCTGTTTCCGTCGGATAGAGCCCAGTGTGCGTCACCGTCAGCACCGCCGTGCCCGAGGTGCTGCCCGCATTGCTCTTTGTCCCGACAAAGACCGCCTTGTAGCTGTGGCTGCCGACGCCGGGGCGGAACTTGAATGTTGCCGTCCCGGCTTTCGTAAGTTGCGCCGTGCCCACGATATGAATGTCTTCGCAGTGGGCCGCCTTCGCGTCGCAGAACTTCACCTGGCCGGGGTTCACCGGGGTGGTCCCGGCCATCACCGTAGCCGTGAGCGTGACCACGCTGCCCGAGGTGACCGTAGTGACCGCGCTGCCTCCCGAGGTGACCGCCAGCGTGGTGGTCGTGGCTGTGCCGGTTGCCCCAGCCGGAAGCCCAGCCAGCAGCATTGCGCCAAGGAGTGCCGGTAAACAGCTTTTCAGGCCGCCGTTGCGGCATCGCCTGCCCCCCGGGATGGCGCTGGTGAAGGCTCTCTCGATCCGAGCCATGGAAGGAAACAGGAAGGCGAAGAAAGACAGTGGCAACGCACAAAACCATCCCCGAAGGGACAGCCACGGGTATGCAACCCACGCGACGGAAGGCATAAAACTCTCCCATTCTTGAAAAACGGGAACAGACCACAAAATGGGACGGCGCCGGCTTATGCAACCGCTGCCTCTGCTCTGCGGCAACTATTCTACGCCTGGCATTCAGCAGGCTCAAGGACTTCGCACCTCTAGCAATCTGAAAACCTGCGAAGGGGTGAAAGATTTGGGGACGGTTTGTGGAGGCGATTCCCCCGAGTGCGATGTGGTTGCGGTAGACTTGGACGCGATGCGGGTATTCGGGATTGATTGCGGGACAGAGGTAACGGGGTTCGGGGTCGTGGAGTCGTGCGACAGCGGACGGGAGCCCAAGCTGGTGTTGAAGGCGATGGGGGCGATCCGGCTGAAGAAGGGGCTTTCGACGGCGGAGCGGCTGGAGCAGGTGTTCCGGGAGCTGACGGCGGAGCTGGAGCGGTGGCAGCCGGACTCCGTGGCGATCGAGGAGGTTTTCTACTCAGTGAATGCGAAGAGCGCGCTGAAGCTGGGACAGGTGCGGGGCGTGGCGCTGCTGGCGGCGGCCAGGCAGAGGCTGCCGGTGGCCGAGTATGCGCCGCTGAAGATCAAGTCGAGCGTGGTGGGGTACGGGCTGGCGAAGAAGGAGCAGGTGCAGTTCATGGTGGCGCGGCTGCTGGAGTTGAAGGAGACGCCGGAGCCGCCGGACGCGGCGGATGCGCTGGCGCTGGCGATCTGCCACATTCATACGGCGCAGACGCTGGCTCTGCAAGGGGTGGGGCGATGAGGGGGGTGTGGCTGGCCTTGGCTTGGGCGGCGTTGGCCATGCCGGCGCGGGGCGAGGCTGGGGCTGCGGCGGGGCCGGTGTTCGAGGTGGATTATTCCAATCCAGGGCTTTCGCCGTCGCACTGGGTTCTGACGCTTTATCCGGATGGGAGCGGGCATTTCTGGTCGGAGCAGGGCAGCGTGGCCGGCGATGCGGCGCGGGGAGCGGGGCTAGGCGGGGGGCAAGATGTGGCGCAGGGGATTGAGGCGCCCAATGTGGATCGGGATATCAGGGTGAGCGCGGAGTTTGCGGGGCGCGTCTTTGAGACTGCCCGCCAGCACAAGCTGTTCAGCTCAGGATGCGAGAGCCACATGAAGGTGGCCTTCCAGGGATGGAAGAAGCTGAGTTACAGCGGGCCGGATGGCGCCGGGGGCTGCGCGTTCAATTACTCGAAGGATAGGGAGATTCAAGCGCTGGGGGACTCGCTGGTGGCGGTGGCGACCGCGATCCTGGAGGGTGCGCGGCTGGAGGTGCTGTTGCAGCACGACCGGCTGGGGCTGGACCGGGAGACGGAGTACCTGGTGGAGGCCGCCGGGGATGGGCGGGTGCAGCAGATTGGCACGATTCGGGGGATTCTGGAGCGGCTGGCGGAGGACCCGGAGGTGATGGAGCGGGTGAGGAAGCGGGCCAGGGTGCTGTTGGCGCAGGGAAAGGGATAAACCGCGTCGAAGCGCGTCCTGCGCGGGTTTTTCGGGCAACTATTTCCCGCGGCGGCGAGTCCAATCTATGATGGGCTGGCAGCGGCAGGGGGATGGCGGCGGTTGCAGGTGAAGCGGGCAAGTGGCTGGAAAGGCGGGGTTCCATGCAAAGCGTAGGAGATCGCGGAAGGCTGATTGGACGCGGGTTGGGCGCCGGATGGCTGGGGTTGGCAGCGCTGGCGCTGGGAGCTGTTTGGCTGGCGCCGGTTTTGCAGGCCGGAGATGCGGCGCCGGCGGCGCGGGCGGTGCGGCTGAGCAGCGTGGACGGGCAGGTGCAGCTTGCGCAAGGCAACCAGGTGCTTGCCGACCAGGCGGTGGCGAATGCGCCGCTGTTTGCGGGCACGCGGGTGACGACCGGGGACGACGGGCGGGCGGAGATTCAGTTTGAAGACGGGAGCGTGGCGCGGCTTTCGCCGAACAGCTCGCTGACGCTGACGATGCTGCGCGGGCAGGACGGGAACGGCGAGGCGGAGATCGCTCTCGAAAGCGGCCTGGGCTACTTTGAGCTGCAGGGCACGGGGCAGAGCGGGACGATTCGCGTGAAATTTGCCGACAGCGTGGTGACGGCGGGCGGCTTTACGGTGATGCGAATCAACCTGGACAACCCTCCGGGCGAGCTGGCGGTTTTCTCAGGGAACGCGCACCTGGAACGCGGCGGCGCGATGACGGTGGACCTGCACGGCGGGGAGAGCGTGGCGCTGATTGGCAGCGATCCGAGCCGCTATACGCTGGCTGAATCGATCGAGCCGGACTCGTGGGATACGTGGAACTCGGACCGGGACCAGGTGCTGACGTCGGAGGCCGCGGCCAAGACCGGGGCGACGAAGAACTACGGCGACAACAGCAACCCGGCGTGGAACGACCTGGATGCGAGCGGGAACTGGTACAACGTGCCGGGGCAGGGCAACATCTGGTCGCCGTATGAGGCCTCGGGCGCGGGGTGGGACCCCTATGGGAACGGGTACTGGATGAATACGCCGGGGTATGGCTACATATGGGCATCGGGGTATCCGTGGGGCTATTTGCCGTACCAGTGTGGAATGTGGAACTGGTACGACGCCTTTGGTTGGGGCTGGGCGCCGGGGATGAACGGGTGCTATCCATGGTGGTTCGGCGGCGGTTATTTTGGCCCCAACATCGGCAGCGGTTTTGGCGGTTATCGACCGCCGTTGCGTCCGCATCCACCACGCCATCCGCTGGGCGGCAGAGCGCACGGGAGGGCGAATACGCTGATTGCCGTGAACCGGCGTCCTGCGGGCGGGAGTACCGCACTGCCGGCGCGGGACAGGGCGACTCCGGTGACGATTGCCGGGCACACGGTGCAGCCGCTGCACCCGCTGGGCGCGCGGGCACAGTATGACCACTCGGCCTCGGCGTATGTGAATCGCACGGTATCGGTCTTTCCTGGATCGAGTTTGGGAGCGGGGCCGGGGGGTGGGCAGGCACGGGCTACGGGGCCGAGCTTTGGCGGCGGCAAGGCGGGGAGTTCGTCCGGGTCTGGAGCAAGAAGCCCGGGCAGCAGCCAACATAGTTCCTCCGGCGGCGGGTCTTCCGCGAGCCATTCCTCCGGTGGCGGGACCTCCGCGAGCCATTCCTCGGGTGGTGGTGGCGGCTACAGCGGCGGTGGTGGTGGCGGCGGGGGCGGTGCTTCCCACAGCGGCGGTGGCGGCGGTGGTGGCGGCGGTGGTGGCGGCGGTCACCACTAGAGCTACGGCTTCCGATCCTGTTTGCTTGAACGATCGGTTGTAGCAATGGCCGCGGGGCGGTAACTTCTTGAAGAAGTTCACTTCCCGCGGCCAGTTTGTTTGGCAAGGAGTTATCAAGAAAGAATTATCAGGTAAGTTATGCGGGAAACAGCAATGGCCGCCCAAAGCAAGTTGGGCGGCCATTGGCGTCATGGGCGGGAAGTTACTTAGCGCCTTGCGGGGTTGTGCTTGGCGCGGTAGATGGCGCGCGAGGTGCGGTTGAGGCGACGATTGAGCGCGACGCGGCCGGCGCGGGTGAGGCGGCCGTTATGGGCGGCGCGCATGTGGCGTTCCTGGCGACCGATGGAAGCTTCGCGGCGCTCCAGGCGGCTGGCCTGGCGCGCGTTGAGGCGGCCGGCGCGGATGCCTTGCGCGATGCGCTGCTGCTGGTGTTCGCGGCGCTGGTTGATGGTGGCGGCATGGCGTTGCATGGGTGCAGGCGCGGCCTGGGCAAAGCCAATGGTTGAGGTAAGTGCGAGAAGTCCGACGCCAAGCAAAGAAACTTTCATGGTGTATCTCCGTGGGAGGCGGCGGTGTGGGTTTGTAGCTTTGTGCCGGTCCGCGCTCACATTCATGGAGACACGGAGCTGCCGGAAGTGTTGCGCGGGTCTTTTTCAAGATACATCTTAAGGTTGAGAGTAGGGCGGGGAGTTATGCAGCGGAGTAAGTAGCTTGAAGAGCGTGCCAGAGGCTGGCGAGGGTTTCGATGGGCAAGGCTTCGGCGCGGGCGTGGGGCGAGATGGCGGCGCGGGCGAGCGCGGCGGCGATGGCGGCGGGGGGAATGCCGGCGGCGCGGAGGTTGTTCGCGAGGGTCTTGCGTTTTTGGGCAAAGACTTTGCGGACGAAGGGGAGAAAGGTGGACTCGTGGAGCGAGAGTTCCGCGAAGCGCGGGGCGAAACGCCAGCGGACGACGGTGGAATGGACATCGGGCGGGGGCGAAAAGGATGAGGGCGGGAGGGTGAAGAGCTTTTCGGCGGGGCCGTACATCTGGACGGTGACGGAGAGCAGGCCATAGTCGCGCGAGCCGGGAAGGGCGGTGATGCGATCGGCTACTTCGCGCTGGACCATCAATACGGCCTTGTCCAGGACGGCGCGGCCAGAGGCGGCGTGGCTGGCGGCGAGTTTGAGGAGGATTTGCGAGGTGATGTAGTAGGGGAGATTGCCGAAGACGAGCAGGGGCTGGCCGGCGGCGGCGGAGGCGGCGGCGAAGTCGAAGGTGAGGACGTTTTGCTGGAGGACGGTGAGGCGGCCGGGTGGGAACCGGGTGCGGAGATGGGCGGCGAGGCCGGGGTCGAGCTCGACGGCGAGGACGTGGGCGGCGCGGGCGACGAGGGCCGAGGTGATGGCGCCGGCGCCGGGACCGATTTCGACGACGGTGCGGGTGGAGAGATCGCCGAGGGAGGCGGCGATGCGCTCAATGGCCTGCGCGTCGTTGAGGAAGTTCTGTCCGAGCCTGGGGTTGGCGGGCATGGGCTGCTTTGATGGTAGATGAAAGGGACGGTTGGCCCGGCGGGCAGTGGGGGTTCATGGTCTCCCACCCATGCCGGTCGCCGCGGTCCACCGCGGCGGACGTCAAGGATGGACCGCCGCGCCAGGGCGCAGGTGCTCGCTTGGCGCAGGGGCACTTTGGCGCTCCTGGTGGGCGGTCGAGTCTCTACTGGACTATTGCGCAGTAGATGGATTCAACGGTACAGGGGCACCCGGCTCTTGGAGAAGTGGGCTTGCCGGCCCAGAGCCAGCTGCGAGCGGAGGTCAACGTAAAATTTCTCTCGCCGTTCACGATTGGGGATGGTACTCTACGTGGACAAAAGGGCTGCCCGTCCCCATGCAAGCCAACCGGACACCCCTGAGACATCCCCCCGGTCAAAGGAGAAATCATGGTTCGGAGAATCGGTCTGTTCTTGCTGACAGCCGTTGCAATGCTGTCGGCCGCGACAATGAATTCCCAGGCGCAGTCGGTTTCGACGCGCCATGTGCGAGCAGTCACCCGCAGCGGTGAGGCGCCGGCAGTGGGACGCCTTTCGGCAAACCAGACGATGCAGCTGGATATCGTTCTGCCGCTGCGCGATCCGGCAGGACTGGAATCCTTTCTGAAGGAAGTCTACGATCCGTCCAGCTTCTCCTACCGGCGTTTCCTGACCGTGGCCGAGTTCACGGAGAAATTTGGGCCCAGCCAGGCGGATTATGACGCGGTGGTCGGCTTCGCGAAGGCCAACGGATTCGAGGTTGTGGGTGGAACGCGCGATGGGATGGAGGTGCAGGTCAAGGGCCCCGTTTCGGCCGTGGAGACGGCTTTCCATGTGGTGATGCGCACCTACCAGCACCCCACCGAAGGCCGCACATTTTACGCGCCCGACCGCGAGCCCACCACCAGCCTGCCGTTCGCGCTATGGCACATCTCCGGCTTGGACGACTACTCGATTCCGCATCCGATGTTCGTGAAGAAGAGCGACTACGCCAAGGCCCACGGGATCGATGCCGACAAGGTCGTTTCCCACGCGACCACCGGCTCCGGCCCATCGGCCTCGTTTTTGGGCAGCGACATGCGCGCGGCCTACTACGGCGGAACGGCCCTTACCGGCGCCGGCCAGAACCTGGGATTGTTCGAGTATCTGGGCACCGATCTGGCTGACCTGACTACCTACTTCACGAACGTCAAGCAGACCAACAATGTGCCGATCACGCTGCTGTCGACGGACGGGACCAGCACGTCGTGCGTGGATTCGCGAGCCGGCGGCGACTGCGACGACACGGAACAGACGCTGGACATGACGCAGGCCATCGGCATGGCTCCGGGGCTGGCGAGCCTGGTGATGTACATCGGTTCCACGGATACGGCCATCATCAGCGCCATGACGACGCACAACCCTCTGCCCACGACCATTGGGTGCTCGTGGGGCTGGACGCCGGCCGATCCAAGCACGCTTGACCCGTACTTCGAGAAGATGGCGGCGCAGGGGCAGAACTTCTTTGCGGCGTCGGGCGACAGTTCCACCTGGTCGTCGAGCAATGAGGCCTGGCCGGCCGACGATGCGAATGTGATCTCAGTGGGCGGCACGGACCTGACAACCGCCGGCGCGGGCGGCCCCTGGGCGTCGGAAACGGCATGGTCAGACAGCGGCGGCGGGATCTCGCCGGACGGAATCGCGATTCCCGCGTGGCAGCAGCTCGCGGGCGTGATCAACTCCAGCAACAAGGGTTCGACGACGCTTCGCAACGGCCCGGACGTATCGGCAAACGCAAACTTCACCTTTTACGTGTGCGCCGACCAAACCACCTGCACGGCAAACGAGTACGGCGGCACCAGCTTTGCGACCCCCATGTGGGCTGCCTACATTGCGCTGGCCAACCAGCAGGCGGTCGCCAACGGGGACGCGACGCTCGGCTTCATCAACCCGACGATCTACGCGCAGAATATAACGGCGGATTATGCCACGGACTTCCACGACATCAGCAGCGGCACATCGGGCAGCTATTCGGCAGTGGTGGGTTACGACCTGGTCACGGGTTGGGGCAGTCCGAACGGCACGGGGCTGATCAACGCACTGGCTCCGTCGAGCACGACTGCGGCGTTTACCATTTCCGCATCGCCCACTTCCGTTTCCGTGGTGGTTGGCAACAGCGGCACTTCCACGATCACCACGGCTGTGTCCGGCGGGTTTGACTCGGCAGTTGCACTGACCGCGACGGGGCAGCCTTCAGGCGTGACGGTAAGCTTCAGCCCCACGTCCATCGCGGCGCCGGGCTCCGGCACGTCTACGGCGACCCTGGCCGTGGCCTCAACCACGACGGCTGGCACGTACACGATTACGGTAACCGGCTCGGGCGGCGGGCTGATGCATACGGCCACGATTTCGCTGACCGTGACCGCGGCGGCGACTCCTGCGTTCACTCTTTCTGCTTCGCCCACTTCCGTCTCCGTGGTGCAGGGCAACAGCGGCAGTTCCACGATCACGACGACCGTTTCCGGCGGGTTTAACTCGGCGGTTGCGTTGTCTGCGAGTGGCCAACCGACAGGCGTGACCGCAACCTTCAGCTCCACGTCTATCGCGGCGCCGGGCTCCGGCACGTCCACTTTGACGCTGGCCGTGGCGTCGACCACCGCGACCGGCACGTACACGATCACGGTAACGGGCACCGGCGGCGGAATCACGCACACGGCAACCGTATCGCTGACCGTGACCGCGGCGACTGCCGGGGCCTTCACCATCTCCGTCTCGCCCACGTCTGGATACCTGTACCAGGGCCAAAGCGGGTATGCGGTGGTGACGACGGCTGTTTCGGGCGGGTTTGACTCGGCGATTGCATTGTCCGCGACGGGCATACCTTCCGGCGTGACCGGGAGCTTCAGCCCCACATCCATCACCGGCGCGGGCACGTCGGACTTTACCCTGACGGTGGCCAGAAACGCCCCGGCCGGGACCTACCCGATCACGATAACAGGCACGAGCGGAGGCACTTCGCACTCGACGGTGCTTACGTTCGAGGTGGTGCGGCGGCGCTGACACTGGTTTGACGCGTGCGCCGGCTGCGCCGGCACTGAACGATGAAGGGCCCGGACTTCTGAGTCCGGGCCCTTTTTTATGAGCGGTCCGGTCAGGATGGTTGGCCGACCCAACAACTGGGAGCGGTTTGGGGATCTCTGAACGAGGCTTTGATTGATAGCCAGCATTCCCTCAGGGGCTCAAGCCCGCCTTTTTTCGGCTTTTTGGCACAACACCCCGACCCTGAAGGGTGCCCCGGTACCCGGTCGTTCCCTACAAAGAAACAGGATTTCGATTGTGCTGCAAGTTGAACAATCCAAACAGAAACAGCGTGTTTGGGCAAATGCGGCGAGTTAGCCCCCGCTGAAGCGGGGACGAGCGAGTTAGCAAGTTAGCGGCGGCATCGTCGGACGCAGTTTCATCCCTCCGTGGGTCGGCAACGCCGGTGGACGACTAGGAAGAAACGAGATTTCGTTTGGTCCGCAAGTTAAACAACACAAGTGGGGTGGCCGAGGAGAGTTTTGGAACAAATGCAGCGAGTTAGTCCCCGCTTCGCGGCGGCGAGCGAGTTAGCAAGTTAGCGGTGGCTTTGGTCGACGCAAGTTTCATCCCTCCGCAGGTCGGCAGCGCCGATGAACGACTGACACAGAGCGGGCTTTTGAAACACGGTCTAAGTTGTTTCGGCCGGGCGCCGGGATCAGAGAAAGTATTCGAAGTCTGTTTCGATCTTCATCCGTCGATGGATCTTGAGAATGTGGCCGGAGAGACGCGAGGGATTCAGCTCCACGTAATTGCGTGGTCCATGCCAAAGGTAGCGCTCGCCGGTGAGCAGATCCTCAGCCTCGTAGGCGCGGTCGAGGGGGATTTCAAGCTCATTCAACGGCAGCGTGACGAACCCGGCCTGGGTATGATGGGGATCGAGATTGACGACGGTGAGGATGAGATTTGAACGGTCCTCCGACTCCTTGCTGTAGCAGAGAAGCTGGTCATTGTCGGCGAAATGGAATTTGAGCGACCAGTCGCTTTGCAGAGCCGGGTTGGTGTTTCGTATCTCATTGACGCGCGCGATCAGGGGCCGCAGGCTGTCAGCCCGATCGAGGTCCCAGTGGCGGATTTCGTACTTTTCCGAGTTGAGATATTCTTCGCTGCCATGGCGTATAGGAAGATTCTCCTGTAACTCGAATGCGGGACCGTAGATACCGTAGTTCGCGCCCAGCGTGGCCGCCAGCAGCAGGCGGATGGCGAAGGCCGGACGGCCGCCCATCTGTAGAAACTCGGTGAGAATGTCGGGCGTGTTGGTCCATTGGTTGGGGCGGAAGAATTCGCGCACCAGGGTCTGGGACAGCTCGGTCAGGTATGCCGTGATTTCGGCCTTTCCATTGCGCCACGGGAAATAAGTGTACGACTGGCTGAAACCGACCTTGGCAAGCCGGTACATGATCTTCGGGCGCGTGAAGGCCTCGGCCAGGAAGAGGACTTCCGGATGGTCGCGCTTGATCTCGGCGATGACCCATTCCCAGAAGGGAAAGGCCTTGGTGTGGGGGTTATCGACGCGGAAGATCGTAACTCCCAAGCCGGCCCAGTAGAGAAATACGCTCTTGAACTCCTCCCACAGGCCGGACCAGTCTTCGCTCTCAAAATCGAAGGGATAGATGTCCTGATATTTCTTGGGAGGATTTTCAGCATATTGGATGGTTCCATCGGGGCGCTTGCGGAACCAGGATTCATGCTCGCGCACGTAGGGGTGATCGGGCGCTGCCTGGAAGGCGATATCGAGGGCGACGGATAGATCCAGCTCCCCGGCCTTGGCGACGAAGCGCCGGAAGTCTTCGAGGGAGCCAAGTTGGGAATGAATCGCCTTGTGTCCGCCTTCTGCCGAACCGATGGCCCAGGGACTGCCGCAATCGTCCGGTTGGCACTCGGGGTTGTTGTTGCGGCCCTTGCGGAAGGCGCGGCCGATGGGATGAATCGGCGGCAGATAGACGACATTGAAACCCATCTCAGCGATGTATTGCAGGCGCTTTTCGCAATCCGCCAACGTACCGTGAGCGCCGGCCTGCTCTGCCGTGGAGCGGGGAAAGAGCTCGTACCAGGAACTGAATCGCGCGCGCACCGGATCGACAACAATGGTGAGCTCGCGGTCCGACTCGGAAGCGAAACGCTTGTCAGGGTAGCGCAGGACCAGTTCGTGCAGCCTGGGGTCGGTGGCATGGATGCGAAGATCGGCGGGCTCTTTGCCGGAGCGCAGTACGGATGCCCGTTCGCTGAGCCAGGCGGCGTCGGCGCCGGAAGCCCGGCTTGCGGCCTCCGCGACCAGGGCGGCGCCGATAAGATAGTCGACAGGAGCGTCGCTTTCAGCCTCAATGCGCTTCAAGAGATCGCGGCGCCAGGTCTCAAAATGATCGACCCAACCCTGCACTTTGAAACCGTAGCGGCCCAGTTCGCCGACGCGGAATGCGGCGGTCCAGCGGTCGTTCACCAGGGGGCGCATGGGAATCTCGACCCACTTGCCGGAGCCTTCGCGATGCGCGAGCAGCGAGGCGGCGATGGCGTCGTGGCCGTCGGCGAAGATATCGGCTTCAACGCGGACCTGATCGCCCAGGGTGCGTTTTGCGGGAAATCGTCCCCCGTCCACTTGGGGGGAGATTGCTTCAATGATGACGCGCCTGCGCCCATCCGATTGAGTGACTGTCATCGTAGTGCCATCTACTTCGATTGTAAGCCTGCGTCAGGGTTGAGCAGGCGCGCCGCATGAAGCGGGACGACCTGCGCGGATCAGTGTTGGTTAGAGCTGCGGGCCTTCCTTTGTTCGATGAGGCGCTGGTAAAGGCCGATGGTCTGGTGGGCGATGGCAGTCCAACTGAAGATATCTTCCACGCGGCTCCGTCCCGCGTCGCCGAAGCGCCGGCACTTTTCCGGATCCTCGAGCAGTTGATTGATGCGCGACGCGAGATCCCTTGCGAATGTTTCGGGATGGAGCGGGAAACTGGTGACGGGGTCCTGATCGAAGGGCACCAGATAGCCTGTTTCCCCGTCGACCACGACCTCTTTGATGCCTCCGACGGCGCTGGCGACAACCGGGGCGCGGCAGGCCATGGCCTCGAGGTTGATAATGCCGAAGGGCTCGTAGACCGAGGGGCAACAGAAGACGCGGGCATGGCTATAGAGCTGGATGGCCTCCGGTTTGGTGACCATCTTTTCAATCCACACGATACGCGGATGGCGCTGGCGCGCGTCTTCGACCTTCTTGCGCAGTTCGGCGGCAATCTGAGGAGTGTCCGGCGCTCCGGCGCAGAGCACAACCTGCGTTTCCGGCGGCAGGTAGCCGATGGCGTCGACCAGATGGGTGACGCCTTTCTGGCGCGTGATGCGGCCGACAAACAGAACATAGGGCACGGCCGGATCGACTCCGTAATCGGCAAGGGCCCGGGTATCCGGGGTCCTCCGATATTCGGCAAGATCGATGCCGTTGTAGATGACGTGAATGCGGCCGGGATCGACATCGGGGTAGGCCGTCAGAATGTCTGCCCTGGTGCCCTGGGAGACGGCGATGATGGCGTCGGCATCGAGAATCGCCGTGCGCTCCATCCAGGAGCTCATGGAATAGCCGCTGCCGAGTTGCTCGGCCTTCCAGGCGCGCAACGGTTCCAGCGAGTGGGTGGTGAGGACAAAGGGCACGCCGTAGAGTTTTTTGGCGAGATAGCCTGCCATCGACACGTACCAGGTATGGGTGTGGACAACATCGATTCCCTGGAGGGCCTTGACCTGCGTCAGGTTCAGGCTGAAGGCCTCAAGAGCTCCCTTGAACTTGCCTTTGGTGCCCGTGGAGATTTCGGCCCAGGGCTCCGCTCCGCGGACGTGCAGGTTGCCGTGGTCAGAATGCTGCGGCCCCCAGCAGTGGACCTCGACCTCGATCTCGCGGGCCAGCTCACGACTGAGGTAGTGGACGTGGACTCCGGCACCACCGTAGACCTTAGGGGGATATTCGCGGGTGAATAAGGCTACTCGCAATGGTGTTAACTCCTGCCGATTCTAATGATACAGTCCAGCTTGGCTGCTGCATGGATGAAGAATTGCCGCAAGGCCGCTGCTCTGGTTGAGTTTACTGGCTGGGGGTGGGTGGTGCAAGCAAGGCAGGGGCGAGGGGGCGGGGTGGGCGCCTGATTTGTTTTTCTGTGCGTGAATCTCGCCTCTCAAAAAATCTCATTCAACGGCCTTGACACCACGAAGAATTGGTATACAATGTTTACATATTCCTCATGGGCGCATTGGAGGGCGTATTCCATGACCGATTATCAGGGTTTCTGCGTTTGGGAATCGGGATGCAGGAGGAAGACCCGCTACAGCAAGGCGAGGCACGCAGTGGGTCGAATTCGGCACATTCAACGTCTAGGCGGCGGGTTTGGCGGGAGTTCCTTACAACCATATCGGTGTCGTTATTGCGGCGGATGGCATTTTGGCCATCGTCGAATGGTATTCATTAACGCGCCTGAGAAGGGAGATTGATTCGATGGTATCTGTGTTGCCACCAGTAGAAGTCTCTTGCGCTGTCGAAGTTTTTTTGGCGATCGCTTCGCTGCACAAGGAGTACCCCGGCCGCCCTGAATTCACGATTCAGGAGGTCCTGGAAAGAGCAGCAAAGGAGAATATCACTGGCGACCTCCGTCCGGGAGTGCATGTTCATGCCTCGCAGCACTGCGTGGCCAACAAGGCGCCGAATCCCGCCAAGCATAGGATGCTATTTGCGACGGGGAAGCATACGCGGCGATTGTTGCTCCCGGGCGACGAAATACACCCAGAACGGACCGGGAAAATCTTTCCAGAACCGGGCGAGGTTCCTGAGAAATACCTGCCGCTGTTGGAGTGGGCCAGGGAACGATATGAAAAGGCCCGTCCCGCAGCGGGCATTTGGGCTGACGATCCGGATGAGCGGGTTCGCCAACTGCGGGATAATTCATATGCTCCTTTGGCCTGTTTTGGGGAGGAGGAGGAGCCACGTCCACGGCATTTGGAGGGGCTGCTGCAGGCACGTGGGATTGGGGCGGAGATGGCTAAAGGGATCGACCCCGACGACTACATTCGGGAGTTGCGCGAGGGATGGGAATGAGCAGGGTTTTCCTCGATTCCAATCTCTTCATTTACCAGCTCGAAGACCTTGGGCCGCGCGGACATCGCGCCAACTTCATCTTCGAGCGGCTCTCACGTCGGAAGGATACGGTTCTCACCTCCGCTCTTACAGTTGGGGAGGTGCTGGTAAAGCCCCTTCGAACGGGTAATCGTGCGTTGGAGACGAAGTACAGAGACCTGTTGCGAGAGCCGGAGGTGAAGGTTCTTGCGTTCGACAGGCCGGCAGGTGAAATATTCGCGCGAATACGTCAGGACCGCGCCATTAAGGCTCCAGATGCTATTCAATTAGCAACGGCGGCTAGCGCGGGCTGCGACCTCTTTATCACGAACGATGACCGGTTGACAGCAGCGCATGTGCCGGGAATTCAGTTTATCGTCTCGATGGAGAGAGCGCCGGTCTGAAGAATGAAAACAAGAGAAGCTACGAGAAGGCGCTCGCGGGTTGAGCGCCTTCTTCAGTTTTGGGGTCTGCCTTCGAGGGGAGCGGAGGGGCCATACAGCTTGCGGACGAGCCAGAGCACCGGCAGGCCGAGGAGGATCAGCGCGGTGCCGAGGAGGGAGCCTTTCAGGTTGCTTGAGTAGCTGGAGATGAGGACGGCGGCGGCGCAGAGGACGAAGATAGCGGGAAGGATGGGGTAGCCCCAGACTTTGTAGGGGCGCGAGGCGTGGGGGCGGCGGCGGCGGTAGATGAAGACGGTGGTGGCGGTGAGCATGTAAAAGAGCCACTCGGCAAAGACGGCCAGCTCGAAGAATTGCTGGAAGCGGCTGAGGAAGAGGAGCAGGACGGTGGAGATGAGCGCCTGGACGATGAGCGAGGTGGAGGGTGACTGCCAGCGGGGGTTGATGTGGGCGAACTGGCGGAAGAAGAGGCGGTCGCGGGCGGCGGCAAAGGGGATGCGGGCGCCGGACATGATGGTTCCATTGAGGGTGACGAAGATGGAAAGGGCCATGGCGGCGGCTACGAAGCCGGCGCCGGCGGGTCCGGCGACGACGGTGAGAGCGGCGACGGCGGGGCGGTCGCTGGCCGCGATTTGGGCGGCGGGAAGGATGTACTGGATGGCGGCGTTGGTGGCCATGAAGAGGAAGCCGACAATGAACAGGCCGCCGATAAGGGCGATGGGCAGCGAGCGCTCGGGACGGCGGACTTCTCCGGCGACCATGGTAAGGTCGTTCCATCCGTCGTAGGCCCAGAGGGTGGCGATGAGGGCGGCCATGAAGCCGGCGAGGCCGCCGACGGCGTGGGGCAGCGTGGTGGTGAAGTTGGAGAGTGAGCCGGTGAGAGAGGCGAAACAGAGGCCGGCGACGATGAGGATGAGAACGACTTTGAGGATGGTGAAGACGAGCTGAAAGTCGGCGGCTTTCTTGATGCCGAGGTAGTTGAGTCCGGTGATGAACCAGGTAACGGCGATGGAGAAGATCTGGGACCAGAGCAGCGGCATGGGTCCGGCGATGGCTTGCGCGCTGAGCCAGTGAAAGGCGGGGAAGAAACCGAGGGTGCGGGCGAGGCCGATGGTGACGGCGGCGATGGAGGCGGGCTTGGCGACGGCGAACCAGGTCCACATGTAGAGGAAGGCGGTGGAGTCGCCGTAAGCGCCGCGGAGGTAGACGAACTCGCCGCCGGCGTAGGGGAGCATGGCGGCGAGTTCGGCGCAGGTCATGGCGCCGAAGAGGGAGAGCAGGCCGCCGGCGATCCAGGCGAGATAGACGAGGGCGGAGGAGCCGACGTCCTGCATCATTTCGCGGGGGACGAGGAAGATGCCGCTGCCGATGATGGTGCCGACGACGATGGCCGTGGCCTGGCTGGCGCCGAGGACGCGGGGCAGGTCGGCGGGGGGTGGGTGTGATGGCGCGGCGAGGGGCTGGCTCATGCGGTGATGTGAGATTAGCACGAGGGAATAGGGAATAGGGAATAGGGACTAGCGGGAGTTTACTGCGAACTGTGAAGTTTGGCCTTAGCTATCGGAGCCAAGTGTCAGCATTGTGAGGAGTTGCGTCTGCAACGGCGATCGGTTTTTCGTATTACCCTTAAATCATAAAAATAATCCAAAATAATAGCCTTTTCTGCTTGACGCGACTTGTTATTATGATGTATTGTATTGCCCTTTATGGCGTCCCTCATCAAGAAGAAGAAAGCCAACACCATTTACTACTACGTGGTCGAGAGCGCACGCGTCGACGGCAAGCCGCGCATTGTCCACCAGACCTATCTGGGAACCGCCGAACGCGTCGCGCGCCTGGTTCAGGATGCCAGCGCCCCAGTGCCGCTGTCGGCCACCACCATCGAATTCGGCCTGCCCGGCGCTCTGTGGCTGGCAGCTGAGAAGTCGGGCGTCTTTGCCTTGCTGCAGTCGCTCTGGCCCAAGCCGCGCTCCGGCCCTTCACCGGCGCACTATCTGCTGCTGGCTGCTATGCATCGCATCTGCCAGCCGAGTCCCAAGACCGAAGTGGCCGATTGGTATCGGGACAGTATCCTCGCGTCGCTGTGGGGATTTGCTCCGGAACGATTTACCTCGCAGGCCTTCTGGGATTGTTTCGATGCGATTGCAACCGGCGAGTCGCTCGCACCCGGCAAGCGGGATGAACTGGAAGAGGCGCAGTTGCGGCTGCTCGGCCTGTGGAAGGAAAAACAGTTGGTTACCCGCCGGCTGCTGGCCTACGACACGACCAACTTCTACACCTACATCGCCAGCAACAACGAGCGCAACAGCTTGGCACAGCGCGGGCACAACAAGCAGGGGCGTCATAACCTGCGCCAGGTGGGGTTGAGTTACGTTCTGGATGGTGACAACGGACTCAGCCTCTGTCACCACCTGTATCGCGGCAACCTGGCGGACGCGGAGGAATTTCCCCGGGCATTAGATCGGATCGTGATTCTGCTGGAGCGCAACCAGATTGCGCCGGACACGGTCACTCTGGTGCTGGACAAGGGCTCGGCCGCTTTGGCCAACACGCTGGAGTTGGAACAGGCCGGCGTAGGATGGATCTCGGCGCTGCCTTGGAGCCAGGCGCCGGCCGAGTTGCGCTCCTCGCAGCAACTGACACCATTGAGCAGCCAGCAGCCGGGCGTGTCGGCAGCCGCAGAGACGATGGTCGTTCATGGCAAAGAGTATCGCTGCGTGGTCAAATACTCCGCCCCCTTTGCCGGCGAACAACTGCACAGCCTGACCACCACTCTGAGCAAGGCCATGCAATCCATGCGCAGGCTGGCCAGGGAGCTGGCCACCTCGGGTGCATCCTTGACCGAGCGCGGATTGCGCAACAAGATCGCACGCTGGCTGGCGCCGCAATTCGTGGCGGAACTAATCGGCTACGAGTTGGAGCAACGCGTCTGGAACGATTGATGGCGCAAAGACTGGGGCGTACCGTCCTGGTGACCAACCGTTTCGATTGGACTACCGAGCAAGTCATAACCGCCTATTCTGGCCAACAGCATATCGAGCAGGTCTTTCGCGGACTCAAGGATGGCGACTGGCTGGGATGGGGACCGATGTATCACTGGACCGACCAGAAAATCCGCGTCCACGCCTTCTACTGCATGTTGGGAATCTCGCTGCTGCAGTTCCTACGCCGGCAGGCAGAGGAGGCATGGCCCGGACTCTCTACCGAAGAATTGCTCGACCAGTTGCGACAGATTCAGAGGTACACATTGTTGTACCCGCCTCAGGGCGAAAAGGGGCCCAACCGTGTGGCCACCGTTCTTTCTAAACAATCACTGACGCAGCAGCGCCTGGCCCAGGTTCTGGGACTCGATCAGCTCGGTAGTACCCAACGTGGGTAATACAACTGCGTCAGAGTAACACTTAAACAAAAGAACAACTTTCACGCTTTTTTGCCGCTCTCGCCATTGCTGTCCAAAATAGACTGTTATCTTAGTACAACTGACGGATGCGGAAGGGGCTGATCCCCGTTACTCTGGAGTGGGTTGCGACACAGAACCACATGGAGAGAAGAGAGGATCAGCCATGACTCAAGTATGCAGTGTGTTTTCGCAGATATTGCAATTGTTTTCGCGCGGGCAGTTCGCCCAGGCCGTCAAGCGCCGTCAGGCCGAGCGCAACGGCAAAGGTTTCACCTGCCGGGAACAATTCGTGGCCATGCTGTTTTGTCAGGTGGCGCACATGAATTCGTTGCGCCAAGTCTGCCTGGGGCTGGCCGGTTGCGAATCGCCGCTTAAGCATCTGGGCATCAGCACCACGCCCCAGAAATCCACCCTGGCCTATGCCAACGCCAACCGTCCGTGGGAACTGTACGAATCGGTTTTCATGCAGCTGCTGGAAAAGTGTGAAGCCGAAAC
>JBEKZJ010000279.1:0-4338 GCA_049509995.1 Occallatibacter sp. | reverse complement strand
GTGCGATGTGGCGGGGGCTGGAAACGGATTCACGGTTTGGCTACTGAGGCACTCCCAGAGGAAACGGGGAGCAACGGCTAGGCTAGACCTTCGGAACACCGCGCCAGTCCTCGACCCGACCAACGTCTGGAACCGCACCAGGGTGGTGCGGAATCCGACTTCGCGCCGGAAGGAGCAACGCCGCAGGCCAGAGTCGGAATGGGTGCGGGTGGAGGTGCCAGAATGGCGGATCGTCTCGGAGGAGTTGTGGAATGCCGCGGTCGAGGCGAACAAGAGCAGGCGGGGGCCTAGTTGGTGGAAGGAAGGCGGGCTCAACCGCTCAGCGGCAAGCCGTAGATACCTCTTCTCGGGCTTGTTGAACTGCCCGGAATGCGGTGGGAACTTCAACGTCATCGGCGGCCAGGGGCAAAGCGCGCGCTACGGCTGCATCGGCCACCGGTATCGCGGCACATGCCGCAATAAGCTCACAATTCTTCGCAGACTCCTCGAACCCCAACTGCTGAAGGCGATCTCTGGCAGTCTGCTCGACCCGGCTGTCCGGGAAAGGTTGTCCCGGGACTACCATCATCAAGTGCTGGCCGCGTGCGAGGAAAGAACACTCACCGCGCAACGGGTTGCGTCCACGGCAGAGGAACTTCAGGAAAGGAAAATCGAGCTGAGGAGAAAAGCTGAAAACCTTATGGATTCGATCCAGGACCTCGGGAGAAGCTCTCTCCTCTCGGAACGGATGAAGTCGGTTGACGCAGAAATGCACAGCATCGACCTGCTGCTTGCGACGCAGACGGAGGTTGCCATCGAACCTCTCACAGCGGAGGCCATCCGGGAGCTTTTGGATCGCAAACTGACAGATCTGGAAGCGGTTCTCATGGGCGACCCGGAGGTCGCAAAGCAGCGAATCCGGAAACATATCGCCAAGCTGGTGCTGACGCCCGTGAACACGGATGGAGGCCCCAGGTACGAGGTTTCAGGGGATGTCAGCGTGTTTGCCCGCGGTGACGCCGACGATGTATTGCATAGAGCTTCTTTTCAAAGAAGCAGGAAGCAATACACCTCCCTGTCATTCCCCTTCAAGGCGACGTTGAACCCCAGGGCTGAGCTGAGGAGGAAGCGTAGTGGCGTGGACGGCCGCTACATGACCTTGGATTGAGGCTCCCGGCGGCGGACGCTGTTCCGCCATCGCCGTGGCCTGCCGCGTTCCCACGGTGTACACGCCGGCGGCTGGTACTGCGATCAGGCGGGGTGGTGAGCGAGTCTTCCTGCACCTTGTAGCCCTGCGGTCCGCCTCCGCGCCTAGCCGGTCTCCGCAGGGGACTTTCTGAAAGCCGGCGAAGTGGAATGAAGGCTCTGCACCTGGGCCCGAGAGAGGCTCGGGACCCTACCCCACTCCCAGAGGCCAGCGGCAGCACCTTGCCGGCACCGGGCTCCACGGTGGCCCTCCATGGACCGGCAACGGCGCACACCCCGAGGGCTTGGTTATGATTCACCGCATAGCAAGTGCAGCGGATGGTACTGCACGGGCGACTGTGTGAGAGATTGGGTGATCGCCGGCAATAATATTCAGCAGAAAAGCCATGCCGTGGAGGCATGGCTTTTCTGCGTCTGGACGCCTTTTGAATCTCCGTGATGCAGGGGCTCCGGACCGGTTGAGGCCAGCTACGGACTCAGGAACGGGGATGCTCCCTCGGAGCCGCTCCAATGGTAGTGCCGCTCCTGATTTGAGCTGGCACCTTTCGCCGGCCGCCAGCTTTCGGGCGTGCTTTGGTGCATCCAGTCGACTGGATTGGCGCCGACTCCGCCAGCCGCGGCGATTTGAAATGCTTCTCGAAGAGCAGCCTGCTGTTCCCTGCCACGCATTGAGGGGGCGGCGGAGACCATTGATACCGCTCCGCTACGGGCCACAAGATCAAGCCACTGGCGGTTGAACTCCCAGGGTACAAGGTCTGTGAGTCCCACCAGATCCGGGTCGACGGAGAAGAAGGTTCTGTTTTGCGGGAACCGGAAGGACAGGGAGTTGATGCCCATGCGGCGGGTGCGCTCCCATTGGTGGCCGCTGGTGTCGTCGCCTATGCGCTGCAGGTCGAAGACACCTTGTCCGAGGTGGCCGATGGTGTTGCACCCATTCAACAATATCCCGGTGCCGACGCCTTCTCGGATGAGGGCGTAGAGGTCGGCAATGACCTCGGCATTGGTGCGGCTGGGGTCGTGGAACGACCAGCCGGGCAGGGTTGGCTGCGGGCCCATTTCGAATCCCCACTGGCCAAGCAGGTCGTATGTGCTGAAATCGTGCTTGACCATTTCGTAGCCCCAATCGGCAGCCTGGAGGAGCTTGGCGCGGATCTTTTCGTGCGCCCCGGGAACTGTTGGGTCATAAGCAAACTCATTGGCCCGCTCTTGCCTGCGCCCGAATCGGGCATTCGGCAAGAGAAGCGCCGGAGCAGCATCTTTCGGAGCCTCCAGGGGACGAACCCAGATCCCGGGGCGGGCGGTGCGCTGCTTGATTCCAGCGGCAAGTTTGGCCATGTCCGGCCATGCTGCGGTGCCGTTGGTCCAGCCGCCATCGATTACGGAAAACGGCCGGATGCCGCCAGTGGGCGAGACTTCGACGATGAAGTCCGTATCGCGAAGGATGGATTCGCCGGTGCTCTCCCCATAGCTGTAGCACCAGTCGTTGGCGCCGTAGATGGGGATGGTGGGGCGGATGGTCCGCGCGCACATGGCCCTGCACAGCTCTGCTACTCCGTCGACTGCGTCTTCGCCCTCGTCGCCGCGGCGCGTTACAACCGTGGCCATGGTCAGCGGCCGCGTGCCGAGTTCAACGCCGTTGCCACCGTTGGCGACATTGAGCCACAGGGAAACCCCTTGAGGGTCGACCTGCCAGAAGCAGAGGGCGCGGGCGTCGGTCTTCACGCCATAGCCATGGCAGGACGCGTCGTCAAACGTTGCGAAGTACCAGGGCATGGGCCGTTCCGGAATCAGGTTGCGCCAGCCCAGTTCTCCGTAGCTTCGCTCCCAGGCGTCGCCGAGCACCTTGAGTTGAGAAGCCACACTTTCATTCCAGCGGACATGGACGGCAACGATCGGCGTTGCAGGGGACTGCAGCGCCAACACCAGTGCATTCGATGCCAACCTGGTTTCGACCTCGATCTTTTGGCCGGTCCAGGATTCGCCATGCCGTGCAAGCGGGATACTGCCTTCGGGCAGGGTCTGCCTGAAACGCTGGAAGGCGGTAACGGTGTCAGGGATGCGGAGGAGGTCAAGAAACGAAGAGGGCCCCGGCGATCGTTTGCCTGGCTGAGGGCTACCCGGTTCTTGCTCGATTGGCCGGGCTTGCAATTCCGCGCTGGCGAAGATGCTTGTCGAAGCAGCGGTGAGACCGCCGATTCCAACAGCACTCGCACGCAAGAAGAGCCGTCGAGTCACCTTGTTTGAGGATTTATCCCGGGGTTGTTCCAATGCGGCCCGGCCGCTTTCCTGATGCATCATTCGCTCTCCATTGCGCGGAAGACTGCGCATACCACTCTACTGGAATCTGCAGCGACGAGTGAGAGGGGAACGCTGCGCGCGGCGGAGGGCGCAGACCGCTGGCCGACCTCCGCCTGGTGCGCGTGTTCGACATCGAGTACGCCCTCGGCCAGCCCCTGGCCGAGCAAGCCTGCCTGGCGCTCACCTACCTTGAGCCCAAGCACCAGGACGACGCAGCCAAGGCCCCCCCTACCCTGCCAGAAGGCCAGGGATGGCGCCTAGACCCCTCCCAGCTCCACGGCAACCCATCGTGACCCACCGGTCTGTACCCCAGGTCCAGGTCAGGGCAGGGCCGTGGCAGATGCGATGGGGGCAAGCTGGCTCATGGATGTTCTTGTGGTGGGGCGGCAAGGCGCGCCTCAACTCTAGCAGTTCGATAGCAGCCTGCCCCAACCGATCGGCAAATTCAGCCCGCCTGGAGGTCAAAGCACTTCAAGGAACCACGGCTTCCGCCAGCCGCGTGCAAAGACCACCCAGCACCGGGTAGACGCAAGCCGGTGGGCCGCGAAGCCGCGGAGCGGTAAACGGGGAACGCGGGCGAGCTTTTTTAGGCAGGCGGCTTTCTCGCCCGCCTTGCGGCGCCGCGGGGGCCAGAGAGACGCGCGCTTGAACCTGCGCCCCTCTCTTCTCAGCCTTATCACCGAAGCATCGCTGGTACATCGTCCAAATAGTGCTTTATATTATCGCTGTTTTTGGTTAGAGTTAGTCATATGCCGAGAGTCGCTCCCGTTGTCTCGCTCAACTCCACTGCCAAAGCCGCGCTGGACCAACTGGTGCGGTCGCCATCCACTCCGCAGGGTCTGGCGCAACGGAGCC
>JBEKZJ010000278.1:0-4348 GCA_049509995.1 Occallatibacter sp. | reverse complement strand
GCCAACCAAGCGCATCGCTACGTCCTCCATGGCAAAATCACGACGCCGCCAGCATTTTCGCCAATCTCGTACAGCCCAAAAACGCCGTTCGCTATGCGTTCATGAATAATGCAGGCTAGGATTAACGAAGGATGGCAAGGGGGTTGGTCCCTTGTACGGCCAAGAAAACCCCAACGTGCCAAGTGAGTTCTACGACACTCCGGCTAATGGTCCTGGGCGAGGCACATTTACCGGGATAGCACTCGTCGGTATTGCAAACATCGGCGGCAAAGACTTCTCTGTGAAGGGGGCGATGACGTATGGGTACAGCATTGACGGGCAGGCGGGCGTCAAAATGACTATCACGCCGAGAGTGGCTACTCCACGTGAGATGAACGGGGCAGTCCAGGTGTTAAGGGCTAACAGTCCAGACTGGCGAATACAGTAGGTTGCCGTGAAGGAGAGCCGATGAAGATAATGCGTCAAATCTGTTGGCCGATCTCGCTGGCATGTATGCTTGCCTCGCTCGCATCTTGCCAGGCCACTAGGAAACAGTCGCTCAATGTTCCAGTCGACGGGGACACGATTGTCCGCTTCTTTTATTTGCCTCCCTACAGCTATTTTCACGTGCCCTTGACTTTCCGGGTGGTGGAGAAAAACGATCCGCGGCTCGGTACTGCCCCGCTTGCAATTCCCGGTGACCGAACGCCGTATATTTCGCTCCCGGAGATGCAGAATCTTATCGCCGCTTTGGCTCACTCGGACCTATCGTGGCAGGAGTCCAAGGAGTTGGAAACACCCAAGAAGATCGAACCCCGGGAGATGACGGACAAGATGGAAATCACGGTGTTTTCCTCCCGTGGGACAGATCGAGCATTCGTTGCCCCCCAGCAACTCTGCGAAAAACTTGCGGCGTTGGATGCCGCACTAAAACAGCCACGCGCGCGGTGGGAGTTTCAGCTGTTCCGCGTTGACTACGACTGTCAGGTTTCCGGGTTCGATCGCAGTGCCTACCCGGAGCATGATGAACCGAAAAAATAGTGGCTCCGGCCGGCGCATGACAGCAACGCACAGTTCCGTGTCCGCGCCAGCATCCCAACAGCGGCGCTGCCTACTGTATCGGGTCGAGGGGGACAACTGCGTCGACGGCTGGAGCTACAGCGCCTCCGGCAACCTGCTCCCAGGAACATGAACCTGGACCTGATCCACGGCTGCGCCTTCGCTGCGGACCAATACCGGGGAAGATGACGCCCTACGCTTCAGGCCGCCGAATCCGGTGTAGAATTGCTCTTCCTTGTTCTGCCGGAGCAGCAAGCACTGGTACCGGATTGGCCTGTCAACTTTGGTGAAGTCATGCGCGTTCATCCTTCCTTCTCTTTGCGATTGATTCTATCTAGCGCCACGGCTCTTCAACTCGTGGCGCTTGGGCTCGGTTGCCAGCCGCTGGCGATGGCCCTGGCCGCTGCACCGGACACGATTCCACGCAACCTGCAGACAGTGCGGAACTATGGCGCGCTGCCCATGAGTTTCGAGAACAACCAGGGGCAGACCGATCCGCAGGTGCGCTTTCTCTCCCGAAGCGCGGGCTGCTCGATTCTCTTCAAGGATCGTGAGGCGGTTCTGCTGCTGTCGAAGAGAAAGCCTTTGTTCCATGCGCCGGATCTACCGGGCAGGCATGTTCCGGAGCTGCCACAGGGCGTGGGCTCAACCACCGACACCATTCGGATGCGGCTTGTCGGCGGTGCCTCGGCTCCAGTGCTCGCGGGCGAGGCCCGATTGCCTGGAATAGTGAACTACTTTGTCGGCAACGATCCGGCGCAGTGGCACGCGGATATACCTACCTTCGAGCGAGTGAAGTACACGGGCGTTTACCCCGGAGTGAACCTGGTCTACTACGGCAAACGGCAGCGGCTGGAGTTCGACTTCGAGCTGGCGCTGGGTGCCGACGTAAGTCCCATCCGCATTCGCTTCGACGGGGCAAGGAAGCTGAAACTGGACCGGGATGGCAACCTCATCATCGTTGCCGCCAACGGTTCGGTCAGCTTCCACAAGCCGGTGGTCTATCAACAAGACAACATGGGGAACAAGCAGCCAATCGCGGGAGCGTTCCGCATTGTCTCGACCAGAACCTTGAGCTTCAAGCTGGGCCGCTATGACCGCACCAGGCCAATGGTGATCGATCCGATTCTCAACTACTCCACCTACCTTGGCCAGAGCAGCACGGCGTACGCGATTGCTCTCGACTCAGCCGGAGACGCGTACGTAGCCGGGGGGCCGATCCGGGCATGCCCACCACCAGCGGCATCCAACCCACGCCCGTGGCCAAGTCGAACTTCGGCGACACCTGCGCCTACGTTGCCAAGTTCAACAGCACGGGAACGGCGCTGCTTTACTGCACGTATCTGAGCGGCAGCCAACAGGACCAAGCCAATGGAATTGCCGTGGACGGGTCAGGAAACGCCTATGTCGCGGGATTCACCTATTCCACCGACTTCCCAACGACAAAGGGCGCTTTCCAGACAACGAATAAGTCCGCAGGTAGCACTGGATTCATCACCGCGATCAACAGCACGGGAACGGCGCTGCTCTACTCGACCTACCTGGGCGGGACCGTGCTGAGCCAGATTACCGGGATCGCCGTGGATACGTCCGACGATGCCTATGTGAGCGGGTATACGAGCGATATCAGTTTTCCAACCACTCCCGGAACCTGGCAAACTGGCCCCAAGAGCGACCCACTGCAGAGTCCCACAGGCTTTGTCACCAAGCTGAATCCGGCCGGCGCAGGTCTGGTATATTCCACCTACCTTGGCGGGACCGGCCAGGATGACCCCGCAGCTATTGCCGTGGATGCGACCGGCAATGCATACGTAGCTGGCAGCACGGAGTCAAGCAATTTCCCGATAACCGCGGGCGCGTTTCAACAGAGCAACAAAGCGGGCTAGAATGGAACAGGTTTTGTGACGAAGTTGAACCCGACCGCGTCGCAGCTTGTCTATTCGACCTATCTTGGCGGCGAGAGACAGGACAGCGTGCAGGCGATCAGTCTGGATGCGCCCGGAGACGCTTACGTGACTGGCTTCGCCAACTCGCAGGACTTCCCCACGACGTCGGGAGTTTTCCAGCCAACAATGACAGTGATCGAGGGGCCGGGGAGCCAGAATGCGTTTGTCACCAAGTTCGACAGTTCCGGCACGGGCCTGGTGTACTCAAGTTTTCTCGGCGGCACCAAAAACGTAACCGGCGGCGTGGCCGCGGACATCGGCCGGGGAATTGCAGTAGACAGCTCCGGCGACGCCTACGTGGCGGGAAGCACCCCCGACCCCGATTTCCCTGTGACTCCGGGCGCCCTCCAGTCGCAGAACACAGCCCAGTTGATTTCAGACGACGGGGCATCGTTCCTGAGCAAGGTCAACCCCACGGCTTCGCAGATCATCTACTCGACCTATCTGAGCGGGAGCGGTGATGGGAGCGGCGAGACGTGCGATTGCGCCAATGGCATCGCCCTGGACTCCGCAGGCAATGCTTACCTGGCGGGTGAGGTCTCGTCTACGGATTTCCCGACGACAGAAGGCTCGTTGCAACCGCAGAGCGGATTTCAAGGCTGGGAGTGGACCACGTTTGTGACGGAGTTCAATGCGAGCGAGATGACGACGCTTCCCGCCACGACCACCTTGGTAAGCTCGAACGCCAACCCGCAAGTGTTTGGAAAGCCAGTGACCTTTACGGCAACCGTTCAGCCGAGTGGGGGGAGCACGCCCACCGGAACAGTCGGCTTTAGCATGACGACCACTTCGCTGGGTCTATTCCCGACTGAGATGTCGGGATGGACCACGGTCAGCGTGAATGGGTCAGGCGTGGCAACCTACACCACGATCCCAACGGTATCCGGTCCGGTTACGGTCAACGCCACCTATCTTGGCGACGCGAACAACGCGCCCAGCAGCGAAACTACGACGCAGACTGTCACGCAGATTCCGACGGTCACAACCCTGACATCGAGCGCCAACCCCGCGGCCTATGGCCAACCCGTCACATATACGGTGACTGTTAAGGAGACGGCGACGGGAAATCCGGCAACTGGATATATCCAGGGGACTTTTGGCGAAAGTAACCTCAACAGCGCTGGACAGGTAATATGGTCCACCAATGGAACCGGTCTGCCTGTGGGCACGAACACCGTGAAGGCTTCGTTCTATCCGGCAGAGCCCGCGTTGATCGACCAGCCGAGTTCCGCAACGCTGGTAAGGCGGTTGAAGTCGTCGTAGGTGTAGGACCAGGTTCCCATCACGGAATCCGTCATCTGGAGCACGTCGCCATTGGGCGCGTAGCTGGAGATGGCCCAATTGTACAGCGCAACATTGGTGCC
>JBEKZJ010000277.1:0-4359 GCA_049509995.1 Occallatibacter sp. | reverse complement strand
CTTGTTTTGCGCGTCAACACTTACGTCGGCAACTTCAGCGAAGTAACCCAAATGGCAGAACCATGCGGCAATGCCCATTCCGCGGCCCGGTTCCTTGCTCCGTTTGGCCCAGCCTGACTTTTCCGCGACTAACTCAAGCACGCCTTTGTACCGCTCCGGGATGAGCACGGACTGTCCCGAGGGCTCGTGGTCTCCAACGGCGTCGAGTTGGCTCGCGGACCAGGGTGATCGCGTGTTGCTTAGTAGATCCAGCTGAAACTCGAGCGGGTCGCGGCCGGCGGCATGAGCCAGCTCGTCCAGGAAGGACTGCGCCACCCAGCAGTAGGCGTTGTCCCCGGGGGCGCGGAGCGCTCCGGTGCGCAGCGTGAGCGGCTGCGCGGAGGTGTAAAGTGCATAAGCCGGGGGAAAGCCTGATGGGTAGGTGTCGGCACCGATGCCGCCGCCGGACGTCGAGTGCTTCCCATCGCCGAAGGTGACCAGGTGATGCCGCCAGGCGGTGAGCTTGCCCTGCGCATCGAGACCACCCTTCAAGCCGACGGTTGCACCGGGGCGGAACGGGTCGTGGGCGATGTCATCTTCCCGGGACCAGAGCAGCTTGACCGGCGCGTTGATCTGTTTTGAAATCCACGCTGCCTCGGCCGCGTAGTCGTTCTGCAACCGCCGGCCAAAGCTGCCGCCGCCGCGAACCATGTGGGTGGTGATGTCATCTGGCTTGATGCCGAGCGTCTTCGCAACCAGGCCGCGGCCGTCTTCGGGCAAGGTGCTGGTGGTCCACATCTCCAGCTTGCCGTCTTTCCAGTGCGCCGTGGCGCCTTGCGGCTCCATCGTGACGTGTGCAATGAACGGATACTGGTAGGTGGCCTCCACCACCTTGGCCGATGACTTCAGCGCGGCGTCCACGTCGCCATATTTGCGGACCGTGGTGGCGGGCGGAGCCTTAAGAAGTTCATCCGCCCGCTTCTTGAAGCCCTCCGTGCTTTGCGTGGCTGCGGGGCCCAGGTCCCAGTCGACCTTGAGCTGTTTGCGGGCCTGCTGCGCCTGCCACCAGGTGTCAGCCACGATCGCGATGCCCGGTTCCATGCCAGGCTCCCAGGGCGTGAAGGCGGCGGGAGTGATGCCGCCGTCAATCACCAGGACATGGCGCACGCCCGGCAGCGTTTTGATCTGATCTATGTTGGCCGTCTTCACCTTTCCGGCGAAGACCGGCGCCTTCTCAATGGATGCGTACAGCATTCCGGGCAGCGTCACATCGATGCCGAAGAGGGGCTTGCCGGTGACGATGGCGCGCGTGTCCACGCCCGTCTGCGAGTGGCCGATAATGCGGTAATCCTTGGGGTCTTTGAGCTTGACGCTGCTGAGCGCGGGCGGAGGCAGTGCGGCGGCTTTGGCGGCCAGCTCCCCGTAACTCGCGGAGCGCCCTGAGGCGGCATGAAGCACCCGGCCGGATTGCGTGGTGCATTCAGCCACCGGCACGCCCCACGTTTGCGCAGCGGCGGTGATGAGCAACTGGCGGCCGGCTGCGCCTACGCGGCGCATCGGCTCCCAACCCATCGGGGTGTTCGCGGATCCGCCGGAAAACTGCCGGCCGTATTTCTTCTCGTCCAGATCGGCCTGCTGCACGCGGACGTCTTTCCAATCGACATCCAGCTCCTCGGCGATGAGCATGGGCAGCATGTTGCGCATGCCCTGGCCGGTCTCAGAGGCGCGCGCCATGATGGTGACCTGGCCATCCGCAGCGATGTGGATGAATGCCTGTGGCGTGAGGTCGGGCGGCGTCCCTGGTCCCTGAGCGGCGGCAAGCGGTGAGCGATAAAGATCCAGAGCGAGGCCGCCGCCCGCAAGGGCCGTCAACTGCAAAAACAATCTACGATTCATGCGCATCGGGTGGCCCTCCTTCACTTGGCGCGGGTTGCTGCGCCCGCTGCTGCTGCTTCATGAATGGCTTGACGGATGCGCGGATACGTCCCGCAGCGGCACAGGTTGCCGCTCATGGCCGTATCAATCTCCGCATCCGTAGGATGAGGCGTGTACTGGAGCAGCGCGGCGGCAGACATGATCTGGCCGGCCTGGCAGTAGCCGCATTGCGGCACGTCCACCGCCTCCCACGCCACCTGCACCGGGTGCAGCCCGTCTGGCGAAAGGCCTTCGATGGTGGTGATCGGCTCACCCGCCGCCGCGCTCACGTGCGTCATGCAGGAGCGCACCGCCCGGCCGCCCAGCAGCACCGTGCATGCGCCGCAGACACCCATCCCGCACCCGTACTTGGTGCCTTTGAAGTTCAGAACATCCCGCAGCACCCACAGGAGCGGTGTATCGGGCGGAACGTCCACCGTCGCAACGACGTTGTTGACCGTCAGTTTCAGAGGCATGTCTGCACCCCGCTGTTCGCTCAAAAGAATCACTTTCAATTGGAAAGAACTGACCGCGATCGGAATCTGGCCCGCAAGCGGGCAGGGAAGAGAATCTCGCACCCGGGCAGCGCAAAGCCGGGTAACTATCAATATAGACGAAGACCGGGCTTCCCAGGTCTCTAATTGAGACCCGGGATTCCGGGCACAGGCAACGGACATCTGTTCGCTGCCAGTTGAAACGCCTTACCGGCTGAAAATCACATACTTGCGCCCGGCATAAAGCCGAAAGCCGCCGGCCGGGTCGACCACAACCTGCAGAGGCACGGGCCGCTTGAGCCCGGCATCCTCGCCCGCGTTCACCGTGAGCACGTCATGCGCGCCCACGTCGGTCACCACAAACTTGTTGTCCGCCACGAACCCTACGCCATAGATCCCCGCGGGCAGGTTCTCTCCACCCAGCTTGAGCGGAACCTCGGTGATGAAGTAGGCCTGGTACTTGGTCTGCACATCGCTCGCGTAGCCGCTGGTGTCCACCAGCGTGGCCAGCACAAAGAACCCGTCGGCAAGCTTTACGCCGGAAGAGTTCCGCAGTTGCGTGGGCGCCGACATCCCCTTGTAATACACGCTCGCCGGCAGCAGTTTCTGTATATCCGCCGGCTTCAAAATCGTATCGCTGCCCTGCGCCTGGATCGAGCCCGGCGCCGCCATCACTGCCACGGCCAGCGCTCCGGCCGCCATCGCCTTCAAAACTGCCTGTAAACGCATCGTTAATCCCCCTTCTTCTGCTGCGCCTGGAGTATATCGCACCCCCCGCCGCGCTGGCTCGTCCCTATAGCGGTTTTCCCGTTGCTGTTGAGGGAAACCAATGCTGCCAAGTGGTTCTTTTCTCAAGAAAAAGCCGCTTTGAACGAGGTCACAAACGAGACGCAAACTGGAGAATCGCTCCAATTCTCCGTCGCCAGCACGTCATAGTAGTAGTTGATGGATACCCGCTTCACCGGGGACGGCAGTTTGGATAGCGGCAAGGTCCGCTCCATGATCGTCGAACCGGTTATATTCACCGTGCCCAGATGTGCGACCTTGCCATCGGCAAACTCCAGATAAATCGACACCAGCATCTTGAAGCCGCTTGAAACTCCCGATTGAACCAGCTTGAAGTGCAGGCTCGCAGCATCGCCGGTCTGCGTAACCTGGCCTTCAAAGTGATAAGCCGGAAGCTCTGTGCCGTAAACATACTGGTTGAAGAACCAATCCATGCGGTGGTTTCCATCCAGGTCCATCGCCTGGCTCATGTGCTTTTCCACCGCTGCTTTGAAATCCTCGGTGGTCGCGGCCTGCAGCCGATGGCTGTCCACAAGGTCGTGCATGGTAGCGCGGAAGCGGTCGTCTCCTGGATCGATTTCGTGACCCCAGTATGAAGGATGGGAACGGATTGCGCGGGGAAAAGCGATCGTTGACCGGCCCGGCGACGCTCTTAAAGCGCGTACAGGTCCACGTACTCATGCACCGGCATCGACTCCAGCCGTTCCCGGTCGAGCGAGGCCGCGAGAATCTGCCGCTGCCGCTCTTCGACGTAGCGCCGGCGCAGATTGATCCTGAACTTTTCCAGCAGCAGCGGCAACCCTTCTTCGCGCCGCCGCCGGTGGCCGATGGGATACTCAACCGTCTCCTCGATCACCGTCCCGTCGTTCAGCTCCACGCGCAGCGCGTTCGCAATCGACCGCTTCTCCGGATCGTGATAGTCCGCTGTGAAGGCCGGCTCCTCAACGCATTCCATCTTCGCGCGCAACTCGTCGATGCGCGGGTCCGTCGCAATCCAGTCCTCGTAATCGGCTGCCGTCAACCTGCCGAAGATGAGCGGAACCGCAATCATGTATTGCACGCAATGGTCGCGGTCGGCGGGGTTTTCAAGCGGCCCCTTCTTGTCGATGATGCGCAGGCACGCCTCGTGCGTATGAATCGTGATCCGGCGAATGTCCGCAGCGGTTTTGCCCAGTTTTTTAAGCCG
>JBEKZJ010000276.1:0-4378 GCA_049509995.1 Occallatibacter sp. | reverse complement strand
AGACTCCTCGGGTGCTGTGGACAACGGTTGGGTGTTCGACGATATTTCGGATCGGCCAGATCTCAAGTTATAGATGTGGCGCCCAGCCTTTTTCGTATTCGCGGCCCCACATCTTCATGGCTTCCGGGTCGTGGAGGACCTTGCCGTCCGCGGTGTCGAGAGCGAGGGTCCGGTTCAGTTCCCAGGAGATGTTGGAGAGTTGAAGCATGGTGACGGCGACATTGCCGATGGAGACGGGAGCGTTGAGCTTGTCCCCGTTGCGGATGGCGGCGATGAAGTTGGCGAAGTGGGCATCGGTCATGGAGTCGCGGCCGAGAAGGTCAGAGGACGCGGCCGCCTTGCCGGCCTTGACCTCGGAGGTCTTGTTGCCCTTGAGATCGTAGACCTCATAGCCGCCGCGGTCGACGATAACGGAGCCGGTGGTTCCCATGATGCAGGAGCCGCGGTCGCGGCCGTAATACTTCATCCCCTGGCAGCATTTGCATTCCCAGGAGAGCAGCTTGTCTTCATATTCAAAACTGGAGATCAGTGTGTCATAAAACTGCCAGTCGTCCTTGAAGTGGTATCTTCCGCCGGAGGAGGCGACGCGGAGGGGATAGTCGACGCCGAGAGCCCAGCGGCAGACATCGACTTCATGCGTGCCGTTGTTGAGAGTTTCGCCGGTGCCATAGATCTTAAACCAATGCCAGTTATAGGGCTGCACATTGTCCTTATAGGGTCTGCGGGGCGCGGGACCCTGCCAGAGATCCCAATCGAGTTGCGGTGGCACGGGCGCTTCCTTTCCGATGCCGATGGACTTTCTCGTGTTGCTATACCAGGCTTTGGCGTAGTAGGCGCGGCCGATGAGGCCATTGTGGATTTTGTTGACAACCTCGATGGTGTGGGGGGATGAGCGCTGCTGGCTGCCCATCTGGACGAGCTTTCCATACTTCAGTTGAGCCTGAACCAGCAAAGCTCCCTCGGCGGGATTGTGGCTGCATGGTTTTTCGACATAGACGTGCTTGCCCGCCTGGAGACCGGTGATGGCCATGGGAGCGTGCCAGTGGTCGGGAGTGGCGATGGTGATGGCGTCCACGTCCTTCAACTGGAGGATGGCGCGAAAGTCCTTGTCAGTGGCGGGCGCTTCACCCAACTCGCGCTCGGTTTCGGCAGCGAACTTCTTGAGGATGTTCGAGTCCACATCGCAGACATGGGAGATGCGTGCGGCATCCTTGTTGGCCTTGAGGGAGTCAAGATGAGCATAGCCGCGCCCATTGAGGCCGATGACTGCGAAGTTGAGGCGATCGTTGGAGCCGAGAATCTGAGCGTAGCTCTTGGCGGTGGATGCGATGGCCATTCCTGCCGCGCCAACCGCAAGGGTGTCGAGGAATTCACGTCGAGTAACCAATTTGTTTCTCCATCAAAGCAACAACGGCGCCGGCCGTTCGATTGAAGTTGGGATTGCGGGGCATCCTTTGGCCCGCATGGCTAAAGGGCGCCGGAGTCTTTGAGTGCTTGCTTCATGCCGGCCCAACTGATGCGGGTGGATTCTTCAGGGGTTGCGGCGCCGTGCCAGTGGGTCTCGAGGCTGACGGCGTCGCGATAGCCGATTTGTTGGAGGGCGCGGAACTGGGCCGTCCAGTCAATGAATCCCTTGCCGACGGGCGACCACTCGATTTTGCCGTCTGCGTTCTTGACGGCGTTCTTGACGTGGCAGTGGTGAATGCGATTTTTGGGCAGAGTTTCCCAGGCAGCGGGGAAGGCGTCGAGTTCGCCCCGCATGACGGCGTTGGCGGGGTCCCAATTGAGCGCGAGATGGGGCGACGGGACGGCGCTGAGGGTGCGGGCGGCCTCGCGGCCGGTGGCGGTGTTGCATTCGAATTCGTTCTCCAGGACGAGAAGAATGTCTTGCTTGCCGGCGACTTCGGCGGCGGAGCGCAGTTTCTCGTCGATGGCGGCGCGATAGGGGGCAACATCGTCGAGGCGCCAGAAGTCGAAGCAGCGGACTTTGCCGGTGCTGAACTGTTTGGCGAGAGAGATGGCGCGGTCGAGAAGTTCGTCCTGATGCTTGAAGGCGACTTCGACGGCGCCGTGCATGTCGCCCTTGGAACCATAGGGCGAGCGGGGCGCGCCGGGCCAGTCGGTTTTGAAGAGGGGGCTGGCGATGTCGGTGACCTGGAGGTTGTATTTGGCGAGGATTTTCTTTGCTTCAGCGATCTGGGCGTCGCTGAGATCCATGGTGTTCTTGCCCCACATGGAGCGGAGTTCGATCCAGTTGAGGCCGAAATCACGGGAAACAACGGAACAGACGTGGTCGAAGTCCTGGGAGATCTCATCGTTGATGACGGCGATTCGGAAGGAGGATTTCGCTGCCTGAGAGCGGCTGAAGAGCGGGCGCGCAGCACAGGCAGCGGCGGCGAGGGCCGCCCCGACAACGAAGGTTCGTCTCGAATGGGCTTGCATCCTGCTCCTTTCGCTTGCGGGGGCGAAGCGGGTTGGGTGGAGCGTGAATCGGCGCCTGGGAACGAGCGGGGGCCGTCAGGCTTCAGGTGCGGACGGTATTTTGTTCAAATACCGAACTAACGGTATCGAGAGCGGTCGGGGTTTGTCAAGAGAAAACTCCTGTGGAAGGGTCAGAAGAGTTCGATGGCGGGCCGGCTGTGATCGCCGCCGGACGGGCCGCCGGACACTGCAAGGTGGGTGACGGTCTGGCTGGCCATTCTGTAGCGTCCGAGGTGAGCGGCCAGGATTTGCTTGAAGGTGCGATCGGTCTCACCATCCCAGCTGAAATCGACCATCTTCCCAGACAGATGCTGCATGTGTTCGCGCATCTCCACCAGGGCTTCCTGCACGTGCTCCATGCGTTGTCTCATGATGTCCTGGAACTGGATGTGCCCCAACGCCTGCGACAGCCGGTTCACGCTCTCCGCGTAGTTTGCGTCCACTTCGGTGATGACGTCCAGGAGCAATTCGCCGTTTTTACAGAATTCGCGCTGCATTTCACCCAGGTCGGTCACCAGGTGACTCATGGCGGTGCTCGCCTCGTGCTGTTCGAGCGAGACATGAGCATCGGCCAGCTCCTCGTCCACTCTCTTGCAGGTTGTATTGATCTTTCCGGCAATGTCGGCGGCGGCCCTGGTGGAGAGCACGGCCAGTTTGCGGACCTCAAAGGCCACCACGGAAAAGCCGCGGCCGGCGCTGCCTGCCCGCGCCGCCTCGATCTCGGCATTCAGGGCCAGCAGGCTGGTCTGCTGGGCGATGGAGGTGATGACCTTAATGAGCGGCGTCAACGCGCGCACATCGCCGGCCAGACCTTCAATGCGCCCAAAGTTGCTCCTGAACTCCTCGGTCTGCGTCTCCAACTGCATTTCGATCGCGGCGATGATCTGCTTGTTGTTCTCGACCCGCATGTGGGTGCTTTCCGTCAACTCCCTGCCGCTCCGAATGGATTGAGCGATGTGCTCCCTCTGCTGGTTGGACTTTTCAATCAACAGACCTATCTGCTCGATGACCTGCATGACCTCGCGTTCGGATTCGGTGAGCGAATCGCCGATCTGATCGTGCATGACATCAATGTAGGGCTTGGAGTCCTCCAATTCGGCTCTCATGGCCTGGCGCCGGATCGCCACATTCGCCAGTTCGGATTTGCTCAATGTCCCTACAATTCCGAGGTCGGCAATGCCCTGGCGGGCCTGAACCCAGTTAAGCCATTGGGCGATCAGCAGGGGAATGACGCTGAGCAGCAGCAACAGCGAGACGATCTGGCTCCTATAAAGGATGAAAGCCGGCCCCAGGATACGGGACATGCACAGATAAAACAGCACGTGGAAAGCGAGCCGGATGGCCAACTGGCCGAGCAGCCGGTTGCGGGCCTTGACCAGGCGCGGCTTGCAATCGGACTCGGCCTCATCTTCCCCTGCCCCCTTGACACCGGCCTGCAGGGGAGAAATCCTTTCAAATCCTCGATACGCCGCAGACGCCATTTCGTTACGCTCCCGGCAAGACTTTCTTGATGACTTTGACCAGGTCATCGCCGGCCACCGGCTTGACCAGCCAGCCGGTGGCGCCGAGGCGTTTTCCCTCGTCGCGTTTGGCGGTTTCACTTTCGGTGGTTAGCGTCAAAATGGGGATGAAGCGAAATCCCGGCAGAGCGCGGACTTTCCCGATCAGCTCCATGCCGCCCATGATGGGCATGTTGATATCGGTGAGGATGAGGTTGGGCTTGATTCCCGAATTCAATTTGTCGAGCGCGGCCTGGCCATGGTTGGCCGTTTCCACTTGAAAGCCGTTCATAGCCAGGTTGGTCTTGAGGCTCATCAGCATGGTGACTGAGTCATCGACGACGAGGATTGTCATGGCCATGAACGCTCCTGACTGGCACGGACTTATCCCTCATGAG
>JBEKZJ010000275.1:0-4513 GCA_049509995.1 Occallatibacter sp. | reverse complement strand
GCTCCCAGAACCTGTATAACTCCGGTTCGACGACGGCCACCTCGGCGACGGTGAACAATCTGCCCACCAACGGAGTGACGGTGTTTGCCCGGCTCTATCAGCTCATCGATGGAAAGTGGCAGTCTTCCGATTACACCTACACGGAACAGTAGTCCAGCCGATGAACCGCCACTGGCCGGCCCTGGAATGCAACGTTGATTCCAGGACCGGCGGCCGGGCCTTTCATCGATCATGGGGGCGTCCACTTTCAACCGTCTCGCTGATTCGCTTTGTGTATGCGCCCCCCGAAATACTGCTTGCCAGCGGAGCGGAATAGTGATAGTTGTGGTAGGCTGCTTCAAATCCCCGGCAGCTTGCGCAAAAATCAAGGAGGATTCACGGATGAGTCAATCCTATGTCGGTGAGGTCCGGCTGGTGGGCTTCAACTTTGCCCCGGTAGGCTGGGAATTGTGCCAGGGCCAGCAGATGGCCATCTCGGAAAACCCCACTCTGTTCAACCTGATCGGCACCACCTATGGCGGGAACGGTGAAACCACCTTCAATCTCCCCAACCTGCAAGGCACCCTTCCCATCCATCAGGGGACGGGGCGCGGTGGCACCTACGTCATTGGACAAACCGGCGGCGCCGAGACGGTGGTCCTCAGCGTGTCTCAGTATCCCGAGCACAACCACACATTGCAGGCATCCACGACCAGCACTGGCGGCGTGAACGACCCGGCCAACCTAATGGTGGGCGGCGGTTCGAAAGTCTACTCGAACGAGACGCCGGCGGCGGCCATGAACGCGGCCATGGTGGGGCTCTCCGGCGGCGGCAGCCAACCCCATGAAAATATGCAGCCTTACCTGGTGCTGAACTGGATCATCGCGCTTTACGGCATCTACCCCAGCCAGGGCTGACCGGCACATATCGAGAGCTCAAAGGGAGGAGAGACAGAATGGCAACACCGTTTTTAGGCCAGCTGATGCTGGCATCCTTCAATTTCGCGCCCAACGGCTATGCGCAGTGCAACGGACAGCTATTAGCGATCAATCAGAACACGGCGCTGTTTTCGCTTCTCGGGACCACCTTCGGCGGGAATGGAATTCAGAATTTCGCGCTTCCGAACCTTCAAGGCGCCACCCCGGTCGGTGTCGGCAACGGCATCGGTTACGGGCAGGTGGGCGGCGAGCCGTCTCACACGCTGTCGATCAGTGAAGTGCCAATTCACACCCACCAGTTGTCGGCCGCCGGCGGGGCAAACCTCACCAAGCCCGCCGGAGCTCTGATTGCCGGCGGAGGCGGAGCCATCTATACCCCGGGAAGCAATTTGACGACCATGAACGGGGCTTCCCTCAGCCAAATCGGTGGAGGCCAGCCCCACGAGAACCGGCAGCCTTTTCTGGTGATGAACTGGTTGATCGCCATGGTCGGCATCTTCCCATCGCGCGACTAGCGGATACGAATCAGGAGGCAAACATGTCAGAACCATATGTCGGTCAATTGATGCTGGTCGGATTCAACTTCGCTCCCGTGGGATGGGCAACTGCCAGCGGCCAGATCCTCTCCATCTCGCAGTACACGGCGGTGTTTTCGCTGTTGGGGACCATGTACGGCGGCAACGGGACGAGCAACTTCGCCCTGCCCAACCTGCAGGGCAACGTGGCCATCGGTTTTGGCCAACTTTCCGGCGGCAGTAATTACGTCCAGGGGGAGACCGGCGGGTCGCAAACCGTAACGCTGCTCACCAGCCAGGTGCCGCCCCATACCCACACGCCCATGGCGACCACCAGACTCGCCCAGGAGACCTCGCCGGCCAATAATGCCTTCGCCGAAACGGAGGGCATCAGAATCTATTCCCCCGCTGCCTCGCCGCTCACGGCGATGAGTCCGGCCGCGATCTCTAACCAGGGCGGCAGCCAGCCGCACAACAACATGATGCCGTTTCTCGGCATGTACTGGATCATCGCGTTGCAGGGCGTCTTTCCGCCACGTTCGTAGTAAACTCCCATTGTCGGGGGACCGGCCGGACGGCCGGTCTTCATCACCCTTAAGCCATGTCTACACTAGCCGTTCGCCCCGCTTTGCCCCAGGACGAGATCTTTCTGTATGACCTGTATGCGGCGGTTCGCGGGCCCGAGTTCGCCCTCGCGCCGATCACCGCCGCTCAGAAGGAACACCTCATCCGGATGCAGTTTCGCGCCCAGATGTCGGCGTACACCCAGATGTACCCAAACTCCTGCTACCACATCGTGCTGCTCGACGGTAAGGCGGTGGGGCGCCTGTGGGTGGCGCCCGGCGACGGCGAATTTCATCTTGTGGATATCGCTGTCCACCCCAGTCTGCAAGGCAATGGCATCGGAACCGCGCTGATCCAGAGGCTGCAACAGGAAGCCGCCAAGGCCAGGCTGCCCATCCGCAGCTCCGTCTTCCGGTTCAATCCCGGATCCCTGCGCTTCCACCAGCGTCTGGGCTTCACCATCGTGCGCGCGGACGAGATGTACTACCACATGGAATGGCGGACCGTGGCGCTGCTGTAGCGGGGCAAGGAAAGGCTAAGCGCCGGCGGCCCCTCAGATACCGGAGAACCTCAAGAATCCTCTCCTGTGCTTGCCAAATCCTCCACCGGAATAATTCGGCCATTGTAGTAATCTCGGACCTCTTCCACGTATCTCGAGAATTCATCGCCGCTGAATCGCTTGCTGCCCAACGGCTTGTACATTTGCAGGAACTCTGTCTCGAAAGAGTCGTAGGACTCGGTCCAACAGGACATCTTTGTGCTTTCGCCAACAACCAGGCCATCGTCGCGCAGAAATTCAAAATGACGATATCTGACTGTTTCGCCGGTATCTTCATAGGCGAATCTGTGCCCCGTTTCGTCCGGAGCGTCGAGGTAAACCCAACGGAGCACCTTGCCTTCGTAATCGATCACCGCCGATTTTGTGATGGAGCGAGGTGCTGACGCCAGCGACGCTGGGGCAACCATCGCTGAGGCCGCAACCGCCAACGCCGTTTTGCCGAAATCCCGCCTGTTCATTTTCCCTCCGGGTACTCCTTGTTCTCCACGATCATGTTCCAAATACTATCCCACACTTCTCAACCGTTGTCTTCTGGTTCTTTCTGAATGTGCCAACCGGCCTGCCGTGCTTTCCAATGCTAAAGGTTGAAAAAATCGAATTCAAGATGTCGTCCATGGTGGTCTGGCGGGTGGGGAAGTCCAGGGCCGCGAGGACGCGGTAGAGGTCCAGCAGGAGGCCGCAGAAGCCATCGCTGCATGGTCTTCCGGCTCAATCCGGGATCCCTGCGCTTCCACCAGCTTCTTGGCTTCGCCATCCTGCGCGCCGATGAAGTGCGCTTCTACATGGATTGGCGGCCCGTGCCGCTGCTTTAGCAGGGCCGGGAAAGTCTATGCGCCGGCCACCGCCCCCGCGCCGATCAAGGCCCGCGCCCATCCGTTGCAGACATCCGTGAGTTGCGCTCTCAGCTCCTCCACGCTGCCGTAGCGGAAGACGCGGAGATCCCGGCGCTCTTCCAACTCCCTGCGAAACGCCAAAATCTCCGCGTTGGTTTCGTGCGGCGCGTCTTTGAGGCAGACCACCACCTCGCGCATGGGCATGGACGCGTTGTCGCGGCATTCGACGGCCAGCAGAAACAGTTTCCGGAACAGATCGCGCGGTCCCCAGTCGTCCTGGAAAATCTGAATGAAGTACGTGCTCCAGCGGACGTTGTCCGAAACGATGCTGCGATTGCCGGCAATCTGATCGTTGTCCCGCAGGCCGACGGAGACCAGCAGGACCTTGGCCGGCATGGCCGTGGCTTCGTTCGCCTGTGCGATGGCGTCGTGACAGGCCTGCCGATCGGGCTCCAGATCGCCAGGGGCCGAATTGAACACGCGGTACGCGTCGAATCCGTGGGGCATAAAGAGAATTCAGCATAGCCGAACCGGCGGGATCACCACAAGCTGGCGTGCGGCCGGGGCAGGGCAAACGCATCTTAATTTCCCAATAGGTGGAGCAGGTAATCATTGTCCCACCCGGCTTTTAGGCGTTTTCCGTGGACGCCGCGCCTTGAAGTCTTGTCTTGTTTGAGCAGGTTGAGGGCGATGCGGTTGAGTACAGAGAAGTTCTGTGCCGCATTGCCTGCGCGTTTGCGGTCCAGGTCTTCGCCGAATCCGACATCCAAGACCCAGTGCAGTTTGTTTTCGATGCCCCAGTGCTGACGAATCGAGCGGTTCAGCATCGTCGCATTGTGTGCGAGGCTGGTGATGTAGTAGCGGATTTCTGTCTCGGTTTTGCCCGTTGCTTTGTGGTATCGCTCGCTCTGGATGCGGATTATCCCTTTTAAAGACGCCCACTCGAAAGCTTTCTCGATCAAGCCCAGATCCGCAATCACCGAGCAGCGACGTTGCTCGACGCGCCCGTGACCGTAGTCGATTTCCTCGACAACCGCATCGGCGGCCAGCATCTGGAACGAGTCTTTGATCTCCTCCAGAAGATGGCCTTGGTTCTCTTTGACCGCCAAAATATAGTCGGCCTT
>JBEKZJ010000274.1:0-4513 GCA_049509995.1 Occallatibacter sp. | reverse complement strand
AAACCGGCCGCCGGCATGGCCATCCGGCAGGCGCCCGGTGCCAACGCGCTCGATACCGCCAATGCCATCAAGAAGAGACTGCAAGAGATGAGCCGCTACTTCCCGCAGGGGATGAAGGTCGTGTATGCGTACGACACCACCCCCTTCGTCCGGGTGGCCATCGGCGAGGTCGTCAAGACCTTGTTCGAGGCGATTCTGCTGGTCTTCCTGGTCATGTGGCTGTTCATGGGCAACATCCGCGCCACGTTGATCCCGACGATTGCGGTGCCGATCGTGCTGTTGGGAAACTTTGCCGTGCTGGGGGCGTTTGGATTTTCCATTAACATGCTGACGATGTTCGCCATGGTGCTGGCCATCGGGCTGTTGGTGGACGACGCCATTGTAGTGGTGGAGAACGCGGAGCGAATCATGGCCGAGGAAGGGCTTTCGCCGCGGGAAGCAACCGCCAAGTCCATGGGCCAGATCACCAGCGCCCTGATCGGTATCGGGCTGGTGCTCTCGGCGGTGTTCGGTCCGATGGCGTTCTTCCCGGGCTCGACCGGTGTCATTTATCGCCAGTTTTCCATCACCATCATCGCCGCCATGTTGCTCTCGGTGGCGGTGGCCTTGATTCTGACACCGGTGCTTTGCGCCTCGCTCCTCCGGCCGGTGCCCAAGGGACACCAGCCGGCGGAGAGCGCGATCTTTTTCCTGCGACCGTTTTTCCTGCGGTTTGACCGCATCTTCTTCTGGGTCAGGGACCGGTATGTCCGAGTGGTCAGACACTCGTTGGCCAAGAAACTGCGCTATCTTGTGGTCTATATATTACTCCTCGGAGCGATTGGCTTCCTGTTTCTGCGGCTGCCCACCGCATACCTTCCAGATGAGGATCAGGGAATCCTCCTCTCCCAGATTCTCATGCCAATCAGTGCCACTTTGGAGCAGACCCAGGCGGTCGCCGACCAGGTGCGACGTCATTTTCAGGAGGACCAAAACGAGGCGGTGGAATCCTGTTTGACGATTGCCGGCATGGGCTTTTCCGGCCGGGCACAGAACAACGGGATGGTGTTTGTCAAGTTGAGGGATTGGAAGCTTCGCGACCGGCCGGACTTAAGGGCACAGGCCATTGCCGGGCGCGCCATGATGGCGTTCTCCCAAATCCGCAACGCCATGGTCTTCGCCTTCCCGCCCCCCGCGGTCGTCGAACTGGGCAATGCTCGGGGGGTGGATTTCCAGTTGATGGACCGTGGCGGCGTCGGTCACGCCGCCCTGATGAACGCGCGCAACCAGCTCCTCGGCATGGCGGCGCAGGACCGGAGGTTGGTGAATGTCCGGCCAAACGGTATGGAGGATGTGCCCGAATACCGGATTGATGTGGATTGGGAAAAGGCGGGCGCCCTGGGCTTGCCCATCACCTCGATCCACAACACCATCTCGGCGGCTTTCGGCAGCGCCTATGTCAACGACTTTATTCAGGCCGGGCGCGTCAAACGGGTGTACGTTCAGGCCGACGCTCCCTTCCGCATGCTGCCGAAGGACCTGGAAAGACTTTACGTCCGCAATACAGCCGGCAAGATGGTGCCTTTTACCTCTTTTGCCTCCACCCGCTGGACGGCCGGCTCGCCCCGGCTCGAGCGCTTCAACGGGTTCCCGTCCCTGAACATCTGGGGCGAACCAGCGCCGGGACGCAGTTCCGGCGAGGCGATGCAGGCCATGGAAGAGATTGTCTCAAACCTGCCGTCGGGAATCGGCTATGATTGGAACGGGCTTTCCTACCAGGAACGGATGGCCAGCGCCCAGGCGCCCGTGCTCTACGCGTTTTCGATTCTGGTGATCTTCCTTTGCGTGGCGGCCTTGTATGAGAGCTGGACCATCCCCTTCGTCAACCTATTAATGTTGCCGCTGGGCGTGTTCGGCGCCTTGCTGGCCACTTCCCTGCGCGGCCTGCAGAACGATGTGTATTTCCAGATCGGCTTCCTCACCACGCTGGGGCTTTCAACCAAGAACGCGATTCTCATCATTCAGTTCATCAAAGAGCAACGACGACATGGCGAGGGACTCATCGAGGCAACCCTCGCGGCGGTGCGAATCCGTTTCCGTCCCGTCATCATGACGTCGCTGGCATTTTTCTTCGGCACGCTGCCGCTGGCCATCGCCACCGGCGCCGGTGCCGGCGCGATGAATGCCATCGGAACCGCGGTCACCGGCGGGATGCTCTCGGCCACGTTCATTGACCTGATCTTCATCCCGTTGTTCTTCGTGCTGATTTCCCGCCTGTTCGTCAGAAAACAGCTCCAACCGGCCCCCAGAGGTGAGCTGATATGAAACGCCTGAACACCGCCCTGTGCGTCCCGCTGGGAATGCTCCTTTGCCTGAGCGGCTGCACTCTCGCACCGAAATACACCCGTCCGGAAGCGCCCATCCCGACCGGCTGGCCGAGCGGCCCCGCCTATCAGCAAACCCCGACGCCGACGAACGCGCCGCAGGCCGCAGACCTGAAGTGGCAGCAGTTCTTCACCGACGAGAAGCTTCACGAGGCCATTGCGATGGCTTTGCAGAACAACCGCGGCCTGCGGATAGCCGCTTTAATTGTCGAACGGGCGCGCGCCTTGTACGGTGTTCAACGAGCCGAGCTGTTGCCCGTGGTCAATGCCACCACCAGCACAAGCAAACAACGGATTCCCGCCGATGTCATGGGCTTCCCGGAGGCGTTGACGATCGAACAATACGGCGTCAATGTCGGTGTCGCTGCTTGGGAGATTGACTTCTTTGGCCGCATCCGCAGCCTGAAAGATGAGGCGTTGGAGAGCTACCTGGCAACGGAACAGGCCCGCCGCAGCGCGCAACTGCTATTGGTGTCGACGGTCGCCCAGGCGTACCTGACGGTGGCTGCCGACCGGGAGAATCTCCAGTTGGCGGAAGCCACCCTGAAAACCCAGCAGAGCGCCTACGATTTGGTGAAGCGGCGTTTTGACCTCGGCCTCGTGTCCGAACTGGACCTGCATCGCGCGCAGGCGCAACTGGACACCGCCCGCGGCGACATCGCCCGTTTCCAGCAACAGGTGGCGCAAGATGAAAACGCCCTGAACCTGCTGGTTGGCGCCCCACTGCCGGATGCGCTCCTGCCGACGGAACTGAACGACGTCACACCTCCGCAAGAGATTTCGGCGGGCGTGTCTTCGGAGGTGCTCTTGCGCCGCCCAGACGTTATGCAAGCCGAAAATCTGCTCAAGGCGGCCAATGCCGACATCGGCGCCGCGCGGGCGGCATTTTTCCCGCGCATCTCTTTGACCGCCGCCATTGGCACCGCCAGCAGCGATTTGTCCGGGCTTTTCAAAAACGGCTCCGACATGTGGAGCTACGCGCCGCAGATTGTGATGCCGATTTTCGATGCCCGCACCTGGTCGGCGCACCGGGCGGCCAAAGTGCAACGGGAAATCGCCGTTACCCAATACGAAAAAGCCATCCAGACCGCCTTTCGCGAAGTGGCCGACGCATTGGCCGTGCGCGGCACCGTGGGCCAGCAGGTCGCCGCACAACAATCCCTGGTCAAGGCCGAGGCCGAAACTCACCGGCTGGCCGTTTCCCGTTACCAGAAGGGAATCGACAGCTACCTCAGTGTTCTCGATGCGCAGCGCTCCCTGTACGCCGCCCAGCAGGGACTGGTCACCCTCCGCTTGGCGAAGCTTGCCAACAATATGCGGCTCTACGCCGTATTGGGCGGAGGGTGGAAAATCGAGAAACAACCGGGTTCCCAGCAGGCAATGCAGTGAGCCAACAAGGGTTATAGCGGCGCTTTCGGGGTCACATCTGGACTTTGGAGTGAAGCCGGTGGCGCGCGAAGTTTGCTCCTGTGCGGCTGATACCCTGAGCACGTGTGTCACCTGCAGCACGCCGCGTTCAGGAAGAGAGTCCCCGCCGGAGTGCCGCTCGGCGCGCATCTCAAAGGCAGCGTGCTACGCTTCTATGGGGGAACAGGCGAGGTTACGATCGGGGTGCTCGCTCCAGCGGTCGATTCGAGGGTCGAAGAGGCGACCGCACCCCTGCGCGAGGCAGGGCCTGATCGTGACTTCTGCTCGCCCGACCTCGTACGCGCCGCACCGGGTCGGCACGTCGTTCATGGCTGCCGCGCTGTCTTCAGCTCTAGCGACGCCGCCACTTGAACTGCGACCGCCTTTCGTGGCAAGCGCTGAAGCCGACCGCAGTGGCGGGTCGGTATCGGATCGGCTGAACGCCGACAGGGAGAAACGATAATGGGCGCAACAACGCAAACGCAGAGGCAGCTCACCTGGGTATTCGATCTCAACCGTTGCATCGGCTGCCAGACCTGCACGGTCGCGTGCAAGGTTCTGTGGACCGGACATGACGACATGCAGCACATGTGGTGGTGCACCGTGAACACGCAGCCGGGCAGAGGCGTGCCGCGCGACTACGAGCAAATGGGCGGCGGCTACGACGGCAGCGGCAAACTCGCTCTCGGCCGCCTCCCGACCGCGGAGGAGTGGGGCGACGCCTGGGACTTCAACTGGAACGA
>JBEKZJ010000273.1:0-4586 GCA_049509995.1 Occallatibacter sp. | reverse complement strand
GCGCAGATGACCACGGTCGTCGACTCGCATCTGGTGCGGGACCTTCCCCTCAACGGGCGAAGCTTTCAGGATCTCATCGCAATGACGCCGGGTTCGGTTTCGGTAAGTCCGCAGGTGCCCCGTACTGGCGGATTCAGCGTGAATGGACAGCCGTCCGACACAAATACCTATTGGGTTGACGGCATCTCCGCAAACTTCGGCTCGAGCTCGCTCGATGCGGATCTGAAGGTGCCGGCGGTGGGCCAGTACGCGAGTGTCACGTCTCTCGGAACCACGCAAGGTTTAGTTGCGCTCGATGCGCTGCAGGAGTTCCGAGTCGTAGCTTCCACTGTTTCAGCGCAGTACGGAAGCGCACCCGGTGGACAATTCAGCCTCTTGACCCGCCAGGGCACCCATCAGCTACACGCCACCGCTTATGCCTATCTGCGCAACGGGTACTTCGATGCCACCGACTGGTTTGGCAGATACAACGGCGAAGAGAACAATCTCTACTACTATCAGCAAGATATCGGCGGCTCCCTGGGAATGCCGCTCATCTTCGGGCGCCAAAAAGCAATGCGGAGCCGGACGCAGTTTTTCGGATCGTACGAAGAGATGCATGTGCAGCAGAGGACGGCTCCGCTTGTGCTGTATCTTCCCAACGCATTTCTAATCTGTCACGCCCCTGCCCCGGTCCAAGCTGCATTCCTGGCATTACCGCAAGAGACTTATGGAGTGGTGCATTCTTCGTGTGACGATTTCAGTGGTCCCGAACTCCTTGAAGATTATGGGGTCGAGCCCAGCCCTCCGAGCTTTTTGAAATCGATAAATCTCCGCGTCGATCACACGTTTGGTGCCAACCTCTCCGGCTTCTTACGGTTTGGAAATACGCCCAGCGGCAGCCAGGCTTCGCTTCTCCTGACGACGACCAACGCAAAGCTGTCGAACCAAAGCCTCACGCTGGGACTCGATGGACAGGTCTCCTCGCAGGCGGGCAATGAGTTCAGGCTCGGCTGGGCCCGCGCCGGTTCGAGTTCCGTGTCTTCGATACAGCCGCCGACTCCTTTTGTGGCGCCTGCCGATCTGCCCACTGCGCTGGGCTCCCCAGGCGCGTCGAACGACACACGCAGCGAGTTGTACATGCGCATCGCCGGCATCGGTGATACCTTTGCGTGGACCGATGGCGGAACCAATGCGCTTCGTCAACTCGAACTCCGCGATACGTTCTCATTGCAGCGAGGGCCGCATCTGATTCGAGTTGGCATGGATGCCCGTAATCTGCATAGCGCAGTGCGTCCCTTACCCTGGAGCATTGAAGCCGATTACTTGAACGCCGATTCTATCTTGGCGAACAGCGCTGAATTTCTGATCTTGAGGAGGAACGAGGCGGCGCATCCCGTTTTTGAGCAATTCGCCGCATTTGTGCAGGATCAATGGCGAGTGGCGCGGAATCTCACCGTGAGTCCCGGCCTGCGCTGGGACGTCAGCCCTCCACCATCCAGCTCCGACAGCCGCGACGCATTTCGCGTAAATGGCGATCCGGACTCGCCCGCAACCTTGTCCGTAAGTCCGCGCGAAACCCCGCTTTGGCAGACAGACTGGCGGGCGTTCGGTCCGCGGATCGGCATAGCCTGGCAGCCCGGCCGCGAAGCCGGAGACGAGCCCGGACACGAATTGATTCTGCGCGGCGGCTTCGGCGTCATCTTCGATACGCCAAGCCGTGCCGCAGCGCCGGCATTTACCGCGCTCGGATTTACAAGCACCTCGGTGCTACAGGGCGCCAGTATCCCGACTACTGCAACCGCTCCTCCTTCGCCGGATGCTCCGAGCGCGGAAAGCCTGGGTTATATCTTTCCGCACACGCTCCGAGATCCCTATTCTTTGCAGTGGAACGTATCGCTGGAACGAGCGGCCGGTGAGCACGAGTCCGTCGTTGTCTCCTACGTCGGAGCGTCCGGGCTTGACCTGCTTCTGTCACAGCGGCGCCAGATCGCAAGCCCAACAACGCCTCTTCAGGAAGTGGTTACCTTTCCCTCCGGCTTCTCATCGCGGTTTGATTCCTTGCAACTGGCTTATCGCGGCCAATTTCGTTCTCGCCTGGCGTGGATGACATCGTATGTGTGGGGGCACGCCCTGGATTTCGGAAGCCCCAATCCATGGGCAGCGCCGACGCGAGGCAATGCTGACACCGATGTGCGCCACAACTTGCAGGCGGCTGTCTCATGGACTCTTCCGCAAGTGACTGGAAGAACGTTGATCCACAACGCCTTGTCGGGCTGGGGTATCGACGGTCGCTTCTTTCTACGCAGTGGCTATCCTGTCGATGTGCTGGGCAACTTGTTTCACGATCCTGGGACGGGAGAACAATTCTACACAGGCGCGAATCTTATTCCCGGCAAACCACTCTACTTGTCGGACAGCTCGCTTCCGGGTGGGCGGATGCTGAATGGCGGCCCCAACGCTGCCGACGGTGCATTTCAGCTTCCTGCAGGCGCTTCTGAGGGAAACGCTCCCCGGAACATTGCGCGAGGCTTTGGCGCGCAACAGCTCAGTTTTTCCCTGCGCAGAGACATCCGCCTCTACAACCAGCTTTACCTGCAACTGCGAGGCGATCTGTTCAACGTCTCTAACAGTCCTGACTTTGGCTACATCGTTCCGAACCTCACAGATCAGCTCTTCGGGCAACCCACGCTCTCCCTGAATCAGAGTTACGGCCAAACCGGATCCTTATACCAACCAGGCGGGCCGCGATCGGTGCAATGGATGTTCCGCGTCCGCTGGTGAGCATTCGCTCTGCTCCAGCAAACAGCCTTCAGCCATTCCACTAGCGCGGCAAACCACCATCCACGAGATGCGGTTCACATAGCGCGCTCGGATGATTGTCACGGTTTGCAGAGTTGATTGCATTCTACATCCACCAAGGTTGTGAATGATAAAGGACGTTCACATCAACAACCGCAGTTCCCCCTTCTGAAGGGGAAGCGACTTGGGTGCCAACACGGTTGCTTGGCGCTGAGCTTCCTCGAAGACGAAACTCTGGAGGCGGCTAGAAGGAGCCGCCTCCTATGGTCCCGCAAAAGCAGCCCAATTCTGTCGGATTCTCTGCGACCGAGGCCACCATCCCTGAACTGCAACAATCCAAGACGGCCGTGCTCGATACACTCGCTTCTGTACATTCTAGGCGGAGCTATGCACACGCCATCGAGGAGTTTATCGCTTGGTACTGCAGCGAACCTAGATTAACGCTCAACCGCTCCGTTGTGGTGAGGCACCGCTCATTCCTGGAACGTCTCTCCCTGTCCGCCGCAACAATCAACCTTCATCTTTCAGCGATTCGGAGGCTGGCCGATGAGTCTACTGAAAGCGGCTGGCTGAGCGCGAACTGGCGATTGGAATCCGCTGAGTGAAGGGAGTCAAACGGCTCGGACAGAAAATCGGCAATTGGCTGACTCGCAATCAGGCACAAGAGCTGGTCAATGCGACCTCGAAGAAGAATTCTCGCGGTTGGAGAGACGGAGCGATGCTTGGACTACTGCTCGGATGTGGATTGCGACGCTCGGAGGTCGTAGGTTTGAGCCTGGAACAGCTGCAAACGAGGGAGGGCCATTGTGTCATTGTCGATTTGGTTGGCAAGGGAGGACGGCTAAGAACGGTCCCTGTGCCGTCGTGGTGCAAGGAGCTTGTCGACGCCTGGCTCCGGCATTCGCGTGTGTGTGAGGGAAAAGTATTCAGACGCGTTTTGAAGAAGGGAGCGCGACAAGAAGCTGGCGTAACAGCAAACGTAGTCTGGTATGCAGTGAAACGGTGTGCCGAGCAGGCCGGGATTGACAATCTGGCGCCCCACGATCTTCGTCGCAGTTGCGCCCCCCTTCCCGCGCCGAATGCGTGTAATGGATCTGCTGGATCCACTCCACGTAACGTTCCGTCCAGGTCTTTACTCCCAGCGGGGGGACGCTGGCCCGTGCGGAGCAGAAACTTGGTCAGCCGGTGCCGCGCTCGTAGCTGATCCTGCTTGGCCGCCTCACCCGCCCGGACGAGATCGCGCAATGCTTCCGAGCCCTCGTCCGGGACCCATACCGCAGTCAGATCGTCGGTGCGATGACTGCGCGCCAGCTTTAAGGCGTCCCGCCAATCCGTTTTTACGCGATCTCCGGCCTTCCTCGGAACCAGCGTTGGTGCCACCACCGCGCACTCGACTCCCAACTGCACCAACTGCCAGTAAAGTACGAATCCCGTCGGGCCGGCTTCATAGCAGGCCCGCAACTGAGCCGGCGGACCAAGCTTCCTGATCAACTTACGGATCGACTCTTCGCGGTTGGCGCTCGTGCCCAGGCTGCGTACCTCGCCATCCGGCTCGGCTACTGCCACGGCTATCGTTTCGGCGTGGACATCCAAACCCAAAAATCGTAACTTCTCTCTCATGACCGGTTCCCTCCGCTTGTGGCTCTGGACTGTGGTTCTGCAAACTACCTCAGCCTAACCTACGACTAGTACATCGTCCGGTTAGTTATTTATAGTATTATGCCTGCGGCGGCGCTGCCTCGGTTTGCGGGGGTGCGCCGCCTGATATTCCTTGGTCGCTTCGATAATGCGCTGCAGCTTCTGCG
>JBEKZJ010000272.1:0-4600 GCA_049509995.1 Occallatibacter sp. | reverse complement strand
GACCTGGGCGATACGACCACCATACGGGAGACGCTGGCCGATGCGGGCCTGGCAGTGGCGGAGTTAGTCGAGCGTGAAGCAGAGTTACATCCTACAGAGGAGCCCAAGGTCAACGTAGATGGGATTGAAGAGTTGGTCGCGGACAAGGGCTATCATAGCGGCGCGGCTGTTGAGCAGATAAAGGAGCTCGAAGTTCGCACTTACATTCCGGAGAAGAAGCAGGCGGGCAAGCGGCACTGGAAAGGCAAGCAGAGGCAACAACAGGCCGTTTATCAAAATCGGCAACGGGTACGCGGCGAGTACGGCAAGAAACTGTTGAGGCGACGAGGCGAGTTTGTCGAACGAACCTTTGCCCATTGCTGCGAGACCGGCGGAATGAGACGCTGCACCTTGCACGGAGGGAAGAATATTCTCAAACGCTTGTTGATTCACGTCGGCACATTCAACATCGGCCTGGTGCTGCGCAAGATGTTGGGAGCCGGAAAGCCGCGAGAGCTGAAGAACCGGGCGGCAAGCCTCGTTTTGCGCCTTATTGGGAGCCTCATCAACTTATTCCGGCCCAACAGTGCGGTTGAATCCAGCACCCGGCTTGTTCATGCTCATCTGGGTCGAAACCGCTCCAGCAGGCTTCGCTGCCAGCCGGGTTGGAAAATCGCCAGTTGCACCACAGACTATTAAGGGCGCTTGGAGACCAGATCCCCAAACGGCGCCAGCAGCTTGTACTTGTTCTCCCAGGTCGTGTACATGATTCCCGTTGCGCCGGGTGTCGTGTCGAGGGCTTCCAGCCATCCCTCGGGATCCTTCAGATCGTCTGCGTCATAGTACGATCCCGCAAACGTCTTGAACCCGTGGCCTGAAAAGAAGTCGAGGGAATGTCGCCGCTTATCGAAATACCAGCACACAATCCCCATGTCCTTTGGCAGGTACTTCCACGTGTTCTCCAGGGAGCCGTCCACCAGGTAGTACTGCTTCACCGAGTTGTGATTGGGGTCGAACATATCCGACCAGACCACCACCTGGGCCTTCGGGTTGATGGCGCGCACCTGACTGTAGAGCCACCGCGTCGTCTCGCCGAGCATCGTCGAAGCAGCCATCTTCCGGCGCCGGCAAGCTTCATCGCGGTTGAACAAGCGGACCTCGTCGATGTTGAGGAAATAGCGTTTCGGAGCCAGATACTTCTCGATCAGCGGGAACTGCTGCTTCCAGATCTCGCGAACCTTCGCCTCTGACGGACAAATGGGGACCTGGTCGTTATAGATCGTCGTGCCGTGATAGTAACTCACGCGCAGCCGCGCCCCCTCATGGATGCGCCCGCCGGGCAGCAGTTGAATCGAAGGCATGGGGTGGGTCCAATGGAAATCGAGGTTCGGGTCGGAAACCGCCGCAAAATCCCGGCCTTCCTTGTACACCGTTCCGGTCGCCTCATCACGAACGGTCAGCGGCGCGCCCCCGCGGCGAACCACGTTCATCAGGCCCACCTCTTCCACTTCCACGTCGTCTACCCAGACCTTACCCTTCACGCCCTCGAACACGCCGATGGCTAACTCGATACGGTCGGCATACCAACTGTTAAACGCTGTGGTCACCTTTCTCCAGCCGGAGGTCGGTGATGGCGCGGGCGGCTCGAACGGGCTTAGATCGCGCCCGTCGGGCGTAAGCGACTTGATGCTGAACAGCGATGCCGGCTCGGCATTTTCGGTTTTTACCCACGCACTCACGCGGTAGCAACGGTACGGCGTCACGCGAATCTCCTGGGCTACTCGCGCCACACCCTCTTTCGTATCCCCAAAGTTCTCGATCCGCAGCGAAGCCTTTCCGGAGTGAGAGACGCCAGTGTCGACGAACGTCTTCTTCCCCGGCTCATCCTGCTTGGTGAACCCGCCGAGCCGGTCACCTTCGAACTCTTCGAAGCCGGAGTTCAACAGCTTCGTCGGCGAGTCCGCCACGAACTGCGCAGTTCCGCCCTTCGCGACGAACAGGGAATCCTTTACGAGCATGCCTTCGGCGAGATTCTTGTCATGATCCAGAATGGCTCCGCCGTAACCGGTGTTGAATCCCGCGGGAATGATCTCCAGGTGGCTCGCATCAGCAATCTCTTTCACCTTCCGGAGGCGTGCCAGATACTCCGGCGTGCCCAGGCTGATACGGTCCATTCCAGACAGAACAATGCCAGTCAGTCCGTGCTCCGCGGCGGTGCGGGCGATGTCGCGCACCTCGTCCACGTCCTGGTCGGATTGGAAGTTTCGGCTGATGTAGACCCAGCGGTCAGGATAGATCTTTTTCTGTTGAGCGCCGGCGACAGCGGCCGCCGCGGTTGCGATAGCGAGCAGGGCGAGTAAAGGGAGAGATTTTGTCATTACGTTTAGCCTCATGGAAATGCGGGTTCAGATGGATTTGCGCCAGTTGGGGTCGTTCATCGGCTTGATTTCGATGGATATGGAGCCGTCTGGGTTGAGAGGTTGTTCACAGGCCCAGGTAATGGGTCTCAAGACATCCGGCCGTATTTCGATCTCTGCCGAAAGGTGGATGGTCCCAACGTATCCCTTTGGCAACAGAAAGGAGCCCATGCGAAGAGCACCGCCGTATGGGTGCCCGGGTTCGAGCGCCCCGCGCAGTTTGAGGCTGCCGTCCGAGCTCTTCGCGGTTAGCCAAAGCACGCCGGGAACGCCTGCGACTCCTCTGTTGGAGATGGCTACGATCAGTTCCGAAGTTCCGAACCGTTTGCATTGCCACACCCAGGAAGGCCTCAAGCGGTAGCCCATGTTGGTGCGCAGACGCTCGAACCCGCGAGGATAGCGCTGGTTGTAACCGGCGAGGTTTTCTGACTCGGTCCAGAGCGACCAATAGTTCGCTTTCAGATCGAGCACATGGAGCATATAGTTCTCCAATTCGTTTACCCCGGCCGGATCCACTGCGAGATTGGCGGAGTCGTAATTGCGCAGGTATCCGTCTTCGAGAATTGCCGCCAGCCAGGGGGGACGATTTGCCAGCTCTTCAATTTGAATCGGTTCTTCGACGATGATGCTATCGGAGCGGACCCAGGCGCCTCCTTGCACCGCAATTTCCAGTGCTTGCCGGTTGCCTGTGTTGCTGATGTCCGGTTGCGTGTTCATGGCCAGCGGGGTCTTCTTCCATGCGGCCAACTGCATGCGGACCATCTGGTTGAGTGTGCGCTGCGCCGTCTCGAAATCGGGGAAGGGACTGGGATAACCGCCAAAGTGGCCTTCGCCCCAAAATCCTATATGCATGAGGTCCACAAATTCAATCAGTGGATCTCCGTCGAAGCGGTCGGCGAGCAGGCGGTTCAATTCGGCCAGCGCCTTTTGAAATTCGGGATGATCGTAACGCGGCTCAATCCAACTCCCCTTCGCTCCGCCAGAGAATGCAGCACCAGTGTCGCCGTACTTGCCCATGGATCCTATAGCGACGAGTGGAACCCGCGTGCGCAGGAACTCAGGCAGGGCGAGTTGCTGTGGTTGAAATACCGTATTGGAGCTTTGAACCCGAAAGGCAACTCGTAGCCCGTGACGTTTGGCGGCTGCGAGAGTAAGGTCCCATACGGGATCGAGATTGAGCCGGCCAGGCTGCTTCTGCACGTTTCGCCAATCGCAACGGATATAGAGCGCATCGACGAAAGGAAGGCTGGCCATCTTCTCCACATGATCTTTTAATGTCTGGCGTCCCTCGCGAACGGCGATGGACGGCCCGCCCTCCTCCCAGGTATAGCCAAGCAGCCCGAAGCCGGGGTTGCGAATCGGCTTCTCCGAAGGCGTAGTGGCTAGAACGGTTTGCCAGCCGTCATCCTGATCGATGTCGAATGGACCTTGGTTGAGACGATCTTTGGTTGAAAAGACATTGCTGAAACCATAGCCCTGCCATAGGTGCTTCCGATCTTCCGCAAGTGCATGGACGCTGGGCAACAGAGGCAGCAGAGCAGCGGTCTTCAATATGTCTCGACGGTTCATCGGAGTCTCCTGAAAGGTGATGATCAGTGGCCGGGTTGCAGGACGGGAGTAGCGATATCCGCATGACCTTGAGCGCCGATAGATGGACCGTGCCACACGCCGCCGCCAAAGGTGCTGATGTAAATCATGCCGGGATCCATAGGATCGGGCAGGACCCGGTGGCCCCACTTGAAGTGGTAGCCGGGGATGCGCGCCCAGTGCTCTCCACAGTCGTCCGAGCGCCACGCGGAGGACTCAAAGCCGGCCGCATAAAGCACGTTGGCATTGCGCGGGTCGATGGTGAGAGCGTAAACATGCTGGTCGCGGTCGAGGACAGTCTTCCATCTGCATGAGAAGTGCGCCATTATCGTAACCCCGCTTGCAACTGCTTCGCCAGCAGATGATTTGGCTGGCCCACGAGCACCTCAGAAGGCGTAGGCGTAGGCGCGGGCGGCCCAATCGCCCAGCGTTGCTTCTCCGCCCCGGAATGCGACCTCAAAGACCCCAGCGCCACGATCCTGTTTACGATTGCCAAGCTGTATGGGAAATCGATCGAGTGGCTGTTGACGGGGAGGGACGGCCCCGCACTCAGCAACAAAGACCATACTATTTCGGGAAACGCCATAACGCTCACCGGTATTTTCATTCGGGATCTC
>JBEKZJ010000271.1:0-4602 GCA_049509995.1 Occallatibacter sp. | reverse complement strand
TCCCCAGAAGCCTCCGCCGACGGCGAGAGGATGGCACAGTGGGCCAGCGTAGCCAAACTTCGGCGGATCGAGGTCGAGCGGATCGAGGCGCTGCTGACGGAGATGGGCGCATCCATCCAACAAGGGGCTGCGGGCTTTGAGCCATAACCCAGTTTGCCGGGGGGAACAAGGCCCAGGACCTCTTTGAGAGGATTGGAGGGGTTGCTGCCGAGAAACCCTAATTGGTGCACCTTATTTTTCGATGGCTTGCGAAGGATGCTCGGCAAGCCATCGTTTAACCCGCTGCCGCACCCTCGACAGCTCCGTCGGCTTGAGCTGAGAGGCGGCGTGATCACGTTCTTTCACGACCTGCTCCTGTTGCGTCCGATCCAGGCCCTTCGCGCTCAGATCCAGCCAAAAACAGGCCTCGGCATGGCTCCGCTTCACGCCCTCGCCTTCACTGTAAAGCCTTCCGAGTGAGCGTTGTGCCTCGGCATGGCCCTGCTCGGCTGCTTTGCGCAACCAAACCGCCGCTCGCGCGTAATCCTGGCGCACGCCCTCGCCATGGGCGTAAGCAACGCCGAGATTGAACTGTGCGTCGGCATAGCCCTGCTCGGCCGCCTTGCGACAGCAAGCTGCCGCTTGTCTGTTGTCTTGTGTCACGCCTTGGCCCAGGTCGTACGCAATGCCGAGGTTGAACTGTGCCCTGGGATGACCCTGGTCAGCTGCCCTGCGCCACCAGGCCGCCGCTTGCACGTAGTCCTGCCCCACGCCCAAACCATAGACATAAGCAACGCCGAGGTTGGATTGTGCCGGGGCGTAGCCCTGCTCAGCGGCCTTGCGAAACCAGGCCACCGCCTGTGCATGGTCCTGAGCTATGCCGTACCCTCCGGCGCAAAGAACTCCGAGGTTGTTCTGTGCACAGGCATTGCCCTGCTCAGCGGCCTTGCGAAACCAGATTGCCGCTTGTGCATAATCTTGCGCCACACCCTGACCTTCCTGGGAAAGCGGGGCCACGCTGAATTCTGCTCGGGCCTCGCCCGTGCTGGCCCTTGCCGGCAAGGAAGGGCCGGCACCCTTGGTTTGAGCAGAACCCTGGCCGAGCGCTGCCGTGACGATTGTGATCATCTGTTTAAATATCTTGCTCATCGCGCCTCAGAACCACCAAACCATCGCAACGGCCTTGACGCTCATGCCCGACCCCAGGTCCGCGAGGATGCATCAGGGGGCAGAAGATTCGCCATTCCGCTTGAGGTTACCTGATAATCCTCTGTCTCCGCATGATCGGAAAGAGGAGAGCGGAAGAATCCGGGTGTCTGGCCGCTTTGCTGATCTCCGCATCGACTCTTGGACGGAATGCCGGATACGATCTTCGGAATGTATCTTCCCACCCTTCGTCGAGTGTGCGCATCCGGATCTGGAGCAGGAGATGGGCTCCGCACCACCAAACACCTGGATTCTTCCACTCCCGTCGAAGCTGATGTATAGGGAAATTATAAAAGTTACAAGAAACACATAACGGTGCTAAACTTTCTATACATGGACCCAATTCTCAACCCCTATGCTCCTGGTGCCGGGAGTCCCCCTCCCGAGCTGGCTGGCCGCGGTGCCATCCGAAAGGATGTGGCAGTGCGTCTCCAAAGGCTCCGTCTGGGCCGGCCCTCCAAGAGCGTGATGCTGGTCGGTCTCCGTGGCGTGGGCAAAACCGTGCTCCTCGACCAAATGCGAAAGGACGCCGAGGCCGCGGGGATTAACACGGTCCGCATCGAGGCGCCAGAGAACCGTTCGCTTCCGGCACTGCTCGCCCCCTCCCTCAGGCTCGCCCTGCTCCACCTCAGCAAGAAGGAGGCCGCAAGGGATTATGCGATCCGAGGACTTCGGGCCCTGGCTGGGTTTGCCAGCAAGCTCAAGGTGTCCTACGCCGACATCGAAGTCGGCCTGGATTACGAACCTGAGCCGGGCCTGGCTGACAATGGCGATCTGGAGGGAGATCTAACGGCCCTCCTGCAGCAAGTCGGAGTTGCAGGGAAAGCAGCGGGAACTGCCGTCGTGCTTTTCATCGACGAGCTCCAATATGTTGAAGAGCCGCAGATGGCCGCTCTGATCTCCGCGCTCCACCGCTGTTCGCAGGAGCAACTGCCCGTCACGGTCGTCGGCGCCGGCCTTCCTCAACTGCGCAGCCGGATGGGCGAGGCCAAATCCTACGCGGAACGGCTATTCGATTTTCCAGAGATCGGGCCGCTCGATCCCCCCGATGCCAGAGAAGCCATCGTCAGGCCCGCTCAGAATGAAGGGGCCGAAATCCTGGAGGAGGCAGTCGAGCTGATCATTGAGAAAACACAGGGATATCCATACTTCTTGCAGGAATGGGGCAAGCATACGTGGGACATCGCAGCGGAAAGTCCGATCAAGCGACTCGACGTACTGAATGCTTCGGACGAGGCAGTTGCTGCTCTTGATGAGAGTTTCTTCCGGGTTCGATTTGATCGTCTGACTCCCAGCGAGAAAAAATACCTTCGGGCGATGGCCGACCTCGGACCCGGGCCCCATCGATCCGGGGACATTGCCGACGAACTGGGACGAACCGTGCAGTCACTGGGCCCGACTCGCGCGGGCTTGATCGCGAAGGGCATGATTTGGAGCCCAACCCATGGGGACACGGCGTTTACTGTTCCACTCTTCGACCAATTTATGAAGCGCATCATGCCGGGAGACGAATGGAAGACGATCGGAAGCTGATCGAGTGCCTCGGTGATTTTTAACCAACTGACCGCGACAATGCCTGTCTATTTTTGGTGTTGCCTACCCGGGAGTTAGCGAAGAAGAGTCCGTGAAATCGCCCCGAATAGGGCAAATGATGGCATTTTGGTCTCGGCTTACGTCAGAATGAGTTTCTTCGCAGGCTGTTTAGCCGATCTATCCCCGTGCGCCATTCCTGGGAAACTTATAAATTTGATCCATTTTGTCAAAGAGGGCCACGGCTTCTGTTTCTGCCAGCGCCGAGGCGAATGACCGCGTCCTGCCCTTCTCTTCGAAGCTGATATGGCTGGGCAGATTGGACCGGCCGCGGATCATGGCGGGGACAAATCTCAGATTGCGCACATCCGCGTCGGCGAAGGTTCGCATACCCAGTTGCATCCCCATCATTTGGCGGGTGATCCGCAGTTCACGAGAATTCAGTATGAACGTGGTACTGCCGGTGAGGATCCAGAGAAGGGAAGCGGTCATCAACAGTGCTCCAGCGCCCCAACCTACTAGCCAGATCAATGGAATGTGGCTGACAGTCCTGCCATCGAGAGTCCTGGCCAGGGCCAGCCAACCGCCGCCAAACCACAGGATCAGCCACAGGACGCGAAGCAGTATAGTCCGGCTCCGCCGCGATGGGATTTCGACGCGAATGCCTTCGCCGGTCGGTTCCCACGTCAGTCTGCCCGCCAGCTTTTCGAGCATCGTATTTTCCTCTTGGCTTCCGATCATATCGCGCCTAGCCGCAGAGGGCTACGGATATGGTTTTCGATGCGCCGGTCCTGCATGGATTGCCAGGGCCGTTTTATTTTGACCGCCAACCTTGTTATGCTTGCTGGCACATGGAAATCGAGGCGATTCAAACTTAGAGCGATGCCGGCGCTGACCGTCACTCGACCGCAACACGAAGAATTGACGTATCGTCCACGACACTCTCCTGGACCGCTCACTGAGTGGGAAGGCGATTTCACCGGGTGAGCACTCTGTGCGTCGCTCGACTTGCTGTCGCGCTGCACTTAAATCGGTTCTTCCGCACTTTCGGTGCAGGTTCTTACCCGCAAATGTGGCTAAGATGCGGATTCTACAGACGTTGTTGTTTGCATGGCAGGTATCGGAGAGGCTGCCGCACGACTTTTTGAGAATGAGGACATATCCCAAAGTATTTCAATCACTTGCGGGTCTTCGGACGGGGTGAGCTTGCACCGAAAGTGCGGAAGAACCGATTTAAGTGCAGCGCGACAGCCGCATCGCCACCCATCCCATCAACCGCATCGAGGAGCTGCTGCCGTGGAACGTCGCCGCAAACCTGTCTCCCGCCGCTCAGGCCGCCGCGTAGAACCACGGCCCGCTTCCCAGCCAGATCCTGTTCGCCTGCCCCTGCCGTACATCGAAGAACTAATCGAGTTCGGCGAAATCACCGTGGGCAACAAGTACCCCATCGGCGGCGTCGCCGTAGCCAGCGATGAGCACAGCGCCTTGGCCATGCTCGTGCGCCGCGACGGAGAAACACTGGCCCAACTGCTCACCCGGCTCGATCAGGCTGTAGCCAAAGCGCTCGACGACGACATCTACACCGACGAGATAAATCCCAGTTCCTGAATCTCTACTTCCACACAACCAGTCGTGTCCACTTCGAAAACTCGTGGACACGACCAGTCATTCCACCACAACCGACCATCACTTACCAGACGGCCTGGAATACACGCTTACTCTGCACCGAAAGTGCGGAAGATCCGATTTAAGTGCAGCGCGACAGCCGCGGCGTTATATGGTCTATTTTTGTTCCAGCGCTTATACGCATTGCATTGCGATGACAAATCAATCGACCGTCAAAGTCAATTGCACCTGATGCGTGAGCGATCCCGATGTCGCGCTAAT
>JBEKZJ010000270.1:0-4613 GCA_049509995.1 Occallatibacter sp. | reverse complement strand
CTCGGAATCAGCCTGCCCGAACATCTCCGATTCCAACGCGAATGTAGTGCAGACTCGGCCGTAGCCTGAACTGATTCTGAATCACTTAGGCGATCTGTGACCCCTTTCGTGACGAACTTGGGGTAATGGCGGTGATACAACCGGAACTCGAATACCAGCCGCTAGTCGTGTAGGCCAACGGGGCCGAAGTACCGTTTTGCGACGAGCAGGAGATCGGAGTCGGTCATCACTCCATATTCGATTAGCGGCTTTTTACCCGGCGCAATCAAATAGTAGCCAATATCAGTCTTGGGACGGAATACGATTGTTTCCGAGCCAAGACGGATACGAAAAGAGCGAGCGTAAAGTATCTGGAATCCAATGCCAGCTTTGTTGAGCGGCTGCTTTATGCGCTCCGCATAGAACTGAAAATCACTCAGAGCTTCGCTTGCATCAGCATCTGTTACACCTGCCTTCGTTGTAGGCGGACAGAACGCGATAATTGTAGCTCGTTGAATCTCAATTGCAGCGGGTTGTGTCACTCGCTGGAGGTCCGGCGTCCGGTGCGCAGCTAAGACAGCTCCGTCAACTGCCGCATCATACTCGCCGTGCGTTTCGTTCCGCAGTACCGCCTTCGGCGCTTTTCTAGACTGCTGTTGGTACGGGTAATTTGCCTTTGGGTTCTTGACGACGGATTCGATGACTTTGTGACGCTCGGCTGGATTGATTGTGTTTTGTGCTGGAGTGAGCACCTGTTCAGCCGCAGGAGCTGTCGCTTTCCGCGCTTCCGCCTTTCGACCGTCACTCGGAACCGAGTCGTCCACTTGCCGAGATTCGTTGCCGGACAGCTCGGAAGAAGTGGGCCGATTCAGTCTCTCGAGAACGGCTTCGATCGGCGACCTCGAGACGCCCGATACATTCCAGGCGCGATAGACGGTGGGATGACTCAGTAGGGCAGAAAGAGTGCCGAGCGTCGCCAGGGACAGAACACTGCCGAAGAGGAACGATCCGGGCCGCACCGGCTGTTCCTCAAGAAGACGAAACGTCGGTATTCCCTGCAGCCCTTGCACAACCGGAGACGATGCTGCGGATGCGTATGTGTTCCGATATGCTTGTGGAAGCCCAACAGCAAGATCGGCCAGCAGGCCAACCCAGAGACGCGTCCTCCGCAACAGGCCGGTCTGATGCCGATAGAGGTCGCGATACAGTTGAATAGCTTCTTCTTTGTACTCCTCGCGGAAGCGCGAAGGGTAGAGGCGTAGAAGGTAGGCGTATATCTTCTCAGACATATTCCCCCCTGAGGATGTTCTTTGCACGAGCCACACGCAGCAGATCGGCGAGCTTCTCAGCTTCAGCACGCGCCAACTTCCGTCCGGTCGAGGCTAATCGGTAATATCGGCGCCGCTCATTGAGCGATTCCGGTTTTCCACTAGGATCGACTTCTTCAATCAATCCTTCTTCGGCAAGCGCCTGAATGGAGCTGTAGAGCGTCCCTGGGCCGAGCCGCATGCGGCCGGCGCTTTGCTCCTCCACCTGACGCATGATGGCATAACCGTGCAGGTCGCCGCCGGCGAGAGCTAGCAGGATCTGAAACGCGGCCGCGGGTAGTGGGTCAAGCTTTCGTTTCGGCATAGGATCATCGATCATCGATACAACGAAGAACGACTATACTCGCATGGAAGATTGTTGTCAATCACCCTGTTTCATTCTCCCCTGCGGCCGCTGAGGTTTGAGACCAGGTATGTTTTCAAGGGCTCCGAAGCGCAGGAATATACGTTCGGGTGCTGACATCTAAGCCCAACCACATTCCGCTTCTCCACCCGCTTCCCTTGACTGCCCATGGGCCATTGCCGACAGTGACTCCAGTCAGCAATCATTCCAGCTTCAGAATAGACTCGTTCGAATTTTGCTGCTCCTTTCGATGTACAGGATCGGTTCCGCCTGGATCGTCGGCTATTCGGAAGTAATTCTGAAATGGGTGGCCACTCGGACTTTGCCGGGGACAGGATTGCGCTCTGCCAGGAAGTGAGTTCAAGAGCATGGTGCGGTAGAGGGTGTCGCGCTGGGCAGGTTTGAAGCCGGCGAGCGCGTGGGCGCAAGTACGGAGGCGGACATGGCGCACTTTAGCGTGACTCAGGCCGAGCACACTGTGCCCAGGAGGGTCTCCAGCACTGAGCCGGCAGACGAGCGCCGCGTCCGCGAGAAAGTGCTAACAGCCCTTTTTGGGTTTCTTGATCACGACCTCGGTGGTCACCCAGTCTGACAGGCGCTTCGCATTGATTTCAGCATCCCGGGCCTGCGGGGAAAGCGACGACCGAGCCAGCGCCACGGTGACCTTGACCTTCCCCTTCATGCAGTAGGCTCCGGTCAACTGCGCCAGCCCCTTATCCGCCTGTTCCATGTAGTCGGCGGGAAGAGTTCCCTCCGCGCCGGAGATATCGACCGGGGCCAGGATGATCTGGTTGATGATCAGCTTGTCTGTCTTCACCCCGGAAGAGTCGTACCGGACGACGAGGGTGGCTCTCTTCTCCAGCGCGTCAGGGTTGGCCGTGAAATTGATGGCCGGAAGGGTGATGCCTTCCGGGCTGGGTTTGGCTTCCTTGGTGTCAAACGCAATACGGTACGTAGGTCCCTTCCATTTGGGCCCAACGGGAATGCCGGGGGCTTTGTCCCCCTGGTTTTGGCACCCCGCCAAAAATGCCAATCCGCCGATCGCCAGTATGATGCTTTTTCTCACGTCGTCCCCCTCGTTGCTCAGAAATGACGGGCCAGAATACCACTCCTGCGGGGCGTTGTAATGTGATCGGGAGGAGAGGCCGACGCAATGGGTGGTGGTTCGGGGGCCGGGCGGCCCGGTCTTGTGGGTTCCGGTCGGATTTGTCGGCAAACCCTCAGTTAACAGTTCGTCAATACTCAAACAGTAACTGCCGGTTGGCCGGTCGTTCGCCCGGAACCCCGGAATTTGCCTTCTGGGCGGTAGATTCGCGCCTCCGCGATTTAGCATGAATCGAGACAGAAGGGTACTAACTTCCGGATCGGCGAGAATCAGGCTCTAGCCCATTCAGGCGCATTGGCACGTCAAGGAAGCCTCTCCGTTCCCGCTATGCCTTGTTGATAGACCTCACCTCAGGGTAAGGGCATCGCAGTAGTTGCTCAGAGCTTTTTTGGGCTCGCCTCGATCTTGTCCACAATAAATCCGCCCTGTCCCACAGTCAGCTTCTTGGCGTCGGCGAGGGCTGCCTCGTACGCTGCGCGCGCTTCATCCTTCTTGCCCGCCGCGCCCGCCGCATCTCCAAGCGCCCACTGCGCGAACAGGTTATCCGGGTCCAGCTTTACTCCCTCTTCGGCCAGCGCAAGCGCTTCGAGCGTTTGCTTTGCCTGCAGCTTGCCCCAGGCCATGAAGGCGCGGCTTGCCGCCCAGTTCGGACGCGCTCACCAGCACCGCTCCATGGACGACGGGCGGTACCGCATCTCCTGAAAAGAAACCGGCCACCCACTCACTCCCGTCGGGCAGGACATGGCAGCGGACCCCATAAGTCTCAGGGAGAATGATTGGACGCACCGTGTAGGCGAGCCAGCACTCCTCGCCAGGGTGCTTGGCCTCCCAATCCCTGACCTGATAAAGCTGCTGCCCCCAGTCCACATTTGAGTCGTTCAGGATCTTGTACGTGTTCCAGGAGCCGCCCCAGGCCTCATTGGCGGAAGCCAGCCCCCTCTGTGCCAACATGAGTGAGACAAGCAGGGCCTCAACAATTACTGTAGGGCGGGGAAAGGAATCTCACTTTGATGAGCACAAGCAAGACAAGTACTTCTTCCGCTGCGCCGCCGGCCCCCCGGCCGCTGGTTCCCGAATCTGAGGCGATCGCCCGTCCGCATCGTCGGCGTTTCCCTGCCGAGTATAAGCGCTCGATCCTTGACCAGGCCGATGCCGTCGAGGATGTCGGTGCGGTAGGCGCCCTGTTGCGGCGGGAGGGCCTCTATTCCTCGCACCTGGCCACCTGGAGGCGGCAGCGAAAGCAGGGCGAGTTCGACGCTCTCACGCCCAAGAAGCGCGGCCCCAAGGTGGTTGTCAGTCCACTGGTCAAGCAGAACCGCGAACTACAGGCCGCCAATGTCCGCCTGACCAAGAAGCTGAAGAACGCCGAGTTGATCATCGCGGTCCAAAAAAAAGTGGCTGCGTTGTTGGCCAAAGAGCACTTCGTTGAAGCGCCTAGCACTGAGCCTCTCAGGTGAGGGCACAAGGGTAGGCTGGGTAGATCGGTTCACTGAGATTTCACCGCTCACTCTGCGCGCGGCGATGAATAATGCAAATCCGCCAGTTGTTCTCGCCATGGATGAGGCTGACATTTACGGCATTGAACTTCCACGCCTCCTCCGAGACATCTCCACCCTGGACGAATTCCCTTTGGTAGCGATCGCGGTGCGTTCAAGCGGAGCGGATCGCGCCCTCGCTTCCCCTTTGTTGGAGGGAATTCCAGTAATCGAGCACTCGATGCCGCCACTCTCCGACCCTGGTCGGGTCGAGGACTGGCGCGGTGTTCCGAAGGTCTAGCCTAGCCGTTGCTCCCCGTTTCCTCTGGGAGTGCCTCAGTAGCCAAACCGTGAATCCGTTTCCAGCCCCCGCCACATCGCAC
>JBEKZJ010000027.1:0-39482 GCA_049509995.1 Occallatibacter sp. | reverse complement strand
AGTTGGTCCAGCGCGGCTTTGGCAGTGGAGTTGAGCGAGACAACGGGAGCGACTCTCGGCATATGACTAACTCTAACCGAAAATCTCGATAATATAAAGCACTATTTGGACGATGTACTAGTCCCTGTTCCCTAGCCCCTAGTCCCTGCTCCAAGCTTCTAAACCGCCCTCCCCGCCGCCACCCCCGAAGCCCACGCCCACTGGAAGTTGAACCCTCCCAGCTGCCCCGTCACATCCACCGCTTCCCCAATGAAAAACAACCCCGGAACCGTCCACGCCTCCATCGTCCGCGCCTGCAAGCCTGCCGTATCCACGCCCCCCGCCGTCACCTCGGCTTTTTCGAAACCCTCCGTCCCCACCGGGTGCAACTTCCACCTGTGCAGTCTCCGCTCGCAAGCCTCCAGCGCCGCATTCCCCCACCCCGCCGGCGCACCCGCCTCCGCCAGAAACCCCGCCAGCCGCTGCGGCAACGCCTCCCGGAGCGCCTGCTTCAACGCCGCCAAATCCCGCCGCGCCCCCGTCAGTATCAACGGCCCCAAAATCCCCGCTCCACCCGCCTGATCCGGCGCAAAATCCACCACCAACTCATCCCCCTGCCGCCAATACGAAGACGCCTGCAACACCGCCGGCCCGCTCACCCCCCGATGCGTCACCAGCATCTTCTCCCTGAAATGGACCCCTCCGACAGCGCCTCCACGGGACCCGGAAAGGCTTGTTCGAGTGGCAGGCCGGGACTGGCAGGTCGGGGTTTCAACCCCGATAATAGAGTCCGCAGAGTGAACGTGGGCTTTAGCCCCTGAGGCATACTTTTCGGAAATGTTGCTCGAATGATGGCCCTTTTCCGCGGCCGGTTCCGTCCACGCCACCACCTCCGCCGCCACCCCGGCCAGCTCCGTCCAGCCCGCCTCATCCCCGCCCAGCACCAGCGGCACCAGCGCCGGCCTTGGCTCCACCACCCCCAGCCCGAATTGCCGCGCCAGCTCATATCCCAGCCCCGTCGCCCCCAATTTGGGAATCGACAATCCTCCCGTCGCCACCACCAGCGCCCCAGCCGCAAACTCCCCCGCCGAGCACATCACCCTGAACCCGCCGCCGCCCCCGCCCTCCACCTGAATCCCCCGCGCGTTCAGCACCACCTCCACGCCGCCCCGCTCGCATTCCGCCAGCAGCATGTCCAGAATCGCCCTTGCCGGCCCGTCGCAAAACAGTTGTCCCAGCGTCTTCTCATGCCACCGAATCCCATACCGCTCCACAAGCTCGATAAAGTGCCTTGGCTCATAAAGCGCCAGCGCCGACTTCGCAAAATGTGGATTTTCAGAGATGAAATTCCCCGGCCCGCAGTGCAGATTCGTAAAATTGCACCGCCCGCCGCCGGAAATCAGAATCTTCCGCCCCGCCTGCCCATTGTGTTCCAGCAGCGCCACGCATCTCCCGCGCAATCCCGCGGTCGCCGCGCACAGCAACCCCGCCGCCCCCGCCCCCAACACAATCACATCGAATTGGCGCGGCGCCGTGGCCATAGGACTCAGTTCAGCATAGCCGCACAGCGCAGCCAATGCCGCACACGGGACGCCTTAAGAAGGCGGCCCCGTCGGAACAGAAAGACGGCTTATGGGTTCGCCGCAGCCGCCGGCGGCAGGTCCGCCACGCGGGCCTCGCGCTGCACCAGCATCACCCGCTTGATCTTGTTGCGGTCGATGTGCTGGATGCTGCCACCAACGCGAATCTCCACATCCATTCCCAAGATGGATACCAGGTCGCCGTTGAGAACGCTGCCATCCCGCAATTCGATGGAATCGAAGGCCGAGGCTCCGAGTTCAAAGCTCACCGTTCCGCCCGACACATCGTCCCGGCTGATCTCCAGGGGAAAGTTGCCGGCGGCAAATCCTTCCTTGCTGAAAGTGAGCGTGTGCCTGCCGACACCCACTGTGATCATCCGCGGAGTGATCCCCATTTCGGTTTCATCCAACTTGAGCATCGCGCCCTGTGGCGTAGAGTTCACCGTGAGGGAAATGGTCTTGGCCGCCTCCGAGATCGCCTCGAGCGACACGGATGCCGGATTGCCGGAAGTCGTGACCGTGGTCTCAAACTTCACCGTCTCCCCAGGCCCCACATTGTTCAGCGCAATCACGTCCTCGCCAATGCGCACCTTGTTCTTGTCGAACAGATACACCTTGAACCGTGCCGCCTGGATCCGTCTCGGCGACAGATTCTCCGCTGTCGTATCCATCACATAGCCGTGCAAATTGCTCATGCCGGGCAGCGGCTTGAATTTGCCAAAGGTGAAGCGCACCACCGGGGTCCCGCCATCGGGCCAGTCGATCACCTGAAGCGGCACATCTTTACCCAAAGCCGGGACCGTTAGTAGAACAAGCACGAGAGACAACCGGAGACATCGCGATGGAATCAGAGCACCAATCATGACCAAATCATCATAGACGGAATCTCCATTTTGCGTTCGCTCCTACTGGCAGACCTGCCTCCGCATGGCCTCAGCCGAGGATAAGCCGATTCGCTCCGGAAACTGTTCCCTGTTCCCTATTCCCTGTTCCCTGTCTCACCCATCATCCCTGAACATCGGATGTGGAATCAGCCTTCGATAATCCTCCTGGCGTCCCCCCATCCAAACATGCCTCAGGATTCCGGCCATCTGCGACGGATCGGTCCAGCTCCCCTGCCATCCCCGGCACAATCTGCTCATAGGTCCAGCAGACTCTGCTCCAGCCAACCCCTTGCCGATTTCCGGGGAAGCCAGAACCGGTCAAGAAGCTGCGGCAGGAGCACCGCCTTAAACCGCCATCATGTAGGGAAACCTCTGCGGACGCGACAACATGGCGTTCGCCTCATCGTCGTTTTTGAAGTGCTCCCTGACTGGGTCCCAATGCAGCCTGCGCCCGGTCTTCATCGCGATGTGGTGCACCAAGCAAGTTGAGCAGGCGCGGTGCCCCAGTTCGGCTGGCGCGATCGGAGCCTTTTTCGTCCGGATGCATTCCAGCCAGTTGCCATGCTGGTCGGCGCTTTCGTAAAGGTGCACTTCCTCCGGGCCAATCACGCTGTCGAGAATCTTCGGGTCGCTCGCCATCAAGGGCTGAAGCGTAACCGGCTTCCCTCCCGGATCGTTGGCCGTGACCTCTGCGTCCCTGGTCACGAATATCCATCCCTCGCTCCCGTAGAACTTGATCCCATTAGGAAAGTCGCCGCTGATGTCCATGGTCACGCCGTTCGCGTAAATGCCATGGGTCAGGAACTTCCCACGGACATTCCATAGTCCATGCGTCGGAAACTCCGCCGTGCCCCACACTTCCACCGGACCGGTGTATTCCGTGTTCATGCCCCAATGGGCAGTATCCACATGGTGCGCTCCCCATCCGGTAATCATGCCGGCGCCAAACTGTTCGCAGCGCAACCAGCCTGGCCGTCCGAAACCCTCCTGCGGATGCACGCGCATCTCGGTATAGTAGACCTCCGGGCTGGTTTCCGGCACATTGATTCTTTGTCCGTGCCTACGCAGTGAAGGTAAGAACCTTGGCGTTCTTCTGCGCCTTCAACACCAGTTCGGCAGCCAGCAGCGCCTGCTCCTGGTCTTGCGCAACGTGAGTCCGGTTCACAATGTCGGCCACCAATTGCGGCCCGAACGGCAGCGCCACATTGGCGCAATCGATGTACCGGGTCTGCTTCTGGTCGACGATAAACAGATGGTTGCCGCCCGCCCGGCCGGCAATATCGAGATACTTGCGCAGCTCGATGTAACCCTCGGTCCCCAGAATGAACAACCGCCCGTCGCCCCATGTGCCCAGGCCATTTGGAGTGAACCAATCCACCCGCACATACCCCGCTCCGCCGTTGCCGTGGAGCATCATGTCGCCGAAATCCTGAAACGCGGCATGGTTCGGATGATTCACGTTCGCAACCTGCGACGCCGTGACGTCAGCCGTCGTCGAGCCGGTGTAGTAAACAAACTGGTCCGCCTGGTGCGATCCGATGTCGCACAGTATGCCGCCGTATTGCACCGGATCCCAGAACCAATCGGGACGGCTCGGGGCGTTCACCTGGTGGGGCGCGATATTGATCGTCTGCACCACTTTGCCGATGGCTCCCGCCTTCACCAGATAGCCGGCCTGCACGGCCGCGCGCACCTCCAGCCGCTCGGAGTACATGATGGCAAACATCCTGCCCGTCTGGGCCGAAATCTTGCGCACCTCGGCCAACTGTTCCAACGTGGTCATCGCGGGCTTGTCGCTCAGAAAATCCTTGCCATGTTTCATCGCGCGAATCCCAAGCGGCGCGCGCAGATTCGGAATCGCGGCGCTCGCCACCAGTTGGATCGAAGGGTCGTTCAGTATCTCGTCCTCGCTCTTTGCCGGCCGGGCATTGGGATAGATCTTCTGAAAGTCGGCCGCCGCTTTGGGAAGCTCCGAGTAGAACGCAACCAGCTCCCCGCCGCCGCGAATCACAGCCGCCGTAATGCCCATGATGTGTGCGTGGTCCAGGCCAATCACGCCAAACCTGATCGAGTATTTAGGCTTTGCCTCCGTATCGGCTCCCGGCGCGGCAACCTCATGGGTAATCGATCCGCCCCCGGAGTGCAGCCCAAGCGCGGACTCCGGCAGAGCCGACAACATGCCCGCTGCTCCCATTGTCTTCAAAAAAGATCGCCGGCAAACATGATCTGGTTGCATCGAATCCACTCCTCGCTCGTACCCTGCCGTCCCTTATCTGCAATCGCTGCATGATTCATAGCGGTGATTGCTCGCTTACGGCTGCTGCGCTTCTGGCGTTGCCGCAGTCTTCCAATTGATGACGTGATAAATCGCCTGCTCAGAGCCCACGTTTCTTAGCCCGTGCAGTTGGTTCGACGCGTTGAAGATCACCGAGCCGGGACCGACCCGCTTCCACTCGCCGTTCACCAGCACTTCCACCGTTCCCTGCTTCACGATCACCATCTCTTCATTAGGATGCCGGTGCGGTGGGTGCGGGGATTTTCCGGGGTCAAGCGTCGTTACGTGGACCTCAAGCTCCTCGAGCGTTGCAGTGCGCGCCTTGAAGAACGATCGCACCGAGCCCACCTCTGTCGGTTTCGCCGCTATCGCATTCCAATCGAATGCGGCCGAGCCCATGATCGGCGTCTGATCTGCAATCGCGAACACTCCTGCCGTGCCGGCCATTGCGATCAATGCGACCAGCATATCTCTGCGAGTAATCATCAGGTCTCCTCCGCCTTTGTGAAATCGACTCCTCATTGTCTGCGTGCGTCGGCGGCGTTCGCTCCAAGAATCCAGGTGCTGGCGGCTTCACAGGCTGCGGAAAAATTCCATTCGGACACCGATCGTGTCGAGGCGTCACTTCAGTCGTACCGCTCCTTCACCAGCCGCAACGCCTCCTCCGGAGTCCCGATCGTCCCCTCCAGTTGCGCATCTTCAACCGCCCGCAGCATCTCCTTGAATCCCGCTCCTGGCACGTACCCTGCCGCAATCAGCTCCCGCCCCGTAATTAGCGGCCGCGGCCGCACCGCCTCCTCCGGCATCGCCAGCCACCGCTCCCGCACATACTCCCAGTGCTCCAGGTTCCCGCTCGCCGCCAGGCAGTCCATCCGGTGCAGCGCCAGGTGCTCCTCAAAACCCGGGAGCCGAAAGAACCGCTTCAGCGTCGAAACCTTCATCCGCCCCGCATCCGCAAACCGCATATGGTTCCCAATCAGCGCCACAATCTGCCGCGTCTCCTCATTCGAAAACCGGAACCGCCTGCAAATCTCCGCCCCCATCGCCACGCCCACCTCCACGTGCCCGTCAAACCGAATCCGGTCCGGCCCCCGCCGGAACGTCGGCGGCTTGCCCACATCGTGCAGCAGAGCCCCCCATGCCAGGCTCAGCGAGCATCCCGCCTCCAGTTGCCCCAGCAGCAGCAAAGTATGCACCCACACATCCCCCTCCGGATGAAACTGCGCCGGCTGCTCCACCCCCTTCATCCGCGCCACCTCGGGCAGCACCTCGGCCAGCAGCCCAGTCTCATCCAGCAGCTCGAACGCCCTTCGCGCCCGACCCTCCGTCAGCATCTTCGTCAACTCGTCCCTGACCCGCTCCCTGCTCACGATGTTGATGCGCGCAGCCAGCCCCCGCATCGCCCCAGCCGTCCCCGCCTCCAGCTCAAACCCGAACCGCGCCGCGAACCGCACCCCCCTGAGCATCCTCAGGTGATCCTCCTCGAACCGCTCCTCCGCCCTCCCGATCGCCCTCACCACCCCCGCATCCAAATCCCCAACCCCACCCACAAAATCGATCACCGCCGAGCGCAGCGTGGATTCAGCAAGGTCGAGAGCTGGGATCAAGCCTGGGTGCCCCACCCTCGCCACGTTTTTGCCTTTGTGGCTAGGGTGGTTTGCCCCCTCAAGCCCCTCAGGAAGCAGCTTTTCCGGGTCCAGCAGCAGCCCATTGATCGTGAAGTCCCTCCTCCTCACATCCTCCTCGGCGCTCTTCGTATACCGCACCCCATCCGGATGCCGCCCATCCGTATAAATCCCATCCGACCGGAACGTCGCCACCTCCGTCACACACCCAGCTTCCTCATCCCCGCCCGGTGCCACCAGCACCACCCCAAAGTGCGCCCCCACCGCAAACGTCCTCTCGAACAGCCCTAGAACCACCTCCGGCCTCGCGTTCGTCGCCACGTCATAATCCTTCGGCTCCCGTCCCAGCAGCAAGTCCCGCACGCACCCCCCTGCCAGGTAAGCCTCAAACCGCGCCGAGCGCAGCCTCTCCACCACTTGCAGCGCCGCATCGAACTGTTTTGTCTCTCGCGACATAGCTGCTTCCATTCTCACCCCGCCCGCCGCCCCCTGGAGAACCCAACCACAACCCGCCTCCAGCCGCTGCTAACTTGCTAACTCGTCCGCCGCAGCGGATCCCGCGCCGGCGGGACGCTAACTCGCCAAACCCAACCAATCCTAGCCGCTAAACTAAACCCATGGCCCGCGGCCTCATCCTCGCCATCGAATCCTCCTGCGACGAGACCGCCGCCGCCGTCGTCCAGCGCGGCTCCTGCACGCTCTCCTCAGTCGTCGCCTCCCAGATCTCCACCCACGCCCGTTACGGTGGCGTCGTCCCCGAGCTGGCCAGCCGCGAACATCTCCGCGCCATTGTCCCTGTCGTCCGCGCCGCGCTGGCGCAAGCCGGCATCACCCTCGCCGATCTCGACGCCATCGCCGTCACCTCCGGTCCCGGCCTCGCCGGAGCCCTCCTTGTCGGCATCACCTACGCCAAAGCCCTCGCCTTCGCCCAAAATCTCCCCCTAATCGCCGTCAACCACCTCGAAGGCCACATCCACGCCGTCCTCCTCAACGAGCGCGAATCCCAGCCCGACGGCCAACCCCCCGCCGGCCCCGAGCCAGCTCTCGCCCTGGTCGTCTCCGGCGGCCACACCCATCTCTATCTAGCCAGCCCCGCCCAATCCACTTGGGCTTACACCCTCATCGGCCGAACCCTCGACGACGCCGCCGGCGAAGCCTTTGACAAAGTCGCCAAGCTTCTCGGCCTCGGCTATCCCGGCGGTCCCTGGATCGACGCCCTCGCCCAGCACGGCAACCCCCTCGCCGTCCCTTTCTCGTTCTCTCAAATCAAGACCAAGCTTCATCTCGCCGGCAAGCCGCCCCGCACCAAGGCGGCCCGCACCGCCCCCATCGCCAACCTCGACCCCCATTTCCTCTTTTCCTTCTCCGGCATCAAGACCGCCGTCCTCCGCTACGTCGAACTCCACCACCTCCGTCCCCAAGCCGAATCCCGCCGCGAAGCCCTCTTTACCGGGCCCGACGCCCCCCCACGCCCCACCGTCGAAGCCGCGCTCGCCTGTTGCGACCGGCAGACCCTCGACCTCATCGCCAGCTTCCAGCACGCCGTCGTCGGCGATCTCATGAAGAAGACCTTCGCCGCCCAGGAATCCCTCGCCGTCCGCCGCATCCTCATCACCGGCGGAGTCGCCGCCAACCGCGAACTCCGCGCCCGCTTCACCTTGGAAGCCGCCCGCCGCAACCTCCGCGTAGCCTTCCCCACGTTAGCCCTATCCACTGACAACGCCGCCATGATCGCCGCCGCCGCCTGGCCCCGCCTTGAAGCCCGCGACTTCGCCCCGCCCGACCTCTCCGCCGACCCCTCCCTCGCCCTCGGACGATGATTCGCAGGCTCTGCAACACAAAGCTCCGCGCCTCCGTCACCTCCGCCAGCGCCCCGCCCAGCAGCCCGCCATCCCCGGCTTCATCGCCTTTTCGATCCCTGGTCCCCGGCCCCTGATTCCGTCCCCAGCCACCACCCCCGCCCCGCGCACCAGCAGCTCTCGTCCGGCTGGCAATTACGGTGCAACCACCTCACCTTGCTCCCGCCTCCCCTCCAAAACGCCGCGTTGAGCGCCCGCCCCGCCTGCTCGTCCTGGGCCCCGGCGCAGCGAACAAACTGCACTGAAAACAGGAACCTCGCCGCATATGTCCCGTCTGTCTTCCTGGTCACCAGCAGCATCTCGCCGGAACCCCCCTCCGCCGCCAGCGGAAACAGCAGCCGCCCCTCCGGCCGCAACGCATCCAGCCACACCGCCAGCGGTTCGGCCGCGGCGGCATTCACATAGAGCACGTCGCAATCCTGCAGCGGCCCCTCCGCGCCACTCCGGCAGTGCACCGCCACCTGCCCAAACTTCTTCAGGTTCGCCCGCGCCCGCTCCGCCAGCTCCGGCTCGATCTCATAGGCGTCCACCTGCCCCGTCTCGCCCACCAGCATGGCCAGCATCGTCGTGTAGTAGCCCGTGCCCGCGCCCACGTGCACCGCGTGTTCGCCCTTCCGCGGAGCCAGCGCGGCCAGGCACATGGCGTGCAGGCTCGGCTGCCCGTTGTTCAGCCCCCAGCCTCTGCCCAGCGGGACGACTACGTCCTGGTACAGCACCACAGGATCGTCTGCGGCGGTTTGAAGGTAGCCTCTGGGCGGGCGAAGGTTCCACGGCGGCGGTCCCACGAACCGCTCCCGTGGAATCGCCGCCAGGGCCGCCGCAATCTCGCTCCCCGGAGCAATGCCCGCCTGCTCCGCGATCCGATCGGCATAAGCCCTTCGACAGGCCTCAAGCCGCCCAGCCCGCCCTCCCTGATCCCCGGCCGGATGGCTCTGGTCCGGATGGCTCTGGTCCGGATGGCTCTGGTCCGGATGGCTCTGGTCCGGATGGGTCTCGACTGGATAAGCCCTTTCGTCCTCCATCTCCATCCTCCCCCGTGCCGCCTCGCCCCGCATTTACCCCTTGAGCGAACGTCTCCCATGATTATCGAAAGCTCCAGCCCGCCCCGCAAGGGCACACCTCCCCCGCTTCATCGCCGGGTGCTCCACCCTCGCCGTCCGCCGCAGCGGATTTTTGCGGCTAGGGTGCCCTCTGGGCGCGTCGCTGGGGTGGCTGATCCCTGTCTTGCTACAATCGAAGGGGCCCAAAAAACGCCGGTTTTCACCAGCATTGATGAGCAGGCAGCTCGACCAAGGACCGATGACCCTCCGCCTCTTCAACACCCTTACCGGACAACTCGACGATCTTGTCCCCATGGACGGCAAGGCCCTGCGCATGTACGCCTGCGGCCCCACGGTCTACGACTACGGCCACATCGGCAACTTCCGTACCTTCTTGCAGATAGACGTCCTCCGCCGCTTCCTCAAGCTCACCGGAATCCCCGTCCGTCACGTCATGAACATCACCGACGTCGACGACCGCATCATCCACAACGCCGCCGCCCTCGGCATCTCCATCCGCGAGTACACGGCCCGCTTCGAAGAGGCTTTTTTTGAGGATCTTGAGGCCCTCCGCGTGGAGCGCCCCGAAATCATCGCCCGCGCCACCGAGCACATTCCCCGCATGGTCGAACTGATCCAGCGCCTCGCCGCCGCCGGCGCCGCCTACCAGACCGAAGACGGCTCCTGGTACTTCCGTCTCGCCGCCTTCCCCGACTACGGAAAGCTGAGCAAAAAGGACTTGAGCGGCATGGAGGACGGCGCCCGCGTCGATCTCGACGAGTACGAAAAGGACTCCGCCCGCGACTTTGCCCTCTGGAAAGCCGCCAAACCCGGCGAAACCTTCTGGGATACCGCCATCGGCCGCGGCCGCCCCGGCTGGCACATCGAGTGCTCCGCCATGGCCATGGAGTACCTCGGCGACAGCTTCGATCTTCACGCCGGCGGCGAGGACCTGATGTTCCCGCACCACGAAAACGAGATCGCCCAGACCGAGAGCGTTACCCATAAGCCCTTTGCCCGCCACTGGATGCACGTCCGCTTCCTTCTCGTCGACGGGCGCAAAATGTCCAAGAGCGAGGGCAACTTCTTTACCCTCCGCGACCTGCTCATCAAGGGCTACAAGGCCTCGGCCATTCGTATGGCGCTGATTTCGGTCCCCTACCGCCATCAGCTCAACTTCACTTTCGACGGCCTCATTGAAGCCACCAACGCCATCGAGCGGCTGCGGACCTTCCACCAGCGCCTCACCCAAGGCAATTTTCCGCCCGGCGCAAACCCCGCGCTCCAGTCCGCCGCTGAAACAGCGCAAACAGACTACTTGGCCGCGCTGGCCAACGATCTGAACACCGCCGAAGCCCGCGCCCCCATCTTCGACCTCATCCGCGCCGCCAACACGTCCATCGACCAGGGACAGCTTTTTGCCGCGGACCGTGACGCGATTCTCGCCGTTCTGGCCGGTTTTGACGCGGTCTTCGACGTGATCGAGGACCATGACGCCGAGCCCACGCGCCGCGCCCTCGAATGGGCCGCGCAGTCCGGCCGCCTTGCTGACGTGGCCCCCGAACTGCTTGCCCGTCAATCGCTTACCGATGAAGGCATCGACGCCCTGGTAGCCCAGCGCACCCAGGCCAAGAAGCAGCGCAACTTCGCCCGCGCCGACCAGATTCGCAACGAGTTAGCGGAGAAGGGCATCGTGATTGAAGACTCGAAGGGCGGCGTCCGCTGGAAGCGGAAATAGCCCGAGATGGTTTTGGAGTGCCGATGGAATTCGAAGTTGATTTAGAGCTAGAGGAAGATGGCCGCTGGATCGGGGCAGTTGCACGTCTGCCCGGAGTGCTGGCCTACGGCCCAACCCCTGAAGAGGCGCAAGCGAAGGCCAAAGCCCTAGCGCAAGAGGTCGTTCAAGAACAAACCCCGAATTGAGGAGATTCACCCCATGGAACCTAATGAAGCCCAGGAGTTGCAGGAACAAGCCGAGCACGCCGAGCACGAATCCACATTGCGCCCGGTCGCCTTTACCATGGCTGTGCTGGCCGTGCTGGTGGCGGTTGTCACGGTGCTCGGTCATCGCACCCACACCGAGGCCGTGCTCGACCAGAACAAGGCCACCGACCAGTGGAACGAATACCAGGCGCACAAAATCCGCTCCAACGACACCGCCCTGACCTCCGATCTGCTCGGCGTGGTGACCATTGCCGACAAGGACGCCGCCAAAAAGATCGCCAAGTCCTATGCCGACCACCAGGCCAAGTGGGCCGATGAGTTGAAAGACGACAAGGAGAAGGCCGAGGCGCTCGAAACCAAGGTGGAGCAGGCCGAGGCCCGCGCCAACCGCTTCGATCTCGGCGAGGCCCTGCTGGAGATCGGCCTGGTTATCACTTCGGTTACTCTCCTCACCCGCACCCGCATCTACTGGTATATCGGCATCGCCTTCGCCCTGCTTGGGATCGCCTCTGCGGCTTCAGTTCTGTTTCTCAAGTAGGGCGTTGAAAATGACCTGCCCCAAGACTCCGTCCTGATGGTGAACGTATGCCTCAAAGGCTACCTTTCATGCCGCCGGTGTAGGCCTATAGGCCGACAAACTCGCTGCCGGTTTTCCAAGGTTGATGAAGGTAGCCCTGCAGGGGGTCAAATGGGAGCGGAATGTATGGCTGAAGGCTGTCATTTTATGCCAAAACTTTGCTTTTTCAGGGCAAAAGGCGTGCTTTTTGGACGCATTTTTGGATGCTTCCATGACGACTCCGTGACGAAACGAAGCTTGACGGAAATGGCTTGAACCTGGAACTTTTGTTGGCCGTTTTAATCCGGCGGCATCTGCTCACGTTCTTCGACAGGCCGTGGCTTGCCCTTTGCCTTCACCTGCGCCGTGGTCAGCATAAACACGGCCACCAGGATTCCAGCCATACCGGCAAACTCCGCCGCTTCCGGCCGCTCGTGGAGCAGCAAGATTCCCAAAAGCACTGCAACCACTGGGTTCACATAGGCATACGAGAATACCTTGGCCACCGGCACGTGCTCGATGAGGTAGATGAACGCGGTGTAGCCCAGCAGGGAGCCTCCGGTGATCAGATACGTCAGCGACCCGATCGCACTGGCAGTCGGATGGAATTGCGGCCACTGGCCCAGCACTGTGCCCAGCGCAGTACTGAAGGCGCCCGCTGCCAGCATCTGCCAGGCAGCAGCCACAAAACTGTTTACCGGCAACCGCGCACGCCGGGATAAGATGCTGCCCATGGTCCAGGAAAACGCGCCGGCCAGCAGCACTCCCAGGGCCAGCAGGCGCGTGCGGTCCCCGGCCAACCCACTTCGCAGAGTGGGCCAGACCAGCGCGGCAAGCCCGGCAAAGCCCAGCGCCATGCCCAGCCAGCCCTTTATCGGCAGGGGTTCGCCACCCGGCAGCATCATCTCGATCAATGCCACATACAGCGGAATCACCGCCAGCACAAGCGAAGCCAGGCCGCTGGGGACCGTCTCCTCGGCATACACCAGGCCCACGTTGCCACCGCCCAGCAATAGCAACCCGATCAGCCCTAGCAGCGCCATGGTCTTCGGAGGCCAGGCGAGGCGCAGCCGGCGCCAGCGGCACCAGGCAAGCAGAATCGCACCGGCAGTCAGAAATCGCGTCCCCGCCAGCAGCAGCGCCGGCATATCGGCCGCGCCAATGCGAATGGCCGTATAGGTCGAGCCCCAGAAAAAGTAGACGCTGGCAAACGCCAGTACGATTGAGGCTGTTGTGGCCGCTCTCTGTTCCGGTTGGGCTGTCTGCGCCGTTGAGTCCACCATGGAGATGATTCCATCCTAGCCTGTGTGGATTCAGCCGCCTCCCGCTTCTTGCGGCGAATGACTGAATCCCTTGCCCGTCCTTTCAGGCACAATGCTCTCCGCAAGACGCTTGCCGAACCTGCTCTCGAGCCCTTCGACGATTCTGGACGATCGTCCGTCATGGAAAAGCACTGGCAGTGCGTGCTATGCTCAGCCCAGCGGGTTTCCCATGCACAGGCACGCCACGAACGGACTGCTTGCACCGGCCAACAGGCGCTGGTCGCGGTCGCGCGCACGCAGCATTTGCCCGCGGAAGCACCTCCGCGTGCTGCCCACCCGCACTCGACCTAGCCTCTTCGGCGGCGATTAATACCGGTCCGCCGTCCGCCGCGGCGGACTCGCCTGCCTTTTCTCGCCCCTTGCGGGCGAGCAGAACTGGATGACCCCACATGCTGGGGTCCGTGGCCGGGCCGGATACCAATATCCGCGCATTCACGGCCACACCATCGAATCTGCCGAGGAGACAAGATCATGACCAAGCAAGAGCTATACGCGCAATACGGGCCTAAACTCCACCCGCCCCTGCCAGGACCCAAGGCCCAGGCAGCCGTCGAGGCCGACAGCCGGCTCGTTTCGCCCAGTTATACCCGTTCTTACCCGCTGGTGGCCCGGCGCGGTCGCGGCATCCGTGTGGAAGACGTCGACGGCAACGAGTTTCTCGACTTCGCAGCAGGCATTGCCGTGGTTTCCACCGGCCACTGCCACCCCGAGGTAGTCGCAGCCATCCAGAAGCAAGCGGCCGAGTTGATCCACATCTCCTCAACGGACTTCTACAACGAGCCTCTGACCGATCTGGCTGAACGGCTCTCCGCCGTGGCTCCCATGCCTGGCCCGCACAAGTTCTTCTACGGCAACTCCGGCGCCGAAGCCATTGAGTGCGCGCTCAAGCTGGCCCGCTACCACACTGGCCGCCAGCAGGTGATCTCGTTCTTGGGCGCCTTCCATGGCCGCACCATGGGCGCACTCTCGCTCACCGGCTCCAAACCCCAGCAGAAGCGCCGCTTCTCGCCCATGGTCCCGGGCGTAACCCACATCCGGTTTCCCTATGCCTATCGCGGCTGCACGGGCGGGCCGCAGGATGAGGAAGCCTTCAGCCTGGGCTGCGCGCGCTACATCGAGGAAAAGCTCTTCAAGACCATCCTCCCGCCCGAAGAGGTGGCCGCCGTCTTCATCGAGCCTATCCAGGGCGAAGGCGGCTACGTTGTTGCGCCCGATAACTTCCTTCGCGAACTGCGCGCCATCTGCAATCGCCACGGCATCCTCCTGGTGGTAGACGAGGTGCAGTGTGGCGCCGGCCGCACCGGCAAGTGGTGGGCCATCGAACACTCCGGCGTGGAGCCGGATATCGTCTGCATGGCCAAGGGCATCGCCAGCGGCATGCCCCTTGGAGTTTGCATGAGCCGTGCTGAAATCATGGACTGGGTCCCCGGCTCCCACGCCTCCACATTCGGCGGCAACCCGGTCTCCATCGCCGCGGCGCTGGCCACCATGGACATTATCGAGCGCGAGGCGATGGGCAACGCCGCCCGCGTAGGCGGGTTTATCCTCGAGCGCGTGCGCGGCTGGAAGCAAAGTCACCCGCTGGTGGGCGATGTGCGTGGGCGCGGCCTGATGATCGGCATCGAGCTGGTAAAGGACAAGACTACCCGCGAACCCGCCACCGCACTGCGCAACCGCGTGGAAACCCTGGCCTTCGAGCGCGGCCTGATGATTCTTGGCTGCGGCGAGACCTCACTGCGCATTTGCCCCCCGCTCATTGTCAGCGAGCAGGAAGCCACAGTTGCCCTCGACATTCTCGAAGAGGCTCTGACGCAGGTCGAAAAGGAACACGAGCACGCAGCCGCGCTCGAGGTTGCGACGGCCTGAACTTGACAAACCCGCCGGTCCCGCCGATTTACACCGGTCCGGCTTTACCGCATTTGCGCCTTTCGCCCATCCAGTCGAGAATGGTTTGCCATGGGATGGTTGGAGCAGATGCGGATCGATTTGCTGGAGCGTTCACTGGCCGGGCTGGAATGGGTGGCGCGCCGGCGGGGCGGGGAAGCAGGCCTTGCCGCCCACCTGGCCACCGGCATCGAGGGCGAGACCGCGGCCCTCTTCCATCTGCGGCGCAAGGGCTACATGGTGGTGGCGCGGCGCTGGTCCTCGGGCAACTTGCGCGGCGATATCGACCTGATCGCCTGGCAGGGGCCGGTGCTGTGTGTCGTCGAGGTGAAGACCCGCACCGCTCATGACATTGCCCCCGCAGAGGTACGCGTCGACGGGCACAAGCGCAATACCCTCCGCCGGCTGGCCCGCCATTACGTGCGCCAGTTGCCCATAGAGACTCGCCCGCCCGTCCGCTTCGACATACTCAGCGTGTACCTTGTGCCGGGGGAAGAGAAGGAGTTCGTGCACTTCGAGGGCGCTTTCGGCTGGAGTGAGCGGCGCCATGGGGACCGATGGGACGACGGGCCGTAGCCCCCGATGAGCAGACTGGCGCCAAACCTCAGACCCCACAGCGGAACCAGAGTAGAGGTACCTCGAAGGCAAGCCCGCCAAGTGCCTTTTTCCTTCAGGGTCCCGGCGACAGGCCTTCGTCGCTGGGGTAGAAGTAAAAGCCGCTTGCCATTGTGATTCGATCGAGAAAGGAATCCAGTGAAAGAGTGGTCTGTTTTTGCTCCGGCGCTTATAAACACCTCTATTCCCATCTGAAATGAAATGCATAGGCGAGAAGCAGCGCCACGCAGCCGACGATGCTGGCCAGCAGGATGCTGTGCTTCAACGTGAACCGGAAAAGCTTCGCCTCATCCGGTTGCGACAGACCGGTAGCAGCAGCAGCGATGGCGATCGTTTGCAGGCTGATCATCTTGCCCATCACCCCGCCGGATGAGTTTGCGGCAGCCATCAAGACCGGATCGAATCCCAGCCGGTTCGCCGTGACAACCTGCAAGCTGCCGAAAAGGGCATTGGCGGAAGTATCCGACCCAGTGAGAAACACTCCAACCCAACCCAGCAGAGCGCTGAAAAAGGGAAACATGGCGCCGGTGGCGGAAAAAGCAAGGCCGAGCGTCGCCGTTGCGCCGCAGTAGTTCATCAGGAACGCAATGGCCAGGACGGAGGCGACCGTGACAGTAGGCAGACGGAGTTGACGCATCACTACAGCCAGTAAGTGCGCAAAATTCCGGGGCTTCATCTTCATGCAAAGTGCAGATAGCAATGTGGCGATCATGCAGGCCGTGCCGGATGCAGAGAGCCAATTCAGGTTGAATATCGCGGGATACGGCGCAGGCGAAGAGACAATGGGGGGCATGCGATGCACTACGTCATGCAAAAAGGGCCATGGAAGGAGGAGAGTGAATCTGTTTAATGCAGCATGAACAGGAGCCCATCCCCATAGCAGAACACAAATCACGAGAATTCCATAGGGCATCCACGCATGGAGAACCGCGGCGACCCCATGGTCCGGGATAACCCTCCGCTCCGGTCCGGAGCCGATTTCGCCTCTCGCAGCCATGCGGGCAAAACGATTTCCAGGCGCTACCGCTTCCTTTCCGGTGTTTGTTGGATGGAGGAACCGAATATAGAGAACAAGAGCGGCCATCGCCGCGAGCGCGGCCAGAATATCCGTAAGTTGTGGGCCGAGATAAGTGGAGACTAGAAACTGTACGACGGCAAAGGTTGAGCCGGCCAACAGGGTTGGCAGCAGAATGCCGGAGAGCGAATCAAAGCCTCCAATGGCGACGATCAGGTAGGCGGGAATAAAAAAACACATCGGAGTGAGGATGAGACCGACTGCCGCGCTCAGCTTTTCGAGAGGCAAGCCGGTGGTTCCCGCCAAGGTGAAGATTGGAATTCCTATCGAACCGAATGCGACCGGGGCGGTATTTGCCAGCAGGCAGATAGCGGAGGCGCTGAAGGGCGAAAAGCCGAGGCCGATCAGCATCGTGGCCGCGATGGCGACGGGCGTTCCAAATCCAGCGGCTCCTTCAAGAAATGCGCCGAATGCGAAGGCGATCAAAAGCGCCTGCAGGCGAGAATCGGAGGTCAGCTTCCCAATTGAATCCCTGATGATTTCGAATTGACCGGTCTCCACCGTCACCCGGAACAGTGCAATGGCCCAGAACACAATCCAGGAGATCGGAAACAGGCCAAACGCCGCTCCATTTGCGGCCGCGCTGATGGCGGTAACCGGAGGCATGCGATAGATCCCTACGGCGAGGACGATGGTGACGGCAAGGCCCGCAAGGCCAGCGATCCATGCCGGTTTGCGCAGGACGCCGAGCAGAAACAACAGCGTAAAGATGGGCAACGCCGCCAGAAGGACCGAGAAGCCCAGCCCATGTCCGAACAGGAAATATACTTGATCCCAACTCACGATACGAGTCATCCCGGTTCCTTCGACGTCGAATGGCACAGGTGCCGCGGCACAGCCAATTCTATAAGCAGTTTATCGGGCAAGACTGTCGCAAGCCGCGGCATGCATTCAGGAGGGCCATCAGTTTCTGATCCACTGCCTCATCGACCTGATTGAACCTGGATTCAAGAGCCAGCCGTAAACGGCTGCCAGCGTTGCGTTTCCTACCGTTTTTCGCCCTTTGACAATTCAAGTCACGCCAACAGGTTCAGCGTGTACACCTTCACCAGCGCCTGCGGAGGGTCACAGAGTGGCTGGGGCTTGCCGGTTGCCGTTGCGTAATACTCGATGGTTCCATCCGCTGCATCGAACGGTCCCAGTTGCGAGACATATACATCGCGGCCTGCGTGGACGGCGGTGAGAGTCTGCCATGGTTGCGCGGCCTGGCGGCGAGTATGCAACTTCACCGCGCCGCCTTCTTCCAGCCCAGGAGCGACGATGAAGATGCGCAGAGATTCCCCCGGCTGCATGAGCGACGGCCGGGTGGGAATGAAGAGACGGGGCCGGGTGCCGGCTTCGGGGGCAATGGCCGCCGCATAAGCCTGGTCCATTTCCGGCGGCAGCTCATCGACAAACTCCTTGATAGAAAGCCGTAGCCGCTCAAGAGCGATGCGGACAAACTTGTTTTGCATGGATGCAAGCTGACCCTGATCGTTGCGCGTGGTAATCACGCCCTGAAACTGAAGCATGGCCGCTCGCACCTGCGGCGCCATGGCAAGCCACAGCGGAATGCCGTGTTGCACCACCTCAATGCGCGCTTCATCCTGTTTGCCCGCGGCTCTCATCTCCACTGCCCGCTGCAACACCGCGTCAAGCTGGTGCGCTGTCTCAAGAGCATCGCAGTAGGGAACCATGAAGCCGACAAAGCCCGCGAAGTAACCGATGCGATCCCGCTCCAGGGCCGTCGCGGCCTCCGCTGCCAGTTGGCGAAACCGTTCGGCGGTGGCGCGCTGGGTTGATAGAACCGCGGGATCGGGTTCCGTTGCCGCATAATTGAAGGCTTCGGAGTAGTCGCCGGTGAGCTCAATGCGATTGGCGTAGCCGGCCTTGTCGTAGCTGCCCAGAAACGTCGAGGAGATCGCTTGCTTGTAATCGCAGTCGTAGAAGAGTGTTGCCAGCTTTTCCGCGCGCACTCCCGAGGCCTGTGCCGCGCAAAAACTGCGGTAGTGAGCCGGCGCAGTCAGCTCGCCGTTCCAACTGGCACGGGCCAGAAAGGTAGCCGTGGGGTCGACGATGCGGTGGCGCCAATGAATGCCGAGCATTCCCTGGCAGCCGAAATCCTGCGCACGTTTCATATCCGTCTGAAAGCGGCTGGCGCGAAACTGCGGAAACCACATGGAAGGATCATCCTCAATCCAGGGAATCGGCCAACGCTCACGGCCGCCCAGCTTGCCGAAAGCCTCATTTACCGGGTCCCAGCCGAGCGAGTCGCTCAATGCCGAGAAAACAATGTCTTCAGGCAGCCGCTGATGCAGGGACTCGAAGTGGCGAGTTACCCCGCCCCATCCTGCCAGCACCAGCCGCTTGCCGGGTGCATGCCGTTTGAGAAAATCATGGGCCTGAACAAAGGGCGTAATCGAGAGCGGCACATTCCTGGTGCGGCCCTCCCAGTTGGCGTTTTCGTCCTGCCAGAGCCAGACATAATCCACCATGGGATAGCGCTCCAGAAGGTCGGCCAGCCTGCGCTCCAAAAGATCCCGGGCGGTCCGTGACTCCATGAAGCCGCCGGGATGCGAAATGGCCTCAGGCGGCAGCGCGCGAACAATCTCCGCCGGGTTCCAATACGGCTCAAACCCAATGCCGGTGCGGATTCCAAGCGCCCCGGCAAAGCTGAACGCGGCGCTCAGCATCGCAGTTGTGCGCCGCGCAATGTCCCAAGTGTCCGCGCCCAGCCGCGTGGCGTCTGCCCCGAAAGTCTCCGTGTCGAAAAAACGCGCCGCGCCCATCTTGAACGTCGAAGTCCGTTGGGGAAGATACCCCCAGCTCGTCATGGTTGTATCTTCAAGCGTGGCCCCGTGACCGCTGCCGGCAAAGTCAAACGAAAGGTAAGACTCGGCCTGCGGACCAGGAGCGTTCTCAGTGTAAACATGCATTCCGAACATATTGAAGCGCATGCGCAACATGCTCGCGAAATATGCCTTGAAATCCTCATCGTTATAGATGCTGATGCAGTTGAGAAAGTCGGGCCAGGGCAGAAGTCCGCGCACGGCAAAGCGCGGCGAGGCCGTCCAAGGCCGGCCCTGCTCCGGCAGACGCAATTGAGCAGCACGATCGACAGGCGCCGTCGTGCCGTCGATGCCGAAGACCACGCCTTGCCGCTCCAGAAAGTCAAATACCGCGTAAAGCAAGGCCTGTTCGCCGGCAGCATGGAAAGCGGCGCCCTGACCTGAGCGGACGATTTCATAGTCTTCAGCACCCTTGAAGCGCGAGGCATCCACCATGAGTTTCAGTTCAATTGCCGCGCCGCTTTCTCGGGTCTGTCTCACTTCATCGGCGGAGTTCAACATGCGCAGTCCGCTCGACAGTTCCCGCACCGCAAGGCGCGTCTTTGCGCTATCGGCGGATAGCATGCGAATTGCGATTCGCGTACCACCCGCGATTTGCCCTGGCGCGTCACTGTAACCCAGCAAGCCGCCGACTGAAACCAGCGCACTGGTTCTCATGAAATCTCTGCGATCGATCATCAACCGTTCCTCGCCATCAGGATTATTTGCGTCACTTTTCTGCCGCGGCCGCCCGTACGGTAACATCCCGGCGCGAGATCGTAGGATGCGTGAGTTCATCCTCCGCTGTCGCAATCGCGTGCAGCGAGTATTTGCCCGGCGCTGCCGGCGCCTTCAGCGTCATCGCGTAGGATTGTGCTCCCAATGGCGCCAGCGAGAACGGCTCCTCCTCAGCCGCGGCTTCCTTGCCCGCGGCATCCGTGAAGGCCAGCCGCAGTTTTCCCGTCCGCGGCCGATCTTCATCGTTTACCATGGCAATCGTATAGTCACGCGGTTCAGCAGCGTTCAAGGACGGCTGCCAGAAGTTCAAATACACGCCCAAAGGATTGAAAGCCTCTTCCATCGCCTTCTCGAAATGCGGTTCCAACTTCAGATTCTTCAGGTCGCTGAAGTGGTCGGACGTAAACGCCTTGGGGTCGCTGGCCGTCAGGTAGACAAAATGCAGCACGCCCGCATAGCGCCGGTAGGCCCGCCAGAATTCAGTCTCCCCGCCCAGCAAATAGGCTTGCAGCGCGAAGCGGTTCTCCGTAGTATTCCGGTCGCCCAGCAGCCTGGGATACAGTTTCTGCGTCAGCAGCGTCGGCGTGCCGTCGCGGTTCAGCCACAGCCAGCCGTACTCATTCAGAATCATGGCGTGGCCGGTCTTGCTGGTTGAGCCGCTGGGGGCGGGGCCCATCATCGACTCCAGGTCGGTCATCTGGAACGGACGATGGCCATCCTTGGCCGGCGCATCGCCCATGGCCGTTTCGAAAAACAGGTATTGATGGTCTTCCACTGGATCGTCCGCGCCTGTCGGTGAATTGTAGCTGTTCTCCCATGGGCGGTTCGATAGATCCAGATTTCGCACCACGGGAATGATGGTGCTGGTAAACTGCGGCAGCCATGACTCGTTGGTCGCGTCCCAGATGGCCACGCTGGGATGGTTCCAGTTGTCGCGCATCCACTCGCTGTACTCGGCGATCATCTCGTTGGTGTCGTAGGAACCCTGGTACGTAGTCCAACTGGGATGGCCGACCCACACCATGTACTCGTTCTGGATCAGCAAGCCGCTCTCGTCGGCTATCTCAAGCCACTGGTCGGGCACCGGGCCGATGCAGAAACGGAAGGCGTTCCAGTGTAACTGCTTCGGAATCTCCACCAGCAGGCGGTGCAGCCACGCTTCGTCCCAGGGGAGCGTGCCCACATCCGGGTCCTCGAAAAAGCGGTGCAGCGTAATGTTCGATCCGCGCAGAAAATACGGCCGCCCGTTCAGGTAGGCACGTTGCGTCACCGTATCGAAGCGAAACTCACGCATTCCAAAACGCGTTGTAACATCATCGCCCGACGTACTGGTAGTCAGCTGATACAGGAACGGGTCCTCGGGACTCCACAGGTGCGCCTTTGGCATGGGGACAGTCTGCGTTACGGTTTTCGCGCTGCGGGCGGGCACTTCAACCTGCGTCGCGACTATTGCCGAGGACGCCGCGCGAGACTTCCACTCAAACGCCTGCTGCTCGACTGTGGCCTTCACCGCGTGGTCTGTGTAGTTGCGCAGTTCAGTTTGCACCAGGATGCTCGAACTCGCCAGTTGCGGCGCCACCTGCACGGTGGAGATCACCGGATTGTTCATCGCCATCAGGCTCACATCGTCATAGATGCCCGGAGTCCAGCGGTTCTTTTCGAAGTCGGTTCCTTGCGAGACATTGGCAGGCAGCACGCCCGGATGCGCCCCGATTCGAATGACCAACTCATTCATTGCATTCCAGCGGATCGCTTGCGTGACGTCAAACCAGGCGGCGGTAAAGCACGGGTCATGTTCGCCGATGCGCACGCCATTCAAGTACACCACCGCGCTGAATTGCGCCTTGTTCACCTTCAGCAGAGCTACCTCTTCCTGAGCCGGCGCCTGAAACGTCTTCCGGTACCAGAAGTAATTCCGCTGCTGGTGCGAGATGCCGCGCGCATTGCCGAGCTTGTCGTACTCCGCTTTGTCATACCGGCCTTGCTCCACAAGATTGGAGAGCAATTGCCGCGTCTGGTACTGATCCACATCGGGGAACGCCGGCGTCGCCGAGTGCGCCAGCCCCGGAACCGGCGCCGTGTGATGGTAGGTCTTCGGCATCTCATTGGCGCCGATGCTGTCCTCAACATCCCACTGGCCATCCAAAGACAGCGTGGTGCGATGTGTGTTTTCAGCGCCCGCCGATAGAGTGAGGATCGCCATGCCGCAACACATCAGCCAGAAAATCGCTCGCCGTGAACTCATGCGCTAACTCCTTGAAGAAACGCTTTTCGCCCCATGTCGTGATTAAGGACGTGAAAACGTTGCATGATTTGTCATTCTTTCTTCATTCGTTGTTCTGATTGTTACTTTGTTTTGCTTATTGGTATATTCTCTTCGCCTTTTTGATTGTGTCAATTCGTTTTTTATCCGATAGGTTGAAGCTCGATATCGGCCCTTGCGCAAAAGGACCACGGCGCAAGGGGAGGCTCAGGCCCGTGGACAAAGTCGGCATCATCATGAATGGAGTCACCGGACGCACGGGCACACAGCAGCATTTGGAACGCTCCATCATCTCCATGCGCCGGCAGGGAGGGGTTCAGTTACGGGACGGCCGCCGGGTTTTGCCGGACCCGGTGCTTCTCGGCCGCAATGCGGAGAAACTGGAGGCATTGGCGCGCAAGTACGAGGTTGAGCGCTGGAGCACTGCAAGGGAAAGCTGCAATGGTTGCCTTGCCGGGCATTGTTCGCCTGGGCTATCGGACATTCGGCAGCAGATTTCCTCGAGGCCGATCGCTATTCAATTGACTCCACCAGCCGCTCCATTCTTTCCTCCTGCTGCTCGATGGACTCGACCAGTTTGAACTGCGTCCGGCAACGGTCAAGGTTGTGGCCGTCGCGATGCACCTTATAATACGGGTCGCCTGCCAGATAGTCGGCGAGGAACCGGATGCCCTGCTCGAATGCGATCGATTTGCCGGAGAAGACAAGGTGTTGCTTCTCCGCGTGCGTCAGGAAATCGCCGGCCTCGGAGAGATAACCGCGCGCTAGCGCCTCGAACATGGGGAACTGCATGATCACGCGGGGGAGATCCCGCTCATCTTCCTGGGCCGGGCTGGTCGTGGTGCGCACCATGTCGCCGAAATCGTAGAGCGCCAATCCCGGCATGACGGTGTCGAGGTCAATGACGCAGAGGCCTTCGCCCGTGGCGTCGTCGAGCAGGACGTTGTTGAATTTGGTGTCGTTGTGGGTGACGCGCTCCGGCAGGTTCGCATCCAGCAAAACGCCGGCGATGGATTGATGCGCGAAGGCGAATGCGATCTCCGGTTTTGCCAGGAGGTCGCGGCCGGCCACGTCCGCGGCGATTGCCTGCTCCAACGCCATGAATCGCTTCGGGGTGTGGTGAAAGTCCGGGATGGTATCGTGCAATCGGGGCGCGGGCAGGCCGGCGAGCAGTTTCTGGAATCGTCCAAACGCTTTGCCCGCCTGAAACGCCTGCTCCGTGGACTCGACGGCATCAAACGCGCTGGCCCTCTCGATGAAGCGATACGCACGCCAATAGTTGCCCTCCGCATCCACGTGCCAGGCCTGCCCGTTGCGCGCGGGAATAAGTGTGAGAACGCGCCGGCCGCAGTCCGGCCCGCCTGATTCCTGCGCGGCCAGATGCGCCGTCACGCGCCGGATGTTCTCCATGAGGGCGACGGGGTTCCTGAATATGTTGGTGTTGATACGCTGCAAGATGGAACGCACCGGCACGCCCGCCTGATCGAAGACGGCGCACCAGGTGTCGTTGATGTGGCCGCTGCCGTAGGGAGTAGCGGCGAAGAATTCGCCGCAGATTTGAAATTGGCGCGCCACGGCGGCGACATTTTGCACTTTGCTCATAACCGAAGCCTCTCCGGATCATAACTGCCGCGGATGAGGCGGTCTATGCTTGCTTGCGACGCGCGGGCGCTGCTCGCGGCTGCGTGGCATCTTGCGGCCTGGAATCCGTCGCAGCCGCAGCTTGCGATTCGTCATTGTCTCCTCCCCTCCCCATCGTTGCTGGTGATTCGAGAAAAGGCGTCTTCTGTTTCTGCGGGCGGTGCGCGTTTTATCATCAACCTGTGGAAACCCACCTTAAACTGGGCGACATTCTGGCCAACGCCATCACGCATGGGATAGGGGCGGTTCTGGCGGTGGCGGGCGCCATCTATCTGATTGCCGCGTCGACGCGCGGAACGGCCTGGCTGGTGGCGAGCTGCACCGTGTTCAGCATTACGCTGGTGCTGGTTTACGTGTGCTCGACGCTCTACCACTCGCTGGTGAGGACGCGGGTCCGGCATGTGTTTCAGGTGCTGGACCATTCGGCCATCTACCTGCTGATTGCCGGCACCTACACGCCTTTCACGCTGGTCTCGCTCCATGGGCCCCTGGGATGGTTTATTTTCGGCGTTGAATGGTCGCTGGCCGTGACCGGGGTCATCTTCAAGAGCTTCGCGCTGGGCCGCTTTGCCGTGGCATCGGCGTTGGTGTACCTGTTTCAGGGCTGGTTTGGGGCCTTTGCGGCCGGCATACTGGCCCATGCGATCGGCTGGCGCGGGGTGATGTGGCTGGCGGCGGGCGGATTGGCGTACACGCTGGGGATCGTGTTCTTTGCACTGGACCGGCTGCGCTACTTCCACGCCACCTGGCATGTGTTTGTGCTGGCCGGCAGCGTGGCCCACTACTTTGCCATTCTTTTCTATGTCGTTCCGGCGCAGCGCTGAACCCGCTGCCGCTCAGGGGCTGTCCAGTAACCTGATTTTCGGTGAAGGGCACGGGTTTTACAGGCTGCGGGGAAGCTCCTCTGAGCGAGCAATTTCTCAGTTTTGAAAGGGCGCGGCCGGGTACCCCCTGGGTGCCGCGCTACGAAATGGGCCAAGGAGGAGATTGGGCTTTACGGGCTGCGGAAAAACTCGGGATCTCGTGTGAAATCGGCGAAAAGCGTCCCTCCGGGGCTAAAGCCCGCTTTGATCCTGTTGGCTTTATGCGGTGGTTGAAACCCCGCCTCCCTCCGGATCGAGTTTTTCCGCAGCCTGTTTAGCCCCCAACGGAGTGTATTTTCAATAGCTTGCATTCCCTCAGCGGCTAAAGCCGTACCCATTTTTAGTCCTCCTACGGCACGGCTGAAGCCGTGCCCTTTCAAAGCAGGAGTTCTTCCGCAGCCTGTAAAGCTCGCTTCCTTCAAGCGCATAGTCGCTGGACTGCCTTTGGAGTTCGTCGAATGGACGCACCCTCGGCGGCAGATCGCCTGAATAGTATGATGGGGAGCGAGTTCAGTAGAGCCGTTCCGGGCGGAGTCGACTGTGGCGAAATTTCTGGTTACCGGCGGGGCCGGCTTTTTTGGCGGCATTCTCAAGAGCAGGCTGCTGGCTGACGGCGCCGAGGTGGTCAGCGTGGACCTGGTGCCGGACACGGCGCGGCATCCCGCGCTCACCAGAGTGCAGGCAGACATTCGCGACAATGAGGCCATGCGGGCCGTCTTTGCAGCGCACAAATTCGACGCCGTGTTTCATATTGCCGCGATGCTGGCGCACGGGCGCATGAACCGCGAACTGCTGTGGACCAGCAACGTGGACGGAACCGGCGTGATTGCCCGGTGCGCGCGCGAGGCTGGGGTGCGGAAGCTGGTGTTCACTTCAAGCAATTGCCTGTGGGCCAGCAACATGGGCCGCCCGGTGAGGGAGGACGATCCGCCCGCTCCGGTGGAGGTCTACGGGGAGTCCAAGCTGGAAGGCGAAAAGCTGCTCCACTGGTTTGAGGACGGCCTCGATGTGGTGATTCTGCGCTGCCCCACGATCATCGACAGCGGGCGGCTGGGACTGCTGGCGATTCTGTTTGAGTTCATTCGCGAGAACAAGACGGTGTGGGTGGTGGGCTCGGGCGGCAACCGCTATCAGTTCATCTACGCAGGCGATCTGGCGCAGGCCTGCGTGCAGGCAGTGGATTTTGCAGGCTCGGGCACGTTCCACGTGGGCAGCGACAACGTTCCCAGCCTGCGGGAGTGCTACGAGGCGGTCATTGCCGAGGCCGGCAGCCGTTCGCGGGTCCGGTCGTTGCCCAAAGGGCCGACGTTGGCCGCCATGCGGCTGGCGCACAAGCTGAAGATTTCGCCGTTGGGACCCTATCACTACCGGATGATTGCCGAGGATTTCGTCTTCGACACTACCCGCATCCGCGAGGCGATGGGCTGGCGGCCCACGGTGACCAACAGCGAGATGCTGGCACAGGCTTACCGCTACTATGCGGAGAACCGCGAGGAGATTCTGGCGCGCCAGAATGTGTCAGCCCACTCGCGGGCGGCGGAGATGGGGATTCTGCGTCTATTAAAGTGGATTTCATGAGCCAGCCTGCCGGGCCTTGTTCTGAAGACCGCTTTCGCGCGCCGCGGGCGATCTTCTGGACGGCATTCCTGGTGCGGGTGGCCTACATCACCCTGGCCCACACCTATCGCATCACGGCCGTCAATCACCACTTCGAATTTGCCTGGGAGACGGGCCGGGTGGCAGCGTCGGTGGCGGGCGGGCACGGGTACAGTTCCCCGTTCAGCGGCAACACCGGCCCCACCGCCTGGATGGTTCCGGGGTTCACGCTGCTGCTGGCCGCGGTCTTCAAGGTCTTCGGCATCTACTCGGCGCTGTCGGCCTGGGTGATCACGGTCGTCAACAGCCTGTTCCAGGCCCTGACCGTGCCGCTGGTGTTTGAGATGGGAGTGCGCGTGGCGGGGCGGCGCACCGCGATCTGGGCGGCGTGGGTGTGGGCGCTTTACCCCGGAATCATGCAGTATGGCGTGAAGTGGGTGTGGGAAATGTCACTCTCCACCATGCTGTTTGCCGCGGTGCTGGTGCTGGGCATGCGGATGCGGGGAACAGGCGCTCGCGCTCCGGAAGCGCACCGGGCGCGGGATTGGGCGCTGTTTGGACTGCTTTGGGGAGCTATCGCAATGACCAATCCGACCCTGCTTCTTATGGCGCCGGTTCAAGGAGTGTGGATTCTTGCCGGCTTGCCACAGCGGAAAAATCTGCTGAAGGGAGCGGCGCTGGCGCTTCTGGCGGGAGCGATTTGCGCCGCGGTGGCCACGCCCTGGGTGGTGCGCAACTGGCTGGTGTTTCACGCCTTCATCCCCACCAGGGGCAACTTCGGCGCGGAAGCTGCCATGGCCTGGGCGCCGGAGTCCGAGGGCTTTCCCTGGGGAGCGACGGTGCCCACCATGGAGGCGGCGCCCGAGCACCAGCTTTATGCCCGCATGGGCGAACTGGCCTATGTGCGCATGCGCGGACAGTTGGCGTGGAAGTGGGCCCGAGCCTATCCGGCGCATTTCTGGAAGCTGGCGGCGCTGCGGTTCTACATGTTCTGGGCCAGCGTGCCGCACACCACCGGGCCTGCCGCGGCGGAGAACGTTCGCGAAACGGCGCACTGTTTTGGCTCCATTACCGGGATTCTCGGTCTGCTGCTGGCGCTGCGGCGCAGGCTTCCCGCGGCGGGGCTGTTCGCGTGGGCCGTGGTTCTGCTGCCGGCCATTTACTATTTCATCGCCGCCGGGTCGCGCTTCCGCAACCCGCTGGAGCCGATCTTCGCCATCCTGATCGTGTACCTGTTCCAGCAGGCAGAGGGGCGCTGGGGGTTTACGCTGCCGGGGTTGCGAAGGCTGTGGCCGGCGGGCTGAGCGATGGCCGAAAAGCAGGCGGGCCGGGACTGCTCACCAAAGCGATCTCAACGCGTCTGTTGGAGTGCGGAGAATTCCCTACCCCCCGGAGCAGGATTCGATGGCAACGGATGCGGTGAGCTACCCTCTTTCCCCGGTTGCAGTCCCGGCAAATCTGGCTTGGCCGGCAGTGCGGAAGGTACAATCCCTTCCAGGCATGGCTGCGACGACGTCAATGGACGGAACGAAGAGTGGGCAGGAGCGCTCGCAGGCGCGTGCGCCGGAGATGGAGCTGATTCGCGAGGCGCAGGCGGGTTCGCGGGGGGCGTTCGACGCGCTGGTGCGGCAGTATGAGCACCAGGTTCTGCGGCTTGCGCTGCACCTGACGGGCAGCGAGCACGATGCCGAGGATATTTACCAGGAAGCGTTTTTGAAGGCCTACCGGTATATCGGGAATTTCCGGTTCGAGTGCTCGTTTTATACGTGGATTTACCGGATTGTGACCAACCTTTGCCTGGACCAACTGCGGCGCAAGAAGACGCGCCGCGAGGACCACGCGGTGATCGTGGATCACTCCGGGGACGAGATCGATGTGCTGGCTTCGGTGTCGGACGAGCGGTCGTTTTCAAACCCGGCGAAGGAGCTGGACCGGAAGCTGCTGGGGGCGAGGATCCAGGCGGCGCTGGGCAAGCTGACGCCGCGGGAGCGGATGGTTTTCGAGTTGAAGCATTACCAGGGACTGCGGCTGCGGACGATCGGGGAGATGCTGAACACCACGGAAGAGACGGCCAAGAACACGCTTTTCCGGGCGACGAAGAAGCTGAGAACACAGTTGGCGGAGTTGCGGTAGAGCGCCCCTGGCAATTCCCATGCGGGATGCGGATTTTTTTGGCGCGAGCGGATTTCTTGAGGCTGGAAGGACGTAGCGATGAATTGCGAACTTGCACACGAGCGGATCGTGACGGCGGCATACGGAGAGTTGCCCGACGAGCAGACGCATGAACTTGAGCGGCATTTGACGGGCTGCCCGGACTGCCATCGGGAACGGGAGCAACTGCTGGCGCTGAAGGTGCTGGCCGGAGCGCACCCGGTGGTGGAGCCCTCGGCGAACCTGGTGGCGCGGTCGCGGCTGCGCCTCGAAGAAGCCCTGGATGCGCTGCCGCCCAAGCGCTGGTATGAATGGCTGGGCCAGCGAATGCTGAGGAACTTTGCAAGCGTGCAGGCTGCGCCAGTGGCGGCGTGCCTGTTGCTGGCGGCTGGAGCCGGGGCGGGGAGCCTGGGCGGCTATGAGTTTGCGCAAAACCGCACGGCGCACCTGGCCTCGACGCAGAGCGTGAACGCAAGGCCGGCGGCAGCGCCCGCGGCGGCGGAGATCGCCAATATCTCAAGCATTGTGCGGCAGCCGAACAGCGAGATGGTGGAGGTGCGCTACAACCAGGTGGTGCCGCAGCGGCTGGAGGGGTCGCTGGACGATCCGGCGATCCGGCAGTTGCTGATGCTGGCGAGTGAGAACTCGGCATCGGCGGGGGTGCGGGACGACTCGGTGGGTTTGCTGGCGGCGGAGTGCCGCGCGGGGCACAGTTGCCAGGCGGCGGGGATACGGGATGCGCTGATGGTGGCGCTGCGCTATGACAAGAATGCGGGAGTGCGTTTGAAGGCGCTGGAGGGGTTGGAGCCTTATGTTGCCGAGGATGTGCGGGTGCGGGACGCGGTGCTGGAGGCGTTGCTGAACGACGCCGACCCGCGGATCAGAACCGAGGCGGTGAGCATACTGGAGCCGGTGGAGGCCGATACGAGCGTGCGGCAGGTGCTGCACACGGTGGCCAATTCGGACCAGAATCCTCATATCCGGACCGTTTCGAGACAGGTCTTAAGCCGGGTGCCGGAGATTCAATAACGCAGTGTTACCTTCCGGTGACTGCATCGTCATGAAAGAGTGCGGGGCCGGGACTGAGGGAACAGCAGGAGAAGAAGAGATGAAGCACTTTTTGAGGCCGTATCGCAGTATTGGAATCGCCGTGCTGGTGGGCGCGGGAACGGGGATGGTTTTGGCGCCGCCGGGGGCAAGGGCGCAGGCCACGCAGATGGTGGAGGTGCTGGATGGAATAAGCCCGCTGCTGCTGCACTCGTCGAGTTCGCAGGGTTACCTGGGGGTGGACGTTGCGGACGTGGACCAGGAGAAGGCGCAGGCGCTGAAGCTGAAAGAGGTGCGCGGCGCGGTGATCACGCTGATCGATCACGACGCACCGGCGGGGAAGGTCCCGCTGAAGGTGAACGACGTGGTGATCCAATTGAACGGTCAGAATGTGGAGGGCGCCGAGCAGTTGCGGAGGATGCTGAAGGAGATTCCGGCGGGGCGGAAGGTGAGCCTGGAGATCAGCCGCGACGGGAACGTGCAGACGGTGGCGGTGGAACTGGCGGACCGGCGGGCGATGGAGCACGAGGTCTGGAACAAGATCGGCAACGACGGGGATGTGTTTGCACAAGCTCCTGGGATGGGCGTGATGGCGGGCGGGGGCGACGGGTCGCTGCCTGGGATGTTCCGAATGCCGATTTTCGGCAGCACGCTGAATGTGGGGGCGATGGTGGAGCCGCTGACCTCGCAGATGGCCGAGTATCTGGGCGTGCCGAGCGGGCTGATGGTGAAGCAGGTGGCGCACAAGAGCGAGGCGGCGACGGCGGGGTTGAAGGCGTTCGACGTGATTCTGAAGGTGGGCCCCGACGCGGTGACCACGCTTGCGGATTGGGACCGCGCGCTGCGGGCCAACCAGGGCAAGCCGGTGCAGGTGACCATTCTGCGGGACAAGAAACAGCAGACGCTGACGCTGCAGGTGGATTCGAAGCACAAGCAGGGCGAACTGGAGGAAGAGGAACTTTTCGGTTTGGGCGACTGCCCGGTGGTGGCGGAGATTGATCCGGATGCCGCGCAGATTTTTGCCCAGAACGAAGAGGCCGCGGCCAGGGCGCTGCGCGATCAGGCGCAGGCGCTCAAGGACAAGATTGGCGGGATGGTGCAGCCGGAGATCAGCTCGCAGCAGGCGGAGGAGTGGCGCAAGCAGGCCGAAGAGCTGCGCGACCGGTTGAAGACGGAACACTTTCAGATCGACCAGAAGCAGATGGATGAGCTGAGACAGCAGATGGAGGAGTTGCGCAAGAACTTCAAGGCAGAGGATTTCAAGATCGATCCGAAGCAGATGGACGAGTTGAAGCAGCAGATGGAGGAGTTTCGGAAGAACTTCAAGGAAGAAGATTTCAAGATCGATCCGAAACAGATGGACGAGTTGAAGCAGCAGATGGAGGAGTTGCGCAAGAACTTCAAGCCGGAGGATTTCAAGGTCGATCCGAAGCAGATGGATGAACTGAAACAGCACATGGAGGAGTTGCGCAAGAACTTCAAGGCAGAGGATTTCAAGATCGATCCGAAGCAGATGGATGAACTGAAACAGCAGATGGAGGAGTTGCGGAAGAACTTCAAGCCGGAGGAGCTCCAACTCGCGCTGAATTGAGGTTCGAGGGATTCAAAGTGAGACGAATGGATTCGAGAAGGGCGCCAGAGCGGCGCCCTTCGTGCTTTTGCGGCAAAGTTCTCCGCGTTGCAGGGCTCTATTGGGCGTTGAGCGGTTGGGCCGTGGCCTGGATCTCTACCTTGTGGCCGGAGATGGCATCGGTGGCTGAGTAGACGATGGTGGGCTTGCCGGGAAGAAGAACCGCGACGACCGAGATGTTCCACCGGCTGATCTGAGGGAGGTTGCCGGGGTTGAAATTGGGCGTGGCTACAAGCGAACTGCTCTCCGCGCGAAGACTTACAGCGAGCGTTTCCCCGCGCCGCGTGGCTTCGGAGGCATCAATGTTTGTACCCACATCTTCATATGTTTGCCCTTTGTCTCCCTGGTAGGGGATGCGGTCGCCATCGCGCAGGTTCTGAAAGTGGTAACGAGTGTCGTCTGCAATCACGGTGAGGGTGTAGCTCTTTTCCAGGGTTGTCTTGCCGGAGTTCGACTCCTTGACCGAGAGCGTGAGGAGATAGGGTTGGGGCTGTGGTTTAGGAGCTTTGGGCTCGGATTGGGCCGGCTGGGCCTCGGGTTCGGGTTTGGCGGGCTTATCGGCCTGGGCTGTGCCCAAGCACGGAGCGAGTGCGAGGCTGAGCAGTGCGGCAAGGGTGAGGCGTGTGGAGGATTGCATGGGGTCTCCCTAAAATGAACCGCCGGGGTCGGCGGGGTTGTCGTCAATGGGAGGTATCCGGATGGGTTCGATTACCAGCGGATCGGCCGGAAGGGGTTGAATGGTGATGGGCTTATCCAGTTGGTCCGTGCCTTTGGCCAGGGAAGCGATGGCTTCGGGGGCGTTGGCCAGCAACTGGGCGATCAGTTGCTGCTGGGTGGGCTGGCGTGGGGTAAGGAGCGGCGGCGTGGTCCGAGGGATGGACGCGCGGCGAGCGGGTTGAGGGGTTGCGGCTGGCCGGGATGCGGCGGGGAGCGATGTGCGGGGAGGCGGCGGATTGTTCTGGACGCGGGCCAGGTGTTCCGGAGCCGCTGGAGGATGGGGACGCAGCAGAACGGCGAGGAGGAGGACCGCGGCGGCGAGGACGGCCGCGATGGCCCAGAGCCTTGGCAGGGAAAACCGCATCTGGCTGCGCGGAGAGGCGGCCGCGGCGAAGCGGGCACGGACGCGATCTTCAAGGCCAGGGCGCGGTGAGGGCGGAATGTAGGTGGCCAGGGCACGGTCCAACAGACAGTCCAGATTGTCGGGCTGGTCATCGGAATTCTCTATCATGTGCCTCCTCCTTTCTGCTGTTCGAGTTGATGGCGCAGGAGTTGGCGGGCGGTGTGGACTCTGCGCCGAACCGTTCCCTCGGGCAGGCCGAGGATTCGGGCGATCTCGACCAGCTTGAACTCCCCCAGGGCGGCCAAAGCCAGGGGACGGCGCAGCTTTTCCGGAAGCTGGTCGATGCGGGAGTGCAGCCAGGACTCGAGGTCGTTTTCGAGAGCGGCCTGCTCCGCAGATTGGCCGGCGGCTGGAAGCTCGCGCAACAACTCCTCAGATTGGGCGTGGGGCGGAGGCTGCTGACTGCGCCGGACGGCCAACCGCCAGGCGGCACGGGCGAGGTAACCTCGCTCATCGCCGATGGCGCCGTCGAGCATCCGGCTGGGCGAGCCGCGCAGCAGTTGCAGGAAAGTCTCCTGCACCACGTCCTCGGCGTCCTCGGGATTCCGGACCACGGCATAGGCCACGCGGTAGACCAATCGAGAGTGGTGCTCGACCATCTGTTGCAGGGCGGTTCGCTGCCGGGCTTGCTGCTCTGCTGGAGTTTCGGGTGCATGGTCCCGGCCCTGCTCCTGATCTGCCGGCGGGGTTGCGCAGGCGGTTCGGTCGAGAGAATCGGGCAGGACTTCCATCATCGCTACTCATAAAGAGCGCGTATGAGCGGGAATCGTTCGGAGGTTTTTTGAAATTTTGGTGGGGGCGGCATAGAATTCCGGCTACGGCGGATAGCCTTCGGGTGGACTGGCGAATTGCCCTGGCATGGGACGGACGGTTGAGGTTGCCAAGGAGGGGTTGGGGATGGACTCGGAAGAGACGATCAAAATACACGGGACGAAGCGGCGGGTAGAGGCCGCGGGGGCGGATCTGTCGGGGTCGAGCTTCACGGATGTGAATCTCTCAGGCGCAACACTCACGGATGTGGACCTGGCACGGGCGAAGGTCGAAAATGCGAACCTTTCCGGAATACGGGTATGCAACGTGAATCTCTCCGGGCTTCAGATCAGCGCGGCGGACCTGCGGGGAGCTTCCATTGAGGACAGCTTGATGGAGGGCATGACGATCGACGGGATTCCGGTGGCGGAGTTGATAGCCGCGTACCGGGCTTTGAACGCGAAAGACGGGTAGCAGCAGGGGTTACCGGTGGGCGTCCTTTTGCGTTGGCGGTGGTCTCGTCACGACCGCATCTGACAGTCCTTAAGGCCGAGAAGTTCTGGCACACGGAACCGCCATGAGTGTGAGAACACCATTCTCTGTGCGAAACGGTACTAACCCGGAGCCGCATCCGACTGCGGAAGATGCCCCAGAAGAGCTTCGCCACTTTCTCTTGAAGCATCTCAAGGAGCAATAGCTCGAATCGCCTTGTGGAGCCGCTGAAGTTATAGGGGAGTGTAGCAGAGGTTTCGAGATGCGCAGGCTTTGACCGAAGTTGGAGACTCCATTTCACAATCGCAAAGAATTCACCGCAATAACCGGCCGAAAGAGCAGAAGTGCCAGCAGGCCATAGCTTGTCTGGAAGTTTGGGTGCGAATCTGCATTCATACGACTCTCCGATTATCAAGCCCGAACAGCACCTTTTTCCGGGGCGCAAGCGACGCCGCGATCGGCGTGTTCAGCGCCGCCACCACCGGCGCTGCCAGCCGGAAATACCGAATCAGCGTAGCAGCAAAATCCGCCTCCAGCGCCGCTTCAGCCGGCAGCGTCGCGCTCAGCCCCCACTGCCTGCACTGGATCAAATCCAGCGCCGGATGTTCGCAGGGAAACCCCTTCGGCGGACGCGTCAGCGCATTCCCCTCAAACTCCGTAAAAGTTCTGCGCACGCTGGGCCTTTGCAGTAGTTTTCTGAGTTCCAGATGGTGCTCCAGCAGCCAATGCCGGATCGCCGCCAGTTGATCCTTCTCCGGCATATATGCCCCGGCCGCCACCACCACCTCCTTGGCGCCGATGTGGAAGTAGTACCCCGCTCCCGAAGTCTTTTCCAGGCCCTGGTGCGACCACCACGCCGCCACGTGGGTCTTGTAGGGCAGCTTGTTGGCGCTGAACCGCGTGTCGCGATAGATGCGGAACAGGCACTTTTCCGCCGGCCGCACAAAGCTGGGCGCAAACCCCGTCATCGCCTCCGTCACCTTGCGGATAATGGCCAGCATCGGCTCTTTCAGCTCCGCCTCGAACACCACCTTCCGCGGCGTGAACCACTCGCGGTCGTTGTGGCGGGCGAGATTGCGGAGAAAGGCGAGCCCCTCGGGGCGAAGATGCGCGGCGGGTGCGGTTGGCGCTGTTCCGGTTTCGGTCGATCCGGAGGCGGATTTAGAGGCGGACTTCGGGGCGGATTTGGCTAAGCGAGGCATAGGAAGCAGTCTACCGGATCACCTTCAGCGCCGCGCGGAAAAGCCCGTCGAAATCGCCTCCAAGCGCAGCCTCTTTGGCTACAGCCTGCCCGATCGCCTTCTCCGCCGCCGCTCTCTGGTAGCCCAGGTTCGTCAGCGCCGAGAGCACATCGTCCACCGCCGCGCCCCGCACGCTTGCCGGCGCCGGCGCAACCGCAAAGTCATCCAGTTTGTCTTTTAGCTCCACAACAAGGCGCTCCGCGAGCTTCTTGCCCACCCCCGGAATCCGCACCAGTTGCGCATGATCGTGTCCGCGGATGGCCTGCACGGTGCGCTCCACCGACAGCCCGCTCAAAATCGTAATCGCCAGCTTCGGCCCCACGCCGCTCACGGTAATCAGCCGCTCGAACAGGCGCTTCTCCTCCCGCTCCAGAAACCCGAACAGCGCAATCTGGTCCTCGCGCACCTGCGTATGGATGTGCAGCGCCGCCTCAGCGCCCACGCTCGGCAACGCCGTAAACGTCGGCACCGAGATGGTCACGTCATACCCCACCCCGCCCGCCTCGACAATGGCCTGGCCAGGATGTTTGTAGATAAGCTTTCCGCGCAAATGAGCGATCATGGTCCCCTATTGTAGAATCCCCAGCCTCTTCGCCACCCGCTCCAGCGTCTCCAGCGCCTGGTCCAACTGTTCCTTCGTATGCTCGCTGGTCAGCATCAGGCGAATCCGCGCCTTGCCCTCCGGCACCGTCGGAAACGCAATCCCCGTCCCCATCACGCCCTCCTCGAACAGCGCCCACGAAAACTCCATCGTCGCCCGCCCATCGCCGATAATCACCGGCGTAATCGGCGTCTCCGTTGCCGGCGTCGTCACCCCGCCCACGTTGAACCCCGCCCGCCTCAGTTCGCCCTGAAAGTACCGCGTATTGGCCCACAGCCGTTCAATCCGTTCCGGCTCCTGCTCCAGAATGTCGAACGCCGCAATGCAAGTCGCGGCCACGCCCGGCGGATGCGAGGTCGAGAACAGAAACGGCCGCGCCCGGTGGTAGAGGTAGTCGATCAGATCCCGGCTTCCGCACACATACCCGCCCAACGCCCCGATGGCCTTTGACAGCGTCCCCACCTGCACATCCACCTTTCCGTGCATGCCGAAATGATCCACTGACCCCCGACCGTTCCGCCCCAGCACCCCTGAAGCGTGCGCGTCGTCCACCATCATGATTGCCCCGTACTTCTCCGCCAGCGGCGCCAGCTTGTCCACCGGCCCGATGTCCCCATCCATTGAGAACACGCCGTCCGTAATCACCAGCTTGTGCCCCGGCTCCCCCGCCACTTCCTTCAGCCGCTCCTCGCAGTGCGCCACATCCTTGTGTCGGAAGACCAGGATCTTCGCCCGCGACAGCCGCGCCCCGTCGATGATGCTGGCGTGGTTCAGTTCGTCGGACAGGATGAAGTCGTCCTTGCCCAGAATCGAGCTCACCGTGCCCGCGTTGGCCGTGAATCCGCTCTGGAACACCACGCACGCCTCCACATTCTTGAAGCGCGCGATCTTCTCCTCGAGATCCATGTGAATGCGCATGGTCCCGGCAATCGTCCGCACCGCGCCCGACCCCACCCCGAAGGCCCGCGTCGCATTGATCGCCGCCTCAATCAGTTTCGGGTGGTTGGCGAGGCCGAGGTAGTTGTTGCTGGCCAGGTTGATCACCAGCTTGCCGTCGTAGTGGCACACCGGCGCCTGCTGGTCGTCCAGGATGCGCAGCTTGAAGTGCGTCCCCTTGGCCCGCAACTCGTCAAGAACGGCAGTCAGGTGGGCAAGCTGGGGGCGTGGAGCGGTCTCGGTCATGGCGTTCACCTCAATCAAAGAGCATAGCGCGCTTTGAACCCCTGGAACCAGGGCCGGCCTTCCACGCTTCCAATTCCTCCATTCACCGCCAAGCAGACGCCATTCTCCCCTCCCATCCGTCCAAAGAATGGGCCGCGCATAGCCCGGCCGCGCCCCCGCCGGATACAATAGGGTTCTACGCTTCGGCAACCTGGCAATACACGATTTTTTCTTGAGATTTGGAGTTGGTGCACGTGAGAGGGATGATCTGCCGCGGTCTGCGGCTTGAGTTGGTTGCAGGATTGGTTATCGCGCTGGCGATGTTAGCCATGCCCGCGATGGCGCTCGCCGCCCAAAGCACGCAGGACCCGGCCACGCTGACCACTCTGACATTGGAGACGCGCGACCAGGGCGGACGCACAACTGCTACCGTCGCCGTCACCGTTACCGGCGAAGATCGCCTTCCCGCCACCGGCGCCGTCGTCCTCAGCGACCAAGGCCGCCAACTGGCTGGCGCGGCGCTCAACTCGCAGGGCCAAGCCACTGTTGTCCTTGCTCTCCCCGCCGGCGATCACTCCCTCCAGGCCATCTATTCCGGCGACGCCACCCACCGGGCCTCAGTCTCCCAGCCCGCCGCCGCGCAGGCACTGACCACCACCACCCCCGACTTTCAAGTCTCCGTCTCCCCGGCCACGCTCTCGCTCACCCCCGGCCAATCGGGAACCGTTACCGCCTCCGTTACCCCTGAGAACAGCTCCGCGCTGTCGGCTCCCATGTTTGTCACGCTCTCCTGCTCCGGCCTTCCCGATCAGGCTGCCTGCACCTTCACCCCGGAAAACGTTGAAATCCTGCCCAACGCCACCGCCGCGCTTACAAGCTCCATGGTCATCGTCACCCAGGCAGACTTTACAACCTCGGCAGTGAATCGCCGTTCCAATCCCGTGGCCTGGGCCCTTCTGCTCCCCGGAGCTCTCGGCTTGGGCGGGCTTGCCTGGGGATCGCGCCGCCGTCCCTGGCTCCAGCGGCTTTCGCTTCTGGCCCTGGTTGCCTTCGTTACCATGCTCGGCGTTACCGCCTGCAACGCGCGCTATGACTACTACAACCACGGCCCGCCCATCCCCCCCGCCACACCCGCTGGCACCTACACCGTTACCGTCACCGCCCAGTCCAGCAACGGCGTAACTGCCATCACCAATCACACCACCCTGGCGCTCACCGTCCAGTAAGAGCACCCCAACATGCGCGGCGGGTTGACACTGCAATGAAACCCGGTCCGGATACTCCCACAAAGGTCCCGTGCCCCATCCTTTCCGCTTCTCTTCGAGGAAAAAACTGCGGAAAGTGTGGGAAGCCACGAGCTTTTTTGCGGAACGGTGCTCTGGCGTTCTTGCTGGCGAGCGGTCTAAGCGTCCCTGCCCAAACCGCCGACCAGGGCTGGCTTCGCTACAGTGGCTCGCACGGCAGAATCGTCATTCCCCTTAAGGTGCGCGCCCTCGGCACCGGCGTCCTCGAGCAGTCCGCCGCCCACGAGCTCCAGCGCGGCATCACCAGCCTCGCAAACGGGTCGGTCCTGTGGCGCGGCAGTGCTTTTGAAGGACATACCATCGTCGGCACTGCCCAGGAAGTTCGCCAAGCCTACCCCGGCTTGCCCGTCCCCACCGATCTCGAACCCCAGGGCTACTGGCTCTACTGGAACGGCAACCTTGACAAAGCGGACCTCATCGTCGCCGGAGCCGATGACCGCGGCGCGCTGTACGGCGGATTCGATCTGCTGCGGCGCATGAGTCAAGGCCAGACCCTCGACTCAATGAACGTCGTCGACCACCCCGCCCTCCCCATCCGCTGGGTCGACGATTGGGATAACCCCGACGGCTCCATCGAGCGCGGCTACGCCGGCCGGTCTATCTTCTTCGAAGGTGGCAACGTCCGTGAGGACCTTGCGCCGGTCGCCGAATACGCTCGTCTCCTCGCCTCCATCGGCATCAACGGCCTCAACGTCAACAACGTCAACGCCGCCCCTCAACTCCTCGATTTTGACCACCTCCACCAGCTCGCCCGCATCGCAGATGCCATGCGTCCCTGGGGCGTCCGTCTCGCCATGAGCGTAGCCATTGCCAGTCCCCAAGCCATCGGCAGCCTCGCTACATACGACCCCCTCGACCCCGCCGTCCGCGCCTGGTGGACCGCGAAAGTCGCCGAAATCTACTCCCTGATCCCCGACTTCGCCGGCTTCACCGTCAAGGCCGACTCCGAGGGCCAGCCCGGCCCCGCCAGCTACGGCCGCACCCCCGCCGACGCCGCCAACACCTTGGCCGCAGCCCTCGCGCCCCACGGCGGCATCGTCCTCTACCGCGCCTTCGTCTACAACCACCATCTCGACTGGCGCGACCCCAGAGCCGACCGCGCCCGCGCCGCCTACGACATCTTCCATCCGCTCGACGGCAAGTTCCTTCCCAACGTCGTCGTCCAGACAAAGGAAGGCCCCATCGACTTCCAGGCCCGCGAGCCCGTCTCGCCGCTCTTCGCCGGCCTCCGCCAGACCAGCGAGGCCATGGAAGTCGAAGTCACCCAGGAATACACCGGCCAGCAGCGCCACCTTGTCTACCTGGCCCCCATGTGGAAGCAGGTCCTCGACTTCGACCTCCACGCCGACGACAAATCCACGCCTGTGAAGGAAATCCTCGCCGGCAAGTCGTTCCATCAGCCCCTCGGCGGGATGGTCGCCGTCGCCGGCATCGGGCGC
>JBEKZJ010000269.1:0-4622 GCA_049509995.1 Occallatibacter sp. | reverse complement strand
TTCCGGTGCGGTCCGCCGAGAGCTTTGCAGAGTGGCTCGGGCTGTATCCCGGGGTTGAGGTGATCACGCGCGATCGATCCACCTTGTACACGGATGGTGGGCGACAGGGTGCGCCCGCGGCGATTCAAATCACTGATCGTTATCATTTGGTCTCCAATCTGAGCGAGGCAGTGGAGCGCGATGTTCAGCAGTTGCAGATAGATGCTCGAAAGCAACTGGCTAAAGGCGAAGCCGCGGAAAACACGAATGGCCGACCGACGTTGGTTGAAGCGCGGCGGCAAAGATGCCGACAAGCGCGATACCAACGATACATGGCAGTGCATGCACTGCACCGTCAAGGTCAAACCCAGCTGCAGATCGCGGAGAAGACAGGCATCGACCCAGGGACGGTCTCCCGCTGGTTGAATGCGCCGGAGTTTCCCGAGCGAGGGATCCGAAGCGACCGGCGACGGGATCAAGCCCTCTTCCTGCAGAGCCGACGGCTCGGATTGCAGCCATCCTTGACGCGCACTCACTACTCTGCCGGTCGTGTGGCGGCACTGCTAACTATGCCGCCACCAAGACTGTCAGAATCACTGAGACGACATCTGGATGCGTTCTTTCGTTTCTGCCCGAAGGCTCATGAGTTGCGCCGACTCAGTCTCCGGTTCGGGGCCATGCTCAGATGGCGAAGCGCCAAGAAGCTGAACAACTGGATCGATTCGGCCACAGCTTCAGGATTCCCTTTCGTCGCTCAGTTTGTCAGCACGCTACGTCGCGACTTGCAAGCTGTCGAACTATCCATCACAACGCCTTGGAGCAACGGCCCAATCGAGGGGCAAGTTAACCGGCTCAAGGCAATCAAACGCCAGATGTACGGACGAGCCGGATTCGAACTTCTCAAAGCCAGGGTGCTGCCTTGGGATATCTCAAAGGCAGCGTGAACCTGCACCGAAAGTGCGGAAGATCCGTTAAATCCCGGACATCAATGAGAGCGTCAAAAAGTCGGGGGTCACGCGGCTTTAGGCCGGAATCTCGGGTACCATCGCCGGAAGACTCCTTCCAGGGCGTCATTAAGAACCTTGGTCCGTGCCTGGAGTAAGAGGTGTGCTCCCCGGAGCGTCCACTGCATCTGCTGCTTCTTGACAAATCGCCTGCTCACAACCTGGTTGATCGTCGATTCCACGAATGCCGTGCTGATCCTTTCACCCTGTCGCCATCGTTCGCCGAAGTTTGGTATGAACTCGCAGTTGTTCTTGATGTAGGTCTCGGACCCGGCCAGACCGTTGGCAACCTTCGCCGCTGGGGCTGAATGCGCCTGGATCAGGCTCAGATCGATGGTCAATCCGGTTATCCGTTCAAGCGCTTCCGGCGTGTTCCCGTGCCAGATCAGATGCTTGATGCTCTCCAACTGCTTGGCTACATCGGCGCCGGTTTCTGGCCGCTCTTGTTGCAATCCTTTTGTCTGCTGTTGCAGGACCGTCACCCGCATCGTGATGTGAAACCAATCCAGCAGATGCTCGCTGAATGGGTGAAGATACTGTTGCACGCGGCGGACATCTTCGCCGCCGTCGGATATGAACACCACCTGCCGATTTTCTTGCATGCCTTGCGATTTCATCAGCGCCCACAGCCGCCGGCGAGGCTTCTTGTCGTAGGTTTGCACGAAGCCAAAGCGCTTCGCCGCGGGCACCTCCGAGAGCGTCAAGAAGTCGGGGGTCGGACGAGGAACTGCCTGTCAAATCAATGTTCGTCCCAACCGCCCAAGCGGGTGAGGTTGGCAAAACTCTAACGTTCCAGCCGGACAAACCCTCCGTCGGCCCGACTTCCGTGCTGTGGAATCATAGATTTACGAACTGACCCCTGACTTCTTGACGCTCTCGCCTCCTTAGCGTGCTTAAAATTTCGTTTCGTGTGTTCTCCTCTTGTGACGGGCGGGGACGGCGCCGACGCGTCAAGTTTCGGAGTACTTTCCATCCGCCAGATCCCGGGCGGCCTGGATTAGGTTCTCCGGCCGGCCGAGATCGCGCCAATAGCATTCATCCGCGCGAAAGGCGATGATCTTTTCTCCCTGGGCCGCGAGATGCATATAGGTGGTGATGATGGAAAAAGCGCCTTCCTCTCCCATTTTCGCCAATAGCCGGGGAGAAATGACGTGGATGCCGGAAAAGGCCAATGCCTGCACCGCGAGGGCAGGCCGCACCAACTGAGCCTGTGCCTCTTCAGCCATCAGGGCGCGCCCGGCGCGACGACCGCAGAGCTGGCCATGCTCGTCGAAGAGCAGAACCCGCGAAGTCTCCCGGTCTTGAACTGCCAGGGTGGCAAGGGCGGCCTGTTCAGTGTGAAACCGCATCATGCGCCCGAGATCGATGGTGCTGATGACATCGACGTTGTGCAAGATGAACGGCTCTTCGAAGCTCCCGCCGGTCTCAAGAAAGAACCAGGCGGCATTTTTCAAGCCGCCGCCGGTGTCAAGCAGGACATCCTCGCGAGCGACTTCAATACGCATGCCAAAATTGTTGTTAGCTTTCAAGTAATCGAGAATCATGTCGGGGTAATGATGCGTGTTAACAATCACTTCGCGCACACCAAAGGCGCGCAGGCGGCAGAGGGCGATCTCCAACAACGTGCGGCCGGCAACTGTCACCAGCGCCTTGGGGCGGTCGTCGGTCAGCGGCCGAAGGCGCGTGCCCAAGCCGGCGGCCAGAATCATGGCCTTCATTTGCCCAACTTCTCCAACTCGATATGCCGAACGACCACTTCCACCCCGTTGCCGGCCCGCAGATGCTTCGCCAACTGCTCGGCCAGATACACTGAGCGGTGCTGGCCGCCGGTGCAGCCGAACGAGACCATGAGGCTTTTAAAACCGCGCCGTTGATAGTTGCTCACGCTGGTATCCACAAGCGACAGAACGCTGGCAAGAAACTGGTGCACGCTCTCCTGCCGATTGAGATAATCGATTACCGCCTCGTCCTTGCCGGTCAACGAGCGGAAGTATTCTTCACGTCCGGGATTGGGAAGACTGCGGCCATCGAAGACAAATCCGCCGCCGTTCCCGGACTCATCGGTGGGCATTTGACGGTGGAAGCTGAAGCTGAAGATCCGCACCGTCAAACTCTCCGCGGAAGAAGCCAGACCCTGCAGTTTCTCCGATGCCAACATGCCATGGAGGGCTTCCAGCAGCGCCGGCAGGGCGATGGGCAGCTTAACGTTATGAGCCAGCCAGCGCAAGTTCTTCAGCGCGAACGGCACGCTCTGCAGGAAATGGGCCTTGCGCTCATAAAACCCCCTGAAACCATAGGCCCCCAGGGCCTGCAGGATGCGGACGTAAACGTACGCGTAATAGTGCTCCATGAACGCTTCGCGCTTAAAGTCAATGAAACCTCCAAGGCAATCGAGATAGTAGTCGAGTAATTCCTGGCGCAACTCCGGCGGCAGATCGGCCTTGCCATCGAAGAGCAGAGATGCGATGTCGTATTGCAGCGCGCCCTTGCGGCCGCCCTGGTAGTCCAGAAAAAACGGCTTCCCGTCGCGCAACATGACATTGCGGGATTGGAAATCGCGATAGAGGAAATAATCATGGCTTGCGCCCAGCAGAAACTTTGCCAAGCGGCTGAAATCCTGCTCCAGCGCCTGTTCGTTGAACGGTACGCCGGCGAGCCGCAGAAAATAATACTTGAAATAGTTCAGATCCCAGGCGATGGACTGGCGATCGAAGCTGGCGCGGGGAAAGCACACTTTGTAATTCAAATCACGGGCTGCCTCGACCTGAAAACGCGGTAACACGGCCACTACCTTGCGATACACTTCGACGGCCTGCGGAGCGATGGCCTCGCCGGCGCGATTTCCGTCCAGAAACTCGAAGAGCGTCGTGTCGCCCAGGTCTTCTTCAAGGTAGGCGCCCTGGCGCAAATCCTCCCCATAGATCTCCGGCACCGGCAGTCCGTGCCGGCGAAAATGTTTGGAAAACTCGAGGAAAGCGACATTCTCCTCTAGTACGGGATACAGAATACCGATGGCGCTGAATTTTCCGCCTGCTAACCGGAAGATGGCGCGCCCCGAGCCGCCGAGATGGCCCTGAAGCGGCTGCACGTGTTCGGCCGGCAACTGGTAATGCTGCTCGAAAAGCTGTTTTAGAACGTCCATGGATGCCTTTCCGGGAGTTGCTCAAGCTGCTTCACAAAGATACCCAGCCCGGGGAAGCGCGCGCAAGGCGCTCAAGTCAGTTTCCCACGTATTGGGGCAGGGAAGGTGGGGGGTGTTGTCCGATGTCCCCCGGACGCCCACGTCGAGCACTCGCGACAAAGCGATCGATGGCAAAAACGATGGGGAGAACATCGCGCGATGCAATTGAGGCGGAAGGACGAACGATTCGCGCTCTCGAACAGACGTTCGCCGGCCCAACGGGGAGATCGAGGCCGCCTTCACAAACAGGGTGGTTCATTGGCTCTAAAGTGAGAATCCAGGGGGTGCAGGTCCACTGAGCCACGGCTATATCGAACTCCAACTAAGTCTGTTACTTAGCCCAAGTTCGTCACGAAAGGGGTCACAGATCGCCTAAGTGATTCAGAATCAGTTCAGGCTACGGCCGAGTCTGCACTACATTCGCGTTGGAATCGGAGATGTTCGGGCAGGCTGATTCC
>JBEKZJ010000268.1:0-4735 GCA_049509995.1 Occallatibacter sp. | reverse complement strand
CATAACTGACCGCACCCAACAACCACCCCAAACGCCCAAATCCAGAAAACAAATCCGGTCAACGCATCCATAACCCCACTGAAGCACTGCTTCGAGCAATTCCGCACAACACCCATGAGAAATTGCGGCTAGAAGAAGTCGGCCGGCAAGGGCCGGTGGTGTCGGCTTCTCAGTCTTTGCATGTGTCTTAGTGGATACCTAAACGGCATGAAAACGATAGGCGGCGGGCTTGGCATCGTGAGTCCCGCGCCCGATTCCAGCATTTCTGTTTCGGAAAATATTGTTACTGACGAGAAATCAGGTGTTTTGTTCATGCTTGCGCGAGACGAACAGGAGTGAAGCGGCCGAAAGGGCTGTGATGATCCAGCCTGCGGTCTGGTCTGGGGTACGGGCGTAGGTGATGTCGATTTTTGAGATGCCACTGGCGATGGGTAGAGCGATAAGACCGTCTTTGCGGTGTGGCCGGCTGTCGTTGGGGGTTCCGTTGATAGTGATTCTCCAGGCGGGATAGTCCCGAAGGCTGAGCACGATGTAACTGGGAACGGAGGTAGAGACGTAGAAGTGGAGCCGGCGGGTGAGCGCAATGGAATAATCGCCGGCGGCTGTTTGGGGGGCGGGATCGGTGGGGGTAGCTGCTATCCAGAAGGCCGGGTTGGAGTGCTGGAGTGCTTCCGGGTCGGCGCCGATGGGGGTGTACTCGTCAGTTGGGTCGTAGCGCCCGCCGCTGTAGAAGCTGGCCACGAGACTGGGAACATTGGGGGCGGCGTAGCAGGGTTGGCGGAAGACGTAGTTGCCGCCGAAGGTAAGGGCCAGCGTCAGGGTCAGGGCAATTGCTGCAACAGCAGCCCGGTGCGGCTTGGTTCTAGGCATAGCCAGCGCGAGCAAAGCGGTCGTGGTCGCGCCGAGGATGGCGCAGAATCGCCAAGGGAATTGCAGGTTACTGAGTTCCGGAACGTGGCGCCAGAGGACCGCACTGGGAGAGGTGAGCAGGAAGGCGATGACGCAGGTGAGAAGGAAGAGTGCGAGGATCGTGCGTTTACGGGCGCCGCTCTCGGCGGGTGAAAGGTTTGGCTCTTGGCTGCCGGAATAAAGGGCTGTCGCAGTAAAGACTCCTGTGAGGATGAGAAGGGCTACTCCGCAGAGGGAGGCAGTGCGGAGAATGGCGTCATGTGAGGGCTCTCCGAGGTGGCCGAAAAAGAAGTTGTCCTGATAGCGTACGCCCTTGATGATGGGCATGTTGATTTGGACCCAACGCTGTTCGATGGCTGCGGGGAGGACATAGCAGGCCGCAAGCCCGATTCCGAGGATGGCGCTGGCGGCGATCTTTACCGCTTCTCGAAGAGCAGCCTGTGAGCCTTGTGCGCTGCGGCAGGTTGAGATGATGCGAATCGCGCCCACAAGCGCGAAGGTGTAGCTGCCCATGACGGCCGCGGGGGCATTGGTGAGCCAGAGGAGGCCTATGGGGACGGCGATGCCTGGAAGGGTAAGGCGCGGGCGCAAGATGGCCAGGAGCAGCAGAGGAATCCAGGCGGCGGCGAGGAGTTCAGCGTAGGCGGCGCGCTCGTAGAAGACGAACAGCATGTAGGGGTTGACCATGTAGAACGCTGCCGCGATAAGCGCCTTGCTGGAACTGGTCCACTCGCGGGCCAGGCGGTACATGGTGAGTCCGCAAGAGATGAGCGCCAGCCAGATAAAGGTTGTGGGAACAGCGACCCAGGGCAGGAGGAGTCCCAGGAGAGCTCCGATGGCCCATGAGAGTGGCGGATAGAAGACAAAGCGGGGCTCACCGGAGTTCCAGGCAGCGGTGAACTCCCAGTGAGGGAAAAGGACGCCTTGCTTCCACAGGGAGCTAACTTCGAGCCAGTTGCGCAAGTGGAATTCAAAGTCGTGGCCACAGGAGGGGCCCTTGAGAATGAGTGGTAGTAGGGCGAACAATGCAGCTAGGGGGATGAAGATGAGGTGGCGATGATCTCGCATGCAATCATAGTACGCGCCCAAAAAGGGCTCTAAAGCAGAAATTGTGGGTGAAGAGGGCGGTGGAAGAAGCCGCTCCGTGCGACGACTTCGACGAATCAACTATCTTTTCTTTCCGGCAAAAAGAACGGCTGATTTCCAGCGGGCTCGCGTAGTCTGCTGCTGACGAAGACAAGGGACGTATCGGCCTGGAGATCAGCGATTCAACGACAGATTAAGACCATCTTGAATCGAGTACAAGGCTTTGTTAGGTTTGGCGGACCGCTTCCCAACGGAATCCTGGACCACATCAGACGGAATTGCGGACCACTGCGACCGGAATCCGCATCGGGGCAAAGCGGAAAGGAACTTGTGTCGGGGCGGGAGTTCCTTGGAAGTACCACGTGCGTCGGCCCGGGGCACGAGCATTGGAGGTGAATTAAAGCCATTTATAAGCTTACCGCGGTTCATGACAAGGGACCACGAGGGGCGTTTGCCGTGCAAGCCGTGCAGTATAAACGCGCAGACCTTCTTCTGTGGTGTCGTCTTCTTCCTGAGGCTCAGAGCGCATCTTCTTGAATCTTGCCAGTTCAAGGTCGGCCAGTGCTGCCTGATTGTTTCGCCGATAGGCTTGCGCCAAGCGATAGTGCGCTGCAGCATTGTCTGGATCCAGTTGCACAACGCGCTCAAGTTCGATTATCGCCTGAGCATAGTCGCCTGCTTCTTCGTATACCGCCCCGAGTTTGAGATGGGCGAAAGCAAACGCCGGATCCTTCTCAATAGCGAGTCTTAGTTGCGCTTCAATTTGGACATCCAACCGCGCGGAAGAGTCCAGTCTCGCATGCTTCCAGAGCGCGAGTGCGTAGTCGTAATGCGCTTCGGCGCTCTCCGAATTTGAGACAGCGAGGACCTCAAGCCGCTTTCGAATCTCCGCGTCCATTTCAATGGAAGTTCCGGACAAAGTCGCAAGAAAAAGGTAGGTCGGCAGATATTCTGGATCGAGATCGGCGGCTCGGATCAAAGAGCGTGCGGATTCGGCTTTCCAGTGACTTAGATTCTGTGCGATCCCCAGCCCATCCACAGCTTGGCGGAGGCAGGGTTGCGGCCGGTTCCTTCAGTGAACACATGCAACGCTTCTTCTGCGGCACCGAGCGAAACTAAGCCGATGCCGGATGCGAAAACATTGCCTTCGCCTGCATCCAGACTTGCCGCCAACAAATACTCTGCAATGGCCTTTGGCCGGTCGCCCGACGCATCGTATATCCGGGCCAGGAGCAGGATTGGCGCTGGATCCCCGGGACGCTGCTTAACGAGAGACTGGATCAAGTCAATGGCTTTCGGGAATTGATTTGTTCGGACATATGCCAGCGATAGCCAGCGTGAGTTATTTGCGTCACGGGGTTTGATCCCGAAAGCGAAGTTGAGATATTGAATACTCCGGACCATGTCGCCGTGGCCAAAAAAGAAAACGCCAAGCTCGTGATTCGAGTCGAAGCTCTCGGGACGCGCTTGCGCTGCCTTGAGAAGGTCACTTTCCTGGTTACAGTCCCGAACAGTCTCGGCAGGAGGTATCAGGGAAAGGCCTCCATCTTCCAGCCTGCTCACTCCAGTCATGACTAGAGCTGCGTCTTCTGCGCTGGCTCCGGCAGAGTACCCACTTGGAGCGGTCGTACCCTCGACACCGGCAGTGCGGAAGGACGGCGGACTGCTCAGGCTACTATTCTTGTCCATAAAGCCGCCGTTGGTTGGGCTCGTCAGCAAGACAGGCTGGAGGTTGAAGTCGGCCACAACTGTTCCATCGGCAAGGTTGATGAGCTCAGACGCCGATTCCTTATAACCTGTCATCGTGGCGGATAAGCGATACCGGCCATAGCCGACGCCAATAATGCGATATGTGCCGTCAGAGTCGGTCGATGCGGTCTTGAGCCTTACGCCGTCTTCGGCACGGGATAGAGTGACGGTCGCGCTAAGCAGGGCCTGTCCTTGAGCACCTCTCACTTTCCCCGAGATACTTCCGATTTGCTGTCCGGATTCACAAAGGGAGCCGGTCCCATCGATCCAAACGGCGAGCAGGACCATATGGAAAAGAAAGCGCGTCGCAAGCCTTCTGGAGAAGAGTCCGCTCATCTTCCGCCCTCTATCTCTTTCAATGCTTTTCGAACGTCGGGACTGTCAGGTTGGGTAAGGAGGTATTCGTTGAGTATGTCATGCGCTTTCCGGGTGTCGCCGGAGTTCACATAGATCAAAGCCAGGTTCAGAAAAGCCCGATCGAAATCCGGCGCGAGTCGCCGGCACTCCTCGAAGCGTATGATCGCGTCGGCGCTTTTTCCCATTCTCATGAGCACTACGCCCAAGCCGTTCAATGCCTCGAGGTTCTTGGGTTGGAGGTGAACCGCAATCTCGAACTCGCTCCTGGCGCGGGCCAGGTCGTTCTTCTCGACAAGCAGCATCGCCAGTCCCATATGGAGTTCCGCCTGATTCGGGTCGGCAGTTACTGCCGACTCGAGGAGTTTACGCGCGTCGTCGGAACGACCTTAAGATTCATACACCTTGACGATGTTCTGAAGCGCAAGAGGATGCAAAGGCTCGAGAGCCAGCGCCTTCTGGAAGGCACTCAACGCGCGAGCGAAATCTCCCAACTCGCCGCAGGCTACGCTTAAGCAGCGTAAATAAATAACATTTACATTTACCATCTGGATATGCTATCCAATTGGGTATGGACACCGATGCCCAAGTCGCCCAGTACTTTGCCGGCATTTGGGCGCATCTGGACGAACACGCC
>JBEKZJ010000267.1:0-7631 GCA_049509995.1 Occallatibacter sp. | reverse complement strand
TCCTTCGATCTATGCTGCCGGGGGCTCAAGAGCAACTACCGAACCATGGTTGGGCGGTCAAAACTGGTGACGGGCCCCTACGTCGACCGCGAGGGGGTTCCCATGCTGCAAGGGGGCGGTACGCCGTTGTTGGTGGCCAACCAGCGCTGGCTGGGACCGGGTGGGGAATCGGTCCTCCAGCGGCCCGAAGGCGACATCATCGTATTCCATGCCTATGACGCGCTGACCGGCAAACCAGCGCTGCAAATCTCCAACTTGACATGGAAAGACGGCTGGCCGCATGCGGCCCTGGGTTTCGCGGGGCAGGCAGAATGGCGATAGCGCCCGGCTGCATAGGCTGCTGAAGGGCTGTGGAACCTGCCCCAGGATCGGCGGCCTGGGATGGAGTCCTCATTTGCCGGCTTCAACGATTCTTTCCCCTCCTACACAGAATGGACCGCCATTCAGCCAATCATGCGGCCCTTGGGGCGCTTCGAAGACGGGAGACGTCAATCCTCCGGGCGCTTTGCCATCGGGTCCACGCACAGGATGTGGGGACGTAGTAAGCTGGCAACCCGAGAACTGCAAGCTCTCGAACCCAATGCAAAGCTACTGGATCAATTATGCGAATGCCGGCGATCCCAATGCTCCCGGACTCCCGCAGTGGCCCGTCTTCAGCGCCTCAAGGAATTGGAAGGTGATGAACTTCAACGCCACCTCGGAGGCCAGGCCAGATACCACGCGCGACAGTTATCTCTTCCTGCACAATGCGCCGGCAACACCACCCCAACCGGCCGCAAAGTAGCCGGGAAACGAGCCGACGATTCCTGCGGGGGTAAACAGAACCGCCCTCACACAAAGCAAAGTGTGCGGGCGGTTCTGTTTACCCCGCCTTGCGCTATCTGCCGAGATGTTTGTCGAAGAATGCCGCCATGATGCCGTTCGCCTCCGCCGACTCCGGCAACTGCGGATCGTTCCAGAACGCGTGTCCCAAGCCTTCAAAGACAACCATCTGTGCATCCACGCCAGCCTTCAGATAGGCGCGATGCAGAATGGCCGTGCCGCTCAACAGCAGGTCGCGTTCGCTGGTCACAAACAGCGTTGGCGGCAGACCATGCAGATCGCTGAAGAGCGGTGAAATCACCGGATCGGTTGCGCTCTGGCCGGCGAGGTAGGCGTTCGGCATGCCATCCGTTTGCGAGGGCGGATCCATATGTCCCGACAGGCCGGCCAGCGTGAACAGCGCGCGCGAGTCTCCCTGCCGGCTAAAATCGCCCGATCCGGAGAAGATACCCAACGCACCCGGCTGGGGTAGCCCGAGCTGTTTCAGTTTTGCCGCCACCTCGGCAGTCAGGACGGCGCCGGCTGAGGTTCCGTAGATCGCCACATTTTGCGGTTTGTGCGTCATCAATACCTCTTTGTAAACCTCGATTGCGTCCTCCAGCGCAGCCGGATACGGGTGCTCCGGGGCCAGCCTGTACAAGACGGCGATCACGCAGGTTTGGCTGAGATTGGCAATCGGAATGCTTTCGGTCAGCGATCCGGCGTCGGAGTTGAAGCCGCCGCCGTGCAGATTGATCAGCACCCGATCGGTCTTCCCGGCCGGGATGGTGAGAGGCGTCAGAACGCGGACGGGCACGCCCGCAATCGTCTGCGACTCGATGCTCTTCAACGGATACCCCATCCGCGCCTGGTCCGCCGTGCTGCTCTGCCACACGTCGGTTGACGCGCGATGCTGCTCCATTGTTTCCTTGACTGCGACATCGGGTATCCTGCGCGCAAGCACGCGCTGCGCCTCGGGACTTACGGTGGTGGGAACAGGAACAACCCGTGTTATATGCGCCGTTCCCTGCTCGTCGATGTAACTGGTATCGCTCTGTACAACCACCGACTGAGCCAGGCCCCCTGAAATGAGCAGTCCTGCACTAACCGCCGCGCCGGCGCAAAGCGCCTTTAGATTCGTAACTCGACTCGACATTCGATTGCACCTCATTCCGTCAGCGTCTTTTCCAATTTGCAGAAATCTCAGTGAGTATTGCGTGGATGCGGATCGACGTAAGGCTGCAGAAGCTCGACATACTGAGCGATCGCGGCCCGCAACGCCGGCAGGTCGGGCGGCCCGGCACGCAGCAGATCCACCGTGCGCGTGGGAAGATTCCGCATCGCGACGAGCTGCCCCGCTTCCAGCAGGTTCGCCTGGATCTCCGCGATCTTCAGGCCCTCCTTCCAATCCGGATTCGGTGTGGCAAGCCATTTCTTACCGTCAGCAACCGAACTCGTGACCCAGCCCTCGCGGTCGGGAGCCTCCAGTACGACACTCGGTCCGTGGCTGCGGAAAATGCCCATCACAGCCGCGGCGATCGCGGGATCGCGCACCGAGCCGTCCGCATAGAACACGCCATGCACATCGCCCCAGAATTGCGTGATCATCAACTCCCAAATGTAAAAGCCGACATTTGCCTTCTTGTACTCGTGGAGCATGACATCATACGGATTGGCTCGGCCAATGCAACCCATCTCCGTGTTAAGGACGGGCTTATGCACCTTCGCAGCGAAGGCCTTTGCCTTATCGATATTGTCGTCGATTTCCGCAAGCGTCGGGCTGTAGTCGTGAAAGGAGAGCACGTCCGTGTAGCTTGCCAGCTCCTCCATGCACTTCTCCTTGAAGCAGCCGACTGTCGTCGGGTGCCCCGGATCGGCAGCATGGACCGTATCCGCGAACATGCGGGCAAGCTGCATGCGACGATCAATCTGCTGCTGCGACATGCGCGCTTCCGGATAGCCGTCCCAATCCGGCTCGTTTGCCACGTCCCAAAACGCCATGCTTGGCTTGTCCTTGACCATGCTGGCTAGGGCTCGCACCCAGGTCTGCAGCTTCGCATCCGCATCGGCCTGTGCCTGTCCTGACAACCCGTCGACTAACTTGCGGGGCATCCATAGCACCAGCATGACCCCCATGCCGTGCTTCTCGGTCGCCGCCATAAAGCTGTCCAGACTTGCAGCAAAGATTTTTGGATCCGTCTCCCAAGCCTCATACGGCACAAAGGTTCTCACCTGGTTCAGCATGATGCCCTGGGCATAACCGAGATCCCGATCGATCTCCTGCGGGTCATAGCGAAGCCAGAAGCTCAGAGGCCAACTCGCACTGACAGGCGTGTAGTTGAAACCGCGCACACCTGACAGATCTGTGGGGACGGTGCCTGCAAAAGCAGGTAAACAAAGCAGAATAAGACCAAGGAGCCACGCAACTTTCATGCGCCTGCCCGTGGCGAGACTGCGCATTTTATGTGCCCCGTCTTGAGCTGATGGGGCAAACGTTTTCTCTACCACTTTCACACCTCCTCCAGACACGCCTCCTTACTTCGGTAGGAACCCTACCACTCGGCGGAGCAAATCGTCAACAGAATTCATTGGCCATCCGCTGCCCCCGCCCCCGCTGGACAGCAGTTTTGGCGTATTCCAGCCGCAAGGCAAGCGCGGCTCCTGATGTAGAATTAACCCGTTCTGCGGGTCTGCAGCCAACCCTTTCGCGGCATGAGAAGTTTCCGCTTGGCATTGCAGGAGCAGGGCGACTAATCCCTCGATTGGGAAAACCTTTACTCCAACCTGCGCCCTGAACGACACGGATCAGGGCGAGGTCTGCAATGAGAGCGATGCCTACGAAATGGATATCTCTATTCCGCTATGTTGCATTTGTATCCTGCGCCACTTTCGGTTTTGCTACAGGCCTCCCAGGAGGTGCCGAAGCGCGGGCCCCAACTGCGGCCGCTCCCGCCTGCGTTCGTGTCGATGTGCCGGGAATCCGCGGGTTCAATTACAACCCGGCCAGCAGCCGCGGCTAGTCGGACATGTGGCTGAACTACAAACACGATGAGGTCGACCGCGATCGGGGCTACGTCCAGCGCCTCCATCTGAACTCGGCCCGCGTCTTCATGTCGTACAACGCATGGTTGAAGGACAGAGTTGCGTACGGTCAGCATCTGGTCGACTTTGTGCGGACAGCGCATGCGCACGGGACTGGCACCATGATTGTCATGGTCGACCTGCCCTTCATGATGATGCCCGACCTGTTCGAAGAGTCGGCGAAGCCGAAGCTTCGCGCATGGGCCGAAAACCTCTACAAGGACGTGGCCAAGAAGCCTGGCCTCGAGTTCTGGGATGTGGCGAATGAGCCGGACCGGAGGCGGTCCGCTCGGGCCAGGGGCATTTCGCTGCCGGCGTCCCCCATTCCGGCTCTTCTCGCGCGGACAACGCAGGACTTCTCAGGTTCCCTGCCGGTCCATCCCACACCTATGCCGTGCTCCAAGACCCCGGCCGAATCAGAATGTCCTCGCCTCTGGCGGCCATCCCGATACTGCCCCCGCATCCAACACAACGAAGGCTCCGGCAAGCACATGATTTCGTGGCTAACACACGGCCTCAGTGTCCGCTGTCTACGCTTCACGAGCCGCGTTACCGCCGCCCATGCAAGACTGGCTTCCGGCTGGCTGGCTCACCTTTGCCGGGAGGGAGTCGAACCCTCTGAACCGATACGAAAGGTTTCAGTCTCTACATCTCATCCCCCTTTCTAGGGCTTATCCTGACGCAAGCTGGGCGCATCTGCGCAGCAAGATCATCGATGCGGAGAAGGCGGCTCCCGAGATCGCGCAGGAGGCGATCGTCTTGGTGCGCGCGCTTTACACTGTCGAGAAGCAGAGAAGCTCTTCAACTGGAAGGAGCAGTTGCTGCCCAAGCACCCCATGGCCGAGGCGGTCAATTACGCCCTGGGCCACTGGGAGGAGCTGAACGTGTTGCTCTCCGACGGCGCCGTGCCCATCGATAACAATGTCTCCGAGCGCGAAATGAAGCGCGTGGTGTTAACAAGGAAAAATAGCCTTTTGGTGGGCAACGAGCGCGGAGGTCGTGCCGCGGCCATCCTGGCCAGTCTCACCTCGACCTGCCGCCGCCACGAAGTGGACCCGCAACTCTATCTCACCCAGTTACTGGTCAACTTGCCGTCGGCGCGCCTCAGCGACCTGCCCGCCTGGCTACCCGACCGCTGGAAAGCCGCCCAGAAAACACGCCTTGCCGCCATGCAAAATCAAGCTCCGCACCCTTGATCCGGCCTGTGGTTCACGTAACGCTCACCTTAAACTTGAACACGTGGCGCCCCGCCAGAAGCGGTGAGAGCATCACAAACACTCCGTCCTGTACGGAGGGGAAAATAGGTTCCTTTCGGAATGTTCGTTCCGCTGACGGCCTTAAGCAGGTTGTCTGCGGGTATTGTGTAGCCGACGACGGGGGACTGCACCAGAAATTCTTCCCTGAGATTTGAAACCGCTTCGCCATCAATTTCGGCACTCAATGCGGTCGCTCCAAGGAACTCATAGGATTGTGCGCACCGGTACAGTTCAGCGGTGGTGCCCTGTAGTAACGGTAGGTTGCCGCAACCCAGACCATTCGCTTCTTTGTGACCGGCAGAAGCTCATGCAACGGACGCAAGCGAAGGCTTTTCGGAGTTGCGCTCGGGTAATTGATCGAGCAGAACCACATTGAGCAACGACTTGTGCACTTGGATGCGGCCGTTGTAATCGATAAAGCCGAGCTTGCGAAAACGGTTCATAAAGAAGCTGACGCGGGATCGCGTGGTGCCGATCATCTCCGCCAGGGTTTCCTGCGTAATCGGAGGAATGAAAGTTTCCCGTTCCCCCGGCTTGCCAAATTCCGCCATCAAAAGGAGAATCCTTGCCAGGCGCCTTTCGCTGGAGTTGAAGAGCTGATCGACAAGATCGGCCTGGGCTCGCATACTGCGCGCCAGCAGAAACTTTAGGAACAGGTCGGAGAAGCTATGCTCCTCGTGCATTACGCGGATCATTTCGCCCCGGGCTATCTTCAGTGCAGAGCAAGCTGTAATGGCAGTGGCAGTGGACAAACACAGCCCATGCACTGCTGCCAGCGCCTCCTCTCCCACAAAGTCGCCGGCGGAGATGAGCGTGATCGTGGCCTCTTTACCGCTCTGCGAAACCACAGTGAGTTTTGCGCGGCCCCTCTGGAGAAAAAAGACAGAGTCCGCGGGATCTCCCTGGGTGAAAAAGGTCTGCTTCGGCTTCACTTCGATGATTCTTCGACCGAGGCCGGCATGCGCAAGAAAGACGCCGGAGTCGAATGTGGGGTTGTTTCTTTCACTTATTAGCATATAACCTTCTTTCCAGCAGTTCAGATGCGGATTGGGGACCACGGCGGGTTGATCAATAGGCCATGGAGGGAGTGCTTCAGAAAACAAGAGCAGAGCAATCTTAGCAACCTGGCGCCGACAACGCAGTCCCGAGGTGCGTTTTCGGAAGCAGGAGCAACATTTGCGTACCTTGCCAAACTGGGCAAGCTGCAAAAAACACGTACCAGGCGTTTCTCCCTGGAATTGAAGAGCTAATCAACGAGGGCCGCCTCAAATTGGGTGCTGCGGGCAAGAAGAAAGGAGACGAATCGATCGGAAAATGTGGGTTCGTCGTGGAGCACTCGCAATATCTCCTTTCTATCGATCCTGAGTACTGTGCACTCCATCAGCGCGGCCGCAGTTGCCATGCGCATAGGGTGAGCGGACGCTATGCACTCCTCTCCAATGAAATCCCCGGCGCCCAATAGAGCGATAGTTGCTTCTTCCCCAATTTGGGAGACGACGGCAAGTTTCACATGGCCTTTCTGAATATAGAAGACAGCGTCGGCTGGGTCGCCTTGTGAAAAGACGGTGTCCTTCTTTTGCAGATTGACAACCGTCTTGCCGACGCCGGCATTTGCGAGAAAGGCCGCAGGGTCAAAGCCCAAGCTCAACTTCTTGATCCAAACTGGAGCAATCCCCGAATCCGGCCGCAACGGGGAGGCATTTGATGTCGTTCTCATCGCTCTGTTCTCCGATCGCCGTTACCGACTCCACGGCGAAGCTACACTTTTGCAGCCTGTACTCAGTGTGCTGGGCCTGGAATAATCCGGCTATCGGGGATGCTGCTAATAATGAGGGGCTTTGTCCGGAAAAACCCTGACAAGAGGCGCATGTGCGCTATATAGCAGGCAGAAATGCGGACTGGAACAGAATTTCTACCGAGCCGAGCCGCCCGGCTCATTCTCCAGCGTTTCCGGGGTCAATAGACCCATCTGCACGGCAAAACGAATCACATCGCTACGAGTCCGAAGCCCCAGCTTCTCAGCAAAACGTGAACGATAAGTCTCGATAGTTTTCACACCCACAAAAATCTGTTTGGCTATTTCTGTACTTGTGTAACCCCGCGCCACGAGTCTGAGCACCTGCAGCTCACGATCGCTAAGGATGTTTACCGGTCGTGTGGGACCAGCCTTTGTACTTCCCTTCGCTAGCGCGTCCTGGACAAGAACGTTGGCCAAACGCGGATCCACGAAGATCCCTCCGCGGTGCACCGCTCGTATGGCGGCAATCAGTTCCGCATCCACCGCCCTTTTCAACAGGTAGCCAGAGGCCCCGGCCGCCAGTGCCGATCGTAAATACGCAGGGTCATCGTGCATCGTGAGGATGAGCACCCGGGTTTCGCGGCAGTCTCGCGCCATCTCCTCGAGCGCCTTCATACCTCCAACCCGAGGCATGGTGAGATCCAGCAAGGCCACATCCGGTCTCGTTTCCCGAGCCGTTTGAACTGCCTTTTCTC
>JBEKZJ010000266.1:0-5047 GCA_049509995.1 Occallatibacter sp. | reverse complement strand
AAACCTCCGGTTGAGGAAACCGAAATATTATTGCCGAACGGATCGTCGGTGAAGTCGCCACTACGCATAGCCATCGAAGGAACCAGGCCGGTGAAGACAATTCCTTCGCGCTGATACTTCTGCTCGCCATCCACGAAGAAAAACGTCTTGTTGTGACGGATAGGCCCTCCGACTGAGCCGCCAAACTGGTTCAGATTGAACTTCGGGGTTGAAGTGGCAAAGTCGCTCCTCGCGTTGAGGTCGGTGTTGCGGACGAACTCGTAGAGCGATCCATGGAAGTCGTTCGAGCCTTGTTTCGTTGTGATCAGCACGGTGGGTCCGGCGCGGGTCCCGTATTCGGCGGAGTAGGTGTAGGTCAGGACTTTGAATTCCTGAATGTCGTCAATCGACGAGAAGATGCCGATGCCGCCGGAGGTGAGCTCGTTGTTGTCCACGCCATCCAGAAGCCAATCGGTGCTGTTCGGCCGTGAACCGCCGACCGACAGAGAGAAAGAACCGCGCGTGGCCACCTCGCTGTCGGTCCCGGAAGTGAAAAAGCTGCCGGGATTCGTCTCCGCCGTGGCGCCGGCGGTGAGCGTGGCCAGTTGAACGAAATCGCGCCCATTCAAGGGCAGCTGCGACACCTCCTGCGCGGTGATGACCTGGCCCAGAGATGGATTGCCTGTCTCCACAGCTACGGCCTCGCCGGAAACCGCCACCGTAGTGACTACGGTCGCGGGCAGGAGCGAAAAATCGAGTTCGCGCGCCTCATCGACCTGGAGACGCAGATCTTTGGATTCAGCGCTTTGAAAGCCCGATGCATCCACGCGCACCGTATAGGTTCCGACCGGGAGGAGAGGGATCAGATAGTGTCCGGCATTGTCCGCCTTCCCGTCCCGAGCCAGGCCGGTTTCCTGAGAGGTAGTGATTATGGTTGCTCCCGGGACAGCCGATCCGGATTTATCGAGCACATTGCCGGAGAAACTTCCAGTGGCCTGGCCATGCAGGTACGGAGAGAGGATGAGTGCGAGAACGAAGACAACCAGGAGAAGTAGTCTGTTGTGGGATTTTGTATTGGCTGAGTTTTCCACAGATCTCGGGCACTTCGTGCCAAACATCGTGCGTTTCATAGTCAAACCCCTTTCGACACCTCGCCTGAGGTGGCTTTTGCATCGGCTGCACTGCACTGAATTACTAGACTGTAAGAAATGGCCGGCCCAAAGTCAACGCAGGTTTTGGCCGACTCAAAGATACCACGGCATTTTCAGGAGGGAATGGTGGGATAACGAATGAGAAACGCCCATATCGCATGGGACCTCGAGCGTGTGATTAGTATCACCTTTTTGAGCGCTCCAAATCTTTCGAACAGCGCATTGCCAGTTGAGGGTTAATTCCGGTAATACGCCCGGAACCCTGGATCGCACCTCCCCTGTTCTCGATAAGCGCATTCTGCGCCAACTGGTGATCCGGGCGGATGCTCCTTCACATTATATTCACCAACTGTTGACGCCGGCGCAACCGTCGAGCCGCACACGTCTGCTATCCCATAGCTGTGTACGTCGCCTCGCCGACTTGTCCGCCGCTCTCGCGGTGACTGAACTTTACCGGCGTAGACCGCTCTTGCAAAAACTTTTCGATTCCACGAGGCAAACACATGCATAGCAATGAATGGGTAAAGACCGGTTGCGCATCCCTGATGATGGCTGCGTTGATTCTGCAGCCAATCGCCACGCTGGCCGAAAGCCCCTCGAGTGCCGGGGTTGTCGACCAGAAGAAACTTGTCGAAATCGCACCGAAATCAAGCGATGAAGTCGCCAGGCACACGCTCAGCATCGAGAGTGCGCCTGTTCTCACCGGTGCGGAAAAACTTGCTCTGCTCCAGAAACACATCAAGTACGTCTTCGTTCTCTTCCAGGAGAACCGCTCCTTCGACTTTCACTTTGGCACCTATCCAGGGGCTGTTGGCCTCTTTTCTCAGCCGGCCGCCCGGACTCCTGGATTTCAACAGCCGATCGTGAATATGGACGGCTCGGTGAGCCTCATTTCGCCCTTCAAGATTCCTCAGTCGGTCACCGACGTCAACGGCAATACGGTGCTCCTCTACCCCGAGGACACGGACTCCGTGAACCACGGCCACGCGGCCATCGACGCCAAGCTGGATCTGAATGCGAGCAACGTGGCCCGGAACGACCGCTACGCCTTCACCGAAGAGGGCTTGAGCGGAACATTGAGCGCCGATGGAAAAACCTACACCGGGCCGGCGCCGACCCTGGCGCAAAAGCAGAAGGGCGAATTGGTCGTCAGCCACGTGGACTGCGATACCGTTCCATTCCTGTGGAATTACGCGGACAGGTTCACGCTTTTCGACAACTTCTTCGACACGGTGATCGGGCCTTCGACGCCCAACGCCATCGCCATGATCGCCGGCCAGTCGGGATTGACGCAGTGGGTCGAGTATCCCGGACTGGGCAACAACATCAACACCACCGGCGCAAACCTGCCTGTTACCGCCGATTCACAGCCCTTCTGGGGATCCGCTCTGGACGTCTTTACTCCTCCGGCGGACAAGCAGCCGACCGAAAGCGGCGGCGCTCCCTCGACTAACCCGGCGTCCAACCTGACCTTTGCCACGTTGCCGCTGTCCTTCATGGGCAACCAGATTGAAAACATCACGGCCAGCGACGCTGACCCCGTGTTCGACCTTCTGGATGTGCAAGCCGACATCACGAAGATTGCCGGCGACAATAACAAGCCAGTGAATTGGGCCTGGTACCAGGAGGGCTACGATCACGAGTCGACCGATCCTTCCACCACGGCTACCCATGTAAACTACATCGCCCATCACAACGCGGTGCAATACTTTGGCTATGAGGCCAACAACCCGGTCGAAACCAAGGCGCACATGAAGGGCCTCGGCGATTTCTTTGCGGCGATGACGGCCAAGGCGCTTCCCGCGGCGGGCGGCGTCTTCTACATCCGCGGCGGGTATGGCAACCTGGATAGCCTCGTCCCTCGGTCGCCCAGCAAGGCGGTCGAGGCCGATTTTACCGGCAACGACGACCACCCCGGCTACTCCGACGCGCAGATCAGCGAAGCCCTTCTGGCGGATGAGATCAACGCCATCGCCGGCAGCAAGTACTGGCCGGAGAGCGCCATTATCATCACCTACGATGAGAGCGATGGCCTCTACGACCACACCCAGCCGGCGATTCGGTCGTGGGATCCCAGCGGAACCGCCCTCGATCAGGGTCCGCGCATCCCGGCCATCGTGATCTCGCCGTACAGCGTAGTCCACGGCATCTCTCATGAAGCCACCGAGCATGGCTCGATCATCAAGTTTATCGACCAGCTCTTCAATCTGACTCCGCTTGCCGATCTACCCGACGAAGCCGCGGCGCGCGCCAAAGGCGAGAAACTTTACACCACTCCCCAGGGTGCCCCGCAGAAATACCTGGGGCCCTCCGACGATAAGACTCCCGGCGTCGGCAACCTCTTCACTGCATTTGACAACAGCCGCTTGACGGGAGCGGCGCCCGCGCTGGAAGCCTCGTATGCTGAGATTCCGGCTGCTCTGGTTACCAGCCTGCCCCACTTCAGTGGAGAGGGCTGCCGCATCCTGGGAATCGTCCCCACGGATGTGAGCGCCGGCGGGGTCATCGATCCGGCTCCGGCGGACTTCAACCCTCGTCCCAGCACCAGCCCCGGCCTGCCGACGTCCGGCACCTGGCCGTCGAACTAGGTCTCGTCTCAGCGGCTTCCCCGCGGCGGCCGGAGTCTCCCTCCGGCCGCCGCATTCACAAGTGCATGCATCTTTGCAGATGTCCGGAAGGAACGAGACCCGTATGGGAAGGATTTCCGCACTCTTACTTCTTTTAATTGCGGGACTGACAATTGGAACCACGGCGACGGCCAATGCCGGGAGCACGCTGGATAAAATCAAGGCCGCCGGTTCACTCCCGTGCGGCATCGACACGGAGCAGCCCGAGTATTCCACCCAGGACGCGCATGGCAATCACGGCTCCTTCGATCTGGATATCTGCAAGGCGGTGGCAGTAGCGGTGCTGGGGCCAAACGCCAAATTCACCGTCAAGCCCTTCCGCGATGAGCAGGATGCTTTGAAGGCCCTGAAAGCCGGCGAGATCGCGCTGCTCGCCACGGGATCGCCAAATTACATCAATACAACCAACGCCGGCTTCGGCTTCGCCCGGCCCATCTTCTATGACTATCAGGGCTTTCTCGTGAACAAGACCATGGGTATCCGTTCCCCCAGGGACCTTGCCGGGAAAAAGATTTGCTTCCTGGGTGGCACCGAGATCGAGATCCAGCTTCAGGGTTACATGAAGCGCGAGAATATCGAATGGCTGCCCTTCTCCTTCCAGGAAGAAGGGGAGATGGAAGCGGCCTTCATCACCCGCAACTGCGCCGCCATCACGGCCGACGTCTCGCAACTGGCCTACGAGAGAATCGCCTTCAAAGGCCTGGCGCGGGATTTTGAGATCCTTCCGGACGTTGTCGCTAAAGACCCATTGGCGCCAACCTACCGCCTCGACGACCCGCAATGGGCGGCGATTGTCAACTGGACGGTTGAAGCTCTTATTCAGGCCGAGGAGAGCGGGGTGACACAGGCGAATCTCGCCGAAATGGAGAAGAGCGGCGATCCAGTCATCCAGCGTCTACTCGGCGTCCAGCGCGGCTACGGCCAATACCTTTCGCTCGACGACGCTTGGGCGGCTCGCGTTATTGAAGCCGTTGGCAACTATGGCGAGATGTTCGAGCGCGATCTCGGCGCGGGATCGGTGATGAAGCTCCCCCGCGGTCCAAACGGCCTTTGGACGCAAGGCGGCCTGATGTACGCTCTTCCCCTCCGCTAACACAACTCTTGCAAGTCTGGATGCAGCCAGCAGGTGCATCTGGATAGATAAATCAAGCCACATATAGCTTTTTGTGCGCCTACGGACGTCAGTTGATGAGAACAGTAAGATAACTGGCCAATACTTCTGAGACGCGAAATTGCGAAATCGCTCGAAGTGGCGCAGGTGAGAGAGACGATGTATTATCTTTCAGCCGG
>JBEKZJ010000265.1:0-5051 GCA_049509995.1 Occallatibacter sp. | reverse complement strand
CGCAAAATCGCCTTCATGCGCGGCGGCAGCCACAGCTCCGATGCCGATGAACGCTGGGAGTGCCAGATGACGGTGGCCAGGGAGTTGAACCTGGAAGTTCCGCCGGAGTTGACCGTGCAAATCAAGGTGCGTGAGTCCACTCCGGAGATGGGTTTTGGGCCGGCCAATGAACTGGTCAATCGCGGCGCCGACTTTACCGCCCTGGTCTGCTACAACGATGTGTCAGCGTTTGGAGCGATCCGGGCGCTCGTGGATCATGGCCTGCGCGCGCCGCAGGACGTTTCCGTGGTGGGCTTTGACGACATCCAGAGCGCGGCCTACCACAACCCGAGTCTGACCACCATTCGCCAACCGCTGTATCACATGGGAATGGTGGCCGCGCGCATTCTGCTGCAACGGATTCGCGGTCAGGCGACGTTTCCGGCTACGGTGCCGATTCTGCCGGAACTGGTGATTCGGGAGTCGACCTGTCCGCCCAATTTGCGGCGCGGGCGCGGGAAGCGGAAATGAAGACCAGTTGCCGGCGGCCCTCCGATGGGTGCGAAATCGTCCTGACCGCCGATCCGGCGAGGGATCCTACACATTGATTGGAGGAATAAGCAAGGGGAGCCTGCGCGGCTCCCCTTCGAGTTAGTTTAGTGGCAATGCGGTCGAGTTACTTTTTGCCTTCCAGTTCATCGGCCAGGGCGCCGGCTCCGTAGAGCTTGCGCAGGCCTTCGATCATGCCGGCCGAGTGGACGGCGACGGCGCGGTTCTTGGTTCCGTCATAGACAAAATCTCCGGCCATGGACTCGATGTTGCCATCGAAGATCAGGCCCACGAGTTCGCCGTCGCGGTTGACGACGGGCGAGCCGGAGTTGCCGCCGATGATGTCGCCGGTGCAGACGAAATCGAGGGGCGTGGAGAGGTCGAGCTTGTTAAGGCCGGCCGCTTCCTTGGGCGTCAGGTCGAAGGGCGGCTTGTTGCTGAAGCTGGCGGCGCGGTCGTAGAGCCCATAGAACGTGGTGAAGGGCGGGGCGATGGTGCCGTTGTAGGGGTAGCCTGTGACGGTGCCATAGCTGAGGCGGAGGGTGAAGGTGGCGTCGGGATAGGCGTCCTTTCCGTAGACCAGGAAGCGGGCCTTGCCGAGCTTTTCGCCGGCCGGGGTGAGCACGCTGGAGATGGTGTCTCTCATGCGGCGGTTGGTCTCGCGCACGATGGGGTCGACGCGGCGCGCGGCCACGATCATGGGATCGGTGGAAGCAACCACGGCGGCCTCGCCGCCATCGATGAGCGATTTGCGGAAGTCCGGGTCGCCCAGCTTGGTGCCGTCCACCAGGGAGTTCACCACCGTGTCCACGTCGCCGCCTTGCAAGATGGCCTGGAAGTACGCGTCGTCCTTGCCCAGCTTTGCCTGGCCCAGCTTGATCGCGTCTGCCATATAAAGCTTCTCCGTCGCCACGGGGATCTTGGCCGGCGACTTCAACCGGTAATTGAGCGTATCCAGCGCGGCGTCGTGGAACTGCGGCAGGCGCTCGCCGTCGGGCTTCTTGATCTCGGCTACGTATTGCACGATGGTGAGCGCCAGGCTGAAGAGTTGGCTGTCGGCGCGGCGGAAGAGCTGGCCCTTGATCTCCGGCTTCACCTTTTCTTCAGTGCGGGCAATGGTGTCCCAGGCGTCGCCATAGGCTTTTTGCCACTCGGGATTGGCGGCCACCTTGGCGCGGAAGTCAGCCTCTTCGGCCTCTTTTTTGGCCAGAATGGCCGGGTCGGCCAGCGCTTCTTTACGGCCAATGTAGACCTTGAAACTGTTTTGCAGCCCGAAGATGAGGCTGCCCACCAGACGAGCCTGCTCCGGTCCCTGCGCGGCAAAGGCCTGGGCGGTGGCGATGCGGTGCTGCAAATACTCCGTCACGGCCGGCCCGATCACATCGCGCTGGATGAGCAATTGGGCTACGGTGTCATCGCGTTCCGTGGAGCCCGGGTGGCCAGAGATGAAGACCAGCTCGCCGGGCGCGGCGCCCTTGGCGCTCCACTTGAGGAAGTTATCGGTGTGCAGCGGCTTGCCGTTGTCGTCGTAAACGCGGAACAAGGCCATGTCCAGGTCGTAGCGCGGATAGGTGAAGTTGTCCGGATCGCCGCCGTAGAAGGCCGCCTGCTGCTCCGGCGCGAAGACCAGGCGCACGTCGGTGTAGACCTTGTACTGGTAGAGCCAGTACTCGCCGCCCTGGTAGAACCCAACCACGTCGGAGCGATAGCCGGTCTTGACGTTATGCGCTTTGTTGAGAACGTCGGTGCTTTCCTTGGTGAGGGCGGCGATCTCGGCGTCGCGGGCCTTCAGGGCCTTGGCCTCGTCGGTAATGCCTTTGGCCGCGCCCTGCACCCGCGCGGTCACATCCTGCATGGCTATCAGAACGTTGATTTCCAGATCGGGAGACTTCATCTCCTGGTCCGGCGTGGCGGCATAGAAACCGTTGAGGAGATAGTCGTGCTCGGCTGTGGAGTTCTTCTGCAACTGGCCGCGGGCCACGTGATGGTTCGTAAGCAGCAGGCCGTCGGAGCTGACAAAGGAGCCTGATCCGCCGTCGTTGAGCCGAACGCTGGAGAGGCGCAAGTGGTCGAGCCAGGCCTGCGTGGGTGTGAAGTTGTATTTTGCCTTGAGCAGTTTCAATGGCGGGTTGTCGAAGGTCCACATGCCTTCTTCGGCATGGATCACAGGCGAGGCGGCCAGCAGAAGCGCGGCCGGCAGCAGAAGCATGGTGCGAAAATTGCGAGTGCGCATCGGAGTCCTCATGGGTTAGCAAGTTAGCGGAGTTACCGGAGTTAGCAGGGTTGGCGGAGCAAGCGGGGCCAACAACGCTAACTCGGCTAACCACGCAAGCCCCGCTGCAATTTCGGTTACGGCAGCACCAGCACTTCAACGCCGGAAGCTGCGTCTTTCTGGCGGAAAACCTGTTCGGTGGCCTTCTGGAACTCCTCCGGTTTGGCGTTGGGAATGTCGGTGAAGGTCTGCGGATTGCGGTCGGTGAGCGGGAACCAGGAGCTCTCGACCTGGACCATGATGCGATGGCCGCGGCGGAAGGTGTGAAACAGATCGGGCATCGTAAAGTTGACGTCGGCCTCTTTGCCTGGCGTCAGCGGCTCGGGCTTCTCCCAACTGTTACGAAATTTGGCGCGGAAGGGTTCCCCGCGCAGAAGTTGTTGGTAGCCGCCCATGTGCAGCGGCGGCGCGTCCTGGATGCGCTTGCTGCCGTTCAGCGAGTCGTCCGGGTCAGGGTAGTTCTCCGGATAGACGTCGATGAATTTTACATCAAAATCCGAGTCGGTGCCGGTGCTGGCGATCTTCAGTTTGGGCGAGATGGGGCCGGCGATGGTCACGTCCTCGTCGAGCGGATCGGTTTCGTAGACCAGCACGTCGGGCCGGTAGCTGGCGAAGCGCTGGTCGTCCACCATGTAGCGCTGGGGCACGGTGTCGGTGGTGTAGCCGACAAAGGGAACGGAATGGTTGGGGTCGCTGACGTACTCGTCGACTCCTTTGGTTTCGGCAGGCGGGTCGAAGCTGAGCTTGCCGCCGGAGTGGAAGTAGAGGGTTTTGGCCGTCGCGGCCTTGGGGGGCCAGGCGTCAAAGGTGCGCCAGACGTTGGTTCCGGTCTCAAAGACCACGGCTTTGGGCTGGGCCGCGCCCTTGCCCTTGAGGTAATGCTCGAAGAAAGGGAACTGGATGTTGGCGCGGAAGTAATCGCCGGTCTTCGAGTTGAACTGCACATCGCCAAGGTGGGTGCCGTCGCCGTGCGCCCAGCCGCCGTGGACCCAGGGGCCCTCGACCAGCGTCGTGGGTGTGTCGGGGTTGAATTTGTTGATGGCGTAGAAGGTGCGGTAGGGGCCGGAGAGGTCTTCGGCGTCGTACCAGCCGCCCACCACCAGCACCGCGCAATGCACGTTCTTCATGTGGCGGGAGAGATCGCGCGCCTGCCAGTAGGCGTCGTAGGTGTTGTGCTTTGCCTGGTCGTTGAAGAGCCAGTTGGAGCCCTTCAGGTAGAGCTTGTCGAGGTTGGCGATGTTACCGGCCTGGAGATAGAACTGGTACCTGTCCGGGGTGCCGAAGTCGAAGCCGACGGTGGGCCTGGGCGTCTCCGGGTTCTGGTTGGGCTTGAAAAAGTTGTAGAAGCCGAAGTTGGCCGAGAGCATGAAGGCTCCGCCATGATAGGCGTCGTCGCCCAGGAAGAGGTCGGTCATGGGCGCCTGCGGGCTCGCCGCGGCGAGGGCGGGGTGGGAATCGATGATGGAGGCCGAGGTGTAGAAACCGGGGTAGGAGATGCCCCAGATGCCGGCCTTGCCGTTGTTGCCGGCCACCTGCTTGAGCAGGAACTCAATGGTGTCGTAGGTGTCGGAGGCGTCGTCGACGTCCTGGGGGGACTTTTTCTCGTCGATGTGGGGACGCATTTCCTGGAATTCGCCTTCGCTCATCCAGCGCCCGCGCACGTCCTGGTAGACGAAGATATAGCCGCTCTTCTCGAACTCTTCGGAGGGTCCGAGGTGCTTTGGGTACTGGTCCTCGCCGTAGGGACCGACGCTGTAAGGGGTGCGGTCCATCAGGAACGGATAGGGACCGCCGGCGGGGTCCTTGGGCACGTAGACGGCGGTGAAGAGCCGCTTGCCGTCGCGCATGGGGATGCGGAACTCGTACTTGGTATAGTGGGCGCGAATGTAGTCTTCCTGGGGCGCGACAGGGGCCGCGGGCTGGGCGGGTAGCAGCGCGGCAGAAAGGGCAAGAAGGACCAGAAAGGCGAAAGAAAAGCGGTACTGCTTGAGCATCTTAGGCAACAATCTCCTGAGCCTCAAGATTACTCCAGCAGGGCGGACTATCAGTAGGGCGCAGGGGTCAAGCGAGCGCTGGTGCGGTTGCCGGCCCTACCCCACCTTTCAGGATTCCCACTTCCGGCGCATTGCATCAGCGAACCGCGCAAATGCGCATGGCTGTAACAGCCACGCGGCGCTTTTTTTTTACCAGTTCCCGATATTTCTATTGAATCCTTACGGAATTTCGGACACAATTAAAAGCAACTTCCAGG
>JBEKZJ010000264.1:0-5221 GCA_049509995.1 Occallatibacter sp. | reverse complement strand
CGTTTTCCGCGACGGGATCGACGGCGGTGCCCATGAAGACCGAAGATTTGTCACCATTGGAGACCATGCCGTAGAACTCGATGCGGGGGGCGACGCCGCGCACGTGGCCGCCGGTCTTGACGGTTGCGGCCACCTGACGCCAGTTATCGATGCCGGTGTCGAGGGCGCGAACCTCGTCGCGGTTGAAGTGATCGGCGGTGAAGATCTGGATGTGACCGAGGCCGCTATTGATGGTATGTTCGCGGAGGCCCCAAAACATGCGGGCAAAGAAGCCGCCGACGAGCAGCAGCCCGGCGACGCCTCCGCCAACCATAAACAGGGTCATCACGGTGCGGCGGCGGTTACGGAAGACATTGCGAAATGCGAGGAGAAGAAACTTAGCCACGGCTGCCTCCTTTGGAGCGGGTGTCGGACTCGATTTGTCCGTCGCACAGGCGGACGATGCGGTCGGTGTGTTCGAGCAGCCGGGCATCGTGCGTGGAGAAGATGAAGGTGAGACCCAATTGGCGGTTGAGGTCGTGCATGAGGTCGATGAGCTGGGTAGCGTTGTGGGTGTCGAGGTTGGCGGTGGGCTCATCGGCGAGCACCAGGGCAGGACGATGGACGATGGCGCGGGCCACAGCTACGCGCTGGCGTTCGCCGCCGGAGAGCAGGTCGGGACGGTGATTGGCGCGGGCCGAGAGGCCTACACTCTCAAGGGCCGCGGCGACCCGCTGACGGCGCTCGCGGCCGCTCAAGCCCTGCACGAGCAGTGGGAACTCGACGTTCTCGCTGGCGGTGAAGACGGGGATGAGGTTGAAGGTTTGAAAGACAAAACCGATCTTCTCGCGGCGGAGCGCGGTCATGCGGCCAGGCTTCAGTTTGGAGGTGTCTACGCCTTCGACAAGAATTTGGCCGGCTGTAGGCTTATCGATGCAGCCGATCAGGTTCAGGAGGGTGGTTTTCCCGCTTCCACTGGGACCGGCGATGGCCAGGAACTCGCCGGGGGCGACGCGCAGGCTGACGGCGTCGAGGGCGCTGACAAAGCTGTGGTCCAAGGGGAATTTTCGGCTGACTGCTTCGACACTGACGATTTCATCCATGGGCCGTTCCTTTTCCGGAGCGTCTTTGCTCATTCGGAAGATAGATGTGGTCATGCCGAACGTGCACGGGTTTCCGGACGAGGGGTTGGAAAAGCGGATGAGGGGTGGGAATGGGGGGATGAAGCGGGAGGGTGGTCCCGGGTTCCAATTGTCGTCGCCTTCTGACAGACTGAACACCCCCGAGCCCGCCTGTTGGGGGCTGTCCAGGTTATTTGCCTCCAATTTGGCGGGCGGTCATCTCCCATGGGGACATGAACGGCTCGTCCGCCGGGTTACACCGAGATAAGCCGCAGCCATCGGAGTCTGCAAGCTCACTGGAAGATTTGCAGAATCAATCCTAAACGGATTCCAGGTCGGATCAGCATCGGGAAACGCCGATGGCGACGGCCATATTCTAGCTCTACCAGGCCGTCAGATTCCGGACGCGATGCCGACTATCGGTACCGATCCAAGACAGACGTACCGAGTCTATGGAACAGCCGAGGAGAATCTCGTGTGGCCTTCTGTGTCTGGCGCCTGTTCAGGTGCATGTTCATTCAGTACTTGTCGGCGTACCCTGCGCCCTGCGCTCCGATGCCGTACTCGTGTGGGGCGGCTGTGATAACTTCAGGCTTTCCTGTCATTTAGAGGGTTTCGGCCCCCCTATCGCCGGAGTTCAGCGGACAGTTGCCGAGATTTCATGATCAACCCCGCCCGCGCCCATCAGGACTAGCGAGCGCTGAGCAAAGGGCGAATAGACGAGAAGCGTCGTGCAGGACAGTGCCAGTCCGAAATTGATGTGGTGCAATAGCAGGAAGGGCGAGAGCGACCATAGCTCATCGAGGATGAGCAGAAACGGCCAAATCTTGAGGAACTTTTCGCGTACTCCGGGCGCATGGAAGAGTACAGCGCAGAGGACGAAGGCACGGACAGGAATCAGGATCGCGGCAGTCACGATCAGGACAGTAAGTGCCTGAGTTGCTCTCGGCAGTGGTGAGAAGAGATCTTCAATCTCCGCCAGATTTGCCAGTGCCCCAACATAGAAGCCCATATACATGAACTGCAACAGGACGAAGAGCGTCTGCACAACACGATACGAGGCTTTCGGAAGCTCCTGCGGGGAGGCCAGAATCCGGCCGCGAAGTTTGGTCTCATGCAGCGTCGGAACTGCCGTTTGCTCCCTGGGAACTGCCGTTTGCTCCGTCGATACCGAGGGCGGGGATTCGGACACCGGGGGTGACGGATCTTCACTGAGGGCGATGCGTTCAACAGGAGCCACGAAGCGATAGCCGCGGCGGGCCAAGGTCACAATGAATCTCGGATTGCTCGCCGTATCTCCGAGGGCTTCGCGAATTCGATTTACCGCTGAGTTCACGCCGTGTTCGTAATCGACGAAAGTTCCGTCGGGCCACAGCTCTCGGGAGATTTCCTCTCGAGTCAGCAGTTCGCCGGGTCGCTCCAAAAGCATGAATAGCACTTGGAAGGGCTGCGCGTTCAACTTAATGAGGATACCCTGCCTGCGAAGCTCTCCCGTGGTAGCGTCTGCTTCAAATGCTCCGAAGCGATAGCGCCGGGCTGGCCGTGGGTCCGTCATGTCTTTTGTCAAGTGTATCTGATCGCGAGTTCAATCCAAGACTGTTGCGCAAAGTACAACTTCTTATAAGTCTAATTGCCGCAATCACTTGCACCGTGAGAAACAATCTTCAATAAGGTGAGATTCAATGCATTGCCTCGGAAGCCGGGGCGGAGCAAAGTGCTGTTCATGACGCAACGCCGATTCTCAGATTCGCGAACATTCTCCGTCGGCTCCGTTATCTGGGGGCTCCTGATCCTATTGCCCCTATTGCCCTTTGTGGCCGCTCCCGGCTGCGTTGCGGGTGAGCCCCTGCCTGCGGCTGTTTCAGCTTTCAACTCGTATATCAGCGCGGTTGAGTCGCGCCTCGATCAGCAGCATCGGTCACAAAATGGCTTCCTCGCTCCCGGGGCTTCGGGGCCACAGAGCGAGATGCAACTGCGCCGCGGAGAGTTGATCGTGGAGCAGCTCACGCCTTCCACGGGTGCGGCCTTGCAAGGAGCAATGCTTCACCACTGGCGCGGTACCGCATTTGCCGCTGGAGCCAAAGCTGCGGATTTTGAGCGGCTGATGAGGGATTTCAACGCCTATCCTCAACACTTTTCCCCGCAGGTTCTCGAAGCAAAAGTCCTCACGCAACAGGATGATCGTGGCAATGATCGTTTTCAGGCCGTGATGCGGGTACGCCAACGGCACGTCATCACGGTGGTGATGGATACGACCTACGACATCACCTTTGGACGGCTCGATGCGCGGCATGGATACAGCATCTCCAAAAGCACACGGATTGCCGAGATCGACTCGCCCGGCACTGGCGCCGAACGCGCGCTCGATTCCAACCAGGAGCACGGCTTCCTGTGGCGGTTGAATACCTACTGGAGCTACGAGGAGCGAGACGGCGGACTTTACATGCAAATCGAGTCGGTCTCGCTCACACGTTCCATTCCAGGCGGCCTCGCCTGGGCGATTGGGCCCTTTGTGGAGAGCGTTCCACGGGAATCGTTGGAATTCACATTGCGCTCTGCATGCAACGCACTGCGCAGATAGCTTGATCGCGGCGCTGAAGGAAGGCGCGAAAAGCGGCAATTGGAAAGGACACCCCGATGAACGCGAAGACGACGAATGCGAAATCAGCCACAACGAAGGATGAAGTGGTATTTCGAACGGCGCGCCGGGTAAACCAGGCGCTGACAGCTTCCATTGAGAAGCGCGCTTTGCAGTGGATGGCCGAGCGCGCGCCGAACTGGCTCAGCTCGGACCAGCTTACTATTCTCGGTTTGACCGCGCAGGTTGGAGCTGGCGTCTGCTATGCATTGTCGCGCTACAACCGCCTCGCTCTGCTGCTGGTGATTCTGTGCCTGGCGCTCAACTGGCTCGGAGACAGCATGGATGGGACCTTGGCCCGGGTGCGCCGCCAACAGCGTCCGCGCTATGGGTTCTATGTCGATCACATGGTGGACAGCTTTGGATCGGTCGCGCTGATGTGCGGACTCGGCTACTCCGGACTTCTGCACTGGCAGACGGCGATCGCGATGCTGGTAGCGTTTCTACTGCTGTCGAGCGAGAGTTACCTTGCCACATATACTTTGGCCTGTTTCGAACTTTCGCAAGGCATCTTCGGTCCCACGGAGATTCGTATTCTGCTGATTATCGGCAACCTGGCGCTGCTGCGCAGTCCTTACTCGACGTTGTTCGGGCATAAGATGCTGCTGTTTGATTTGGGAGGAACGATAGCAGCGGCCGGCATGTTCGCGATGGCGATGGTCGTCACCATGCGCCACACGGCCGAACTCTACCGCCAGGAGCCGTTACCGTGAACACTTTCATCCGCTGGGGCAAGTTCAATCTGGTGGGAGCCATGGGTATGGTGGTGCAGCTTGCCGCGCTCGCTCTCTTAAACCGGTGGACAGCGGGCCACTACCTTTATGCTTCGGCCGCGGCCTTGGAGCTCACGCTGTTGCACAACTTTGTGTGGCACCTGCACTACACGTGGCGCGACCGCCGCGACAACTCCGCTCTACCTGCTCAATTGATGCGGTTTCATCTTTCAAACGGGTTGGTTTCCATGCTGGGGAATCTTGCGCTGATGCGAATACTGGTCCAGGAGGCGCACCTACCCCTGCTCGTCTCGAACAGTATCGCGATTCTGTGCTGCTCAATTGTTAACTTCTGTCTGGGAAACAACTGGTCGTTCGCGGTAAGGACGAAGGCAATTCAGGGCCAGGCGGCGGTGTTGTGCAGATCCCAATCCGCCGTGTGTCCCAAAGAAGAATGCAAGGCACATGGGTAATTCTCGCACTTCAGGATCCTCCGCTCGGGGTCGGTTGACCTTTAGATCAGCAGATGCAAAGCCTCTCTTGCTTCGATAATCATCCAGCGGATTCGACAACTGCTTGAGGAGTGCTTCCAGATATGCGTTCTTGAGGAAGAAGTAAAAGGTAGACTCCACAACCTCAAAGAGCTTTGACTTTGGTCGCAGTCAATCATCGGAGGTGAAATGTTCTTGGCGCCTTTCTTGAACGACTATGAGTGTACTTTTGCCGCGGCCTGTTAACCGGCTACTGACACCCATGCCCGGCGCTGGCTG
>JBEKZJ010000263.1:0-5503 GCA_049509995.1 Occallatibacter sp. | reverse complement strand
AGATAAGGTTGGGACACACCCAGGCGCTCGGCCGCTTCCACTTGGCCCCAGCCGTGCCTGCGCCGCTCCGCTTTCAAGTCCCGCGTTCTCATGGCGAGTTCAGTATATAACAAGCGTGTAATAAGTCAAGATCTTTTTGGGGTCCCTACCGGACTTCAGATACCTGACACCTGACGTCTGTACTCCCGATAGATGACACCCGACACGTGCCTCCTGACACCTGAAAACTGGTACCCGACACCTACTGTCAGACCGGCGGCCGTGAACACTTGGGCGCGAGAGGTCGCAACGCGAGGGGCGCATACATAGGAGGCAATGTATGTGCCACCCGCCAAGTTCACGGCCAATTCTGCGTGGCGGGGGGCGGGTCTTATCGCCTTTTTCCCTTGTCCGTGAGCATCACTTAGGCGGTTTCGCATTGCTCCCAACCCTTCCACAACTGCCGTGCAACCCCCGAGAATTTGCTTGAAAATGGGTTCTGAGTGCTGGCTCGGCGCGATATTGAGAGTCTTGGCGACCGTCTTGTAAGGGGCAGGGAGATCGGTGCCGGATTCGTATTCTTCGTGGTGTTCGTCGAGGATGTGCTTGCAAATGGTCTCTAACAGCGTTCGGGCTAGAGTGATTGCTCCCGCCGGGTCTGTCTCGCGGCGATCGAGCGCTTTCACCCAAAGCTTCTGAACAGTATCAGTTTCGAATTTCTCTAGGGCAGTCGATACCGTTAAGTCAGCGGGTGTTGCCTTTGAGCCTTCGATCCGCTCAAACATCGGCCTAAACTCATTCCATATAAAGCTGCGGCGCTCAGCATAGGTGGGGAACTCGAACTTGATGAACTGCCAGAATTCCGCCGCGCTGCGGCAGGTTCGTAGAAATCGGGGCGCAACGTCTTTGAGTACAGAATGGGTGATAACCTCCTTCCGTAAGCTTTGGTATTCAGTCAAGTCAGCGCCGCCGCCAGTGGCTCGAGCAATAAGCAAGTTTTGAAGGAGTTCCAGGCTCTCAGAAAGATTTTCCATTGGTCCCTCATGGATGCCGCAAGGCGCGATATAGGGTAAAGCGGCCTGCTTTAAACTGGTCAGCCACGTACTCGCGGCGCTTGCCGTCCTCGATCAGCTTCCGGCCGTGGTCGATCTGTTGCGGGTCGTGCCCCTCACACCGAGCCGCCGGCGCAATGGGCAACGGCGATTTGGGAGAGAGATCCGTCTGACTATATTGCAATTTTGTTAGCTCAAAGTGCGTCTAACCCCACTATACGCGTCCGCTGCGGCGACTGCTTGATGTCGCCTGAGAAGTCTTCGTTCGTCAATAAGGTTATGTTCGGGTCGGCAAGATAAAACAAAAGCTGGAAGTCCCCGTACCGGCCTCGGTCATTCTTCCGTGGCTTGGCACCCGCTCTGATCTTCGCGATCGATGCCTCCCCATATTCAACGGCAGCCGAAAAATGCTGCCTGAACAGTTTCGGGTCTGGGAACCCCCCCCCGCTGCAAAAGTCTTACAGAACTCTGCTGCGACATCGAACGTGCCTTGTGGCAACTTCGCGAACTTCTCCAGCGCGGTGAACTCCTTGTCCACCTGGGCGTCGTGTATCTGAGCGGCCTTGTCGATATCCGACCAGACGTTGCCAACAGCGTCCTTACGCTTTAGAAACTCGTCGAACGTCTGAGAGTTCGCCACCATCTCTACGCGCTGCACGTGATGGTGCGTTTCCACCTGGCTCCACTTTGACGGGAATCCCAGAGTCTTACCGATGAAGGGCCTCGGAAGGTCCAAGATGGCATCCGAGTGGATCTTAAGCCAGGTGAAGATCTTCTTGTTCGGCTCAAAGCAAGTCGCGCCTCCCTTAACGACACCGACCGTCAGTTCCGTCATTGTCGACGGTGCGATCACGAATTTAGACCCGCTCTGCTCGGCATTCTCCAGCTTCGTCTGGACGGCGGGGTCTCTTCCGAGGTCGACCAGAACGTTCGTGTCTGGAAGGTAGGTATGCATTGGGTTGATTCTACATCCATTGGACTCGAAGAGGGGCGAAAACTACCCTTTATGAAACGGTCCACGGGAGGGTGGCGGACAATCCGGCGCCTTAGTTCTAACGGCCTAACCGTGTCAATGGCTCGCCGTCGCTAAACTCCAGATCACAAGAGTGGTTTGGACTTACCGTCAAAGTGGTTGCATGCTGAGAACAACAGTGTCCGACTGGGCGGCCCATCCAAGCGAACTCGGATACGCTGCGCAATTACGCTGGACGCTCGGGGGCGTCCCTGTCTGCTGCCATCCGCCACGGTAATTTAACCAACTACGAGTGCCTGAAAATTCTTCTTGACATCATCGGCCATCTGTCCTATATTCCTATGACAGTGAGACGAACATGATACTTCAAATCAATTTCAAGTCAGGCATGCCAATCTACCTCCAGATCGCAGATCAGATCAAGACTGCCGCGGCCTCAGGGGCGCTGCGGCCCGGCGAGGCGCTCCCATCTATCCGTCCTCTGGCTGAGGAACTGCGCGTCAACCGCAACACGGTCGCCAAAGCTTATTCCGAGCTGGAAAGTCAGGGCGTGATCGAAACGCTGCCGGGGCGGGGTAGTTTCCTGAAAGAGAATCAATCGGCATTACGGAAGAAGGTCCGGCGCGAGTTGCTGATCGAGGACATCGACCAGGTCATTGTGCAAGCGCACCATTTGCAGGTGCCCCATGATGAATTCCTGGAATTGATCCGTGAGCGGCTGGATGTGCTCGACGACAAACGACGCGCCCATGAAGACCATAAGGAGGATTGACCAGCCATGGAATCTCCAACTCTCCCGATTCAGATCGAAAACCTCACTTACGCTTACGGGTGCGCAGAGGCGGTCCGTAACTTGAGCCTGACGGTCGAACCCGGCCGCTGTTACGGACTCTTCGGCCGCAATGGTGCGGGCAAGACGACCACCATCAAGTGCCTGCTCAATTTGCTCCGTCCGCAGAGCGGCCAGGTGCGCGTCTTCGGTCTCGATCCGGCAAAACACGAAGTGGAGGTGAAACGCCTTCTCTCTTACGTGCCGGACCAGGTGGCATTCTATCCGTGGATGAGCGTGCGCGAGACCCTGGATTACCTCGCTTCATTCCGCGCCCATTGGAACCGGCAGACGGAGCAAGAGTTGCTTGAGCGTTTCCAGCTCGATCCGGCGCAGCGCACCGGAAATCTTTCGAAGGGCCAACGGACGCAGGTGGCGTTGATCGCCGCGGTCTGCCCGGAAACGGACCTGCTAGTGCTCGACGAGCCCACGTCGGGCCTGGACCCCATCGTTCGCCGCGAGTTCATCGAGGCGGTGATCGGCGCGTACCAGCAGGGCGTTCCGGGCAAGCGCACGATCCTGGTTTCCACCCACCTCATCACCGAATTCGAGGGATTGATTGACGAGTTCACGCTCATTGATCACGGCCGCAGCTTGCTGACGCTCGACGCCGACCGGGCCCGCGAGCGTTATCAGAAGATTCGCGCCCGCTTTGCAGAAGTGCCGCCGGAAATCGACCTGCAAACAGCATTGCGCGTGCGCCGCGACGGTCGTGAACTGGAATTGATCGCCAATGGCTCCGGCCCCGAATTGATGGAGCGCTTGCGAGAACATAATCCCGAGGCGCTTACAACGGAATCACTGATGCTGGAGGAGATCTTCGTTGCGACTTTGAAGGCGTAGCACAGCCACTCTTGGCTGTGCCGACACAGGCAGGAGTGCCTGTGCTACAAGATGTCTAAATCGGCGTAGGAGGCAGGAATGAACGCCAAGACCACCCGAATCCTCAAGGAAACACGCCCGCTGTTCTGGCCCTGGTGCGCCCTTGTCCTTGCGGGCGCGCTTGCGCTCGTTCGCCCGTTGCATTCGATTGCCTGGATGGCTGAGGCTGGGTTCTTCCTAGGCATTCCCCTGTTGGTGAGCCTTCCGTTCGGCAACGAATTTCAGCACCGAACGCTTTCCCTCCTGCTTTCCCAACCCGTCAGCCGATTGGAAATCTGGCGTGAGAAGTTAAAGGTTACTGTGGTTGCGGTGGCATCGGCGGCTTTGATTCTATCCCTCCCCGGGCGGGGGAGCGGACATCAGATGGACGTACGCCGCTGGGCGTTTGTCGTAGCGGCAATCATCGCCATTACAGCTTCGGCTACGTTTTGGACGCTGCTCGCAAGATCGACGCTGGGTGGCGCCGCCCTGAACGTTGCAGCCCTCTCCTTCATCGTTATGGCCTCGAGCTGGGCGGTATTGCTTCGCAGAGCCGGAAATGCCTCGCTGGCCGGCAGACAGATTGTTTTAACCAACACCTTTTTCTTCCTGGGCTACGCCGGTGTAATGCTGTGGCTGGGAGGGCGCATGCTGGCGCGGTTTCAGGCAACGGGAGGCGTGGGGGGTGATGACCTGCTGACGGCCGGCCCAGAGCTGTTGCCAAGCGCATTGGTTAGCTGGCTTCGCTGCCGCCCCACGGGAGCGGTGCTCAATTTGTTCCGCAAGGAATTTCGATTGCTGCGGCCGGTCTGGTTGATCAGCTTGTTGGCCGCTGTGGGCTGGGCATGCCTGCCGCTCTTGGGGTTGCTGCACCCGCGAGGACTAGCCAGGAGTTTCGAGAACGCGGTGGTCAGCGTATGTGGGATCAGTTCACTGACGATAGCTGTTCTCGCCGGAAGCCTGCCGCTGGGGGAAGAAAAAACGTCGGGCACGCACTCGTGGCACTTGACCTTGCCGGTGTCCGCCCGCCGTCAGTGGTTCATCAAGCTGTGCATGGCGCTGTTCGCGGGTTTTGTGGGCGCATGGCTGCTTCCGCTTTTGATCGTGCCCCTATTTCTTCACCCGTGGGGAGGCAGGGAGTTGTTCAGCATGCTCATCACGGTGTTGCTCCTGACTTTTGCCGCCTTCTGGTGCGCATGCGTAGTCAAGGGGACCGTCCGTGCTGTGCTCTGGGTTCTTCCGGTGATCATCGCCCTTTATTTCGCCGGTGAGCTCGGCAAGCGGGTGGGACCCGTACTCACGAACCTCTTTTTTTCGAGGTTCGATCCCTTCACAAATGTGAAATTCGCCCACGCTGTTTCGCGCTTCAGTTCCACCGCATTTTTCAAACTAATCCATGCTGCGTCAACCAACATGACAGACAGCGCACAAGCAGCACTCGTGCTATCAATAACGATATTGGTTCCGACGCTGCTCTACGCGGTCATCCAAAGTTACCGGCTGTTTCGGGCGCAACTCCAGGACCGAGCTTTGTCTGTGGTCAGGAGTCTGCTGCCGTTGGCTATGCTAGCGTTTCTGTGCAGCTTGTTTTCGCTGGCCTTCTACACCTTTGTGGGTCGGGCAGCCCAGGACCCAAAATTGACAGCGCTCTTTGAAACCACCCAAGCACTTCAGAAAATCCAATCCGTCGCTGCGAAGCTGGATGCGGCCCATCCGCTGCAGCTCACGGTGGAAGATCTGGCCAAGGCTTCCCCGCTCTTGAAGAGTACGCGGCGCTTGCTGGGCAATTCTCACATCACGCTCAGTCTC
>JBEKZJ010000262.1:0-8091 GCA_049509995.1 Occallatibacter sp. | reverse complement strand
GCCCCTCGCAATCTCTTTCGATCATTCCCACGGCCAGAGCTCCGGGTGTGTAACCGCCAAACCGGTAGCAACGTGAGCCACATCACGTCAGGGACGGATAGGCGACGATCCAGGCACTACCTCGTTCTCGGACCCTGCCGCGTTTTCCATTACTGACCCTGGGAACCCCGCCGTCTTAGCCGGTCGAATTGATACTTGGCGATTTCGCGGAATCGGACTGAATCAGCTCACACCACGCATGATTCTGGATACACCACGCAAATCTCAGATACGCACAGTAGAAGCCGTTCCGCAACAAGCCTGTTTTTCGAGTCATCTCTTGGCCTTTCGCCGGTTGTCAATCGGCCCTCCGGCGAGCGCGTTGCGGTCTTCACGGCAGTATTGGCAATATACTAGGAATGAAAACTGGATCGTAATCGCGCCCCAGTTACACACATGCCATGATGACCATGATCAGCCGACGCAGATTCCTCGCCAGTGCAGCCTTTTCTCTTGCGGCAACCCGCCTTCGTGCGCAGAGCCCGCTGGAAGCCAAGGTCGCTCTCACCATTCCGACTGAGCCCACAGGCCCCCAAATGCCTACCGACTTTGTCGGCCTGTCCTACGAGGTAGCGCAACTCACAGACCCGAGCTTCTTCTCGGTGGACAACACCGGATTGATCCGCGAATTCAAGGCTCTGTCACCTCGTGGCGTTCTGCGCCTCGGCGGCAACAGCAGCGAGTTTGGCTACTGGAAACCCATGCCCAGTTCGCCCGAACCCGGGCACCCGCACGTCCGCGAGGTCGTGGGCGAGCCCAAAGTACAGTATTATGCCGTGACACCCGAGGCGGTGCACAACCTGGCTGACCTCCTGAAAGCGACCGGCTGGACGTGCCTGTATGGCATCGGGATGGGAACCAATACACCCGATCGCGCCGCGGAGGAAGCTGCGTTCGTGGCGAGAACTCTCGGCCCAAGCCTGCAGTATTTCCAGATAGGAAACGAGGCGGACTTGTTTGGCCGCCACTTGCGCGATCCAAAAACATGGTCCGTCAAGACCTACCTGGATGAATGGCTCGTCCTCGCTCGCGCAATTTCTGCCCGCGTGCCTGGGGTGAAGTTTGGTGTGCCGGATGTAGCCTCCGATGTATCGTGGCTGACCGAAATCGCCGCTATGTGGCATTCCATCGAAAATCCGCCGCATGTCACAACGCTGACACACCATTACTACTTCGGCGGCCCCGCCACAAACCCGGAGGTCAACATTCCCAACCTTCTTAAGCCAGCTACGATGGCCAAAGTACGGAAAACAGCGGAAACCGCCACCGCCGCGGCAAACAAGATGGGCGTGCGACTGCGCATGACGGAAGGCAACACGTGCTATCGCGGAGGCAAACCCGGTGTATCGGACGTCTTCGCGGCGGCGCTCTGGTCGGCCGACTATTCGCTGCTGCTGGCCAGCAACAACTATTCCGGGGTCAATCTGCACGGCGGCACGGGCAAATCCGTCGCCAACTCCGTTGGAGGCGTTCTGCCGGGGGACGCGCTTCTTAAAGAGCAAGGCGAAAGCCCGGAACAGATCGCCACTCATCCCCACCCCTTCTACACACCGATTGCTACGTTCGGTTCGGACTACATGATGGAGCCCGTCGCCTATGGCCTCAAGTTCGCCGGGGCGCTCAGCGGAGGCTCATTCCTTCAGTCCGATTTCTCCTCCATGCTCCAGGCTTCGGGCGTAGACGCGACGGCCTACGCCGCCAAATTTCCCAGCGGGCAAACATCCGTGATCATCCTGAACAAAGACTCAGAAAGAGATCTTGTCCTGAGCCTCGACTTTGGAGACGGCAGAACCGGAGAGGTAGAGACGGAAACCCTGCATGCCCCGGCCCTCGATAGCCGGGAAGCTCACATCACCCTGTCTGCCAAGACTAGGAGGAGGGCAAGTACACCGCGATCGTTCCCCACGCGACGGGCCTCCGCATAACCCTCAATTGACTGAGAGTCATGCGCATGACCGCTTTGCCCGCGCCCGGATTTCCGAGTGCGCCGAGCATCGTGAAGAGCTGAAGGGAGGCACGGGCCCGCCTGCAACCGGACGGGAAGGCTAGCTTACCTGCCGGACGCCTGCAGGATGGCCGCCGACCAGGCCTGAAGGCGGGCGATCGGCGGGCGCGGCGGCCCAATCTCTATTCGGCCTGTTGCCCATGCGGAACCGGAGTTCGCCGCCGGCAACGATGTCGGCGTGAGTCAACCAGGAGCGGGCGAGCTGCTTGCCGTTCAACTCTACGCTCTCGATGAAGATGTTGCCGGGCGAGTTGTTCTCGGCTATCACCGTGAAGGTGGTCCCTGCCGTTTCATTGCGAATGCTGGCGCGATTCACGAGCGGACTGCCCAATACATAAACTCCCGTAACGGCGTTTACCGGATAAAAGCCCAGCGCGGCGAAATTAAACCAGCTGGAAATTTGCCCGCAGTCATCGTTGCCGGGAACACCTGCCGGGGTGTTGCCGTAGAGCGCCGCAACTTGCCGCACGCGCTGCTGGGTCTTCCATGGTGCGCCGGCGAACGCGTACAGATACGGGATATGATTGCTGGGCTCATTGCCCTGCGCCACCTGGCCGACCATCCCGGTGATGTCCGGCGGAGATTCGAGAATGTCGGAAGGAGCGGCAAACATGGCGTCAAGTTTGGCGCTGAAGGGCTCGTCGCCACCATAGAGATCGATCAGGCCCTGTACATCCTGCATGACATTGAAGGTCGCCTGCCAGGCATCGGACTCGGTGTAGTCTTCCCAGTATTCCTGGTCGGGACGGAAGGGCTCACGCCATTTGCCGTTTTCCGTCTTGCCGCGCATGAATCCGGTGGCGGGGTCGAAGATGTTCTTATAGTTCTGTCCCAGTTTGTAGAACAGGTCCGCGTCGTCCTGCTTCCCCAGCAACTCGGCCATTGCTCCCACGCACCAGTAGTCGTAAGCGAAATCGAGCGTGCGCGAGACGGATTGCCGCTGCGGACCCGCGGCTACATATCCAAGGCTGCGGAATTGCTGCTGCAACTCCCTGTTGCCATTGGCTGTCGCCCCCACCATCGCAGTGTCCCGCATGGCTCCGTAGGCGGCTTCGATGTCGAAGTCGCGGCAGCCGCGTGCGTAGGCTCCCACGATCATGCCGACGACATGGAAGCCGGTCATGCACCAGGTCTCATTGCCCCACAAGGGCCACACCGGCAGGGAATGCTGATCGAGTTGCTGATAGTCCACCAGCAAAGTCCGGATGATGTCGCTGGTGCGATGCGGCTGCATCAGCATGATGAACGGGAATTCTCCGCGATAGATATCCCAGATGGAGATCGTGGTGTATTTCGCGAAGCCGGGGTTGGGGTGGTTCTTGTGATCCTGGCCGCGGTAAGCGCCATCGACATCATTGAAGGTCGCGGGAGCCACCAGCCCGTGATACGCGCCGGTCGAGAACGTCTCATTCAGAGCCTGGCTCGAAAGCTCCGCATCGAGCACACTCAACGCCCTGCTCCAGGCCCGCTCATTGTCGTGGACGGCGCGATCGAAGTCCCAGTGCGGAATCTCGTCGGCGAGATTTCCGATCGCGCCGTCGATGCCGGTGCAGGACAGGCCAACGCGAACGATGAGGGGCTCTGCACCAGCGCCTTGCGTGAAGATCGCTTTGATCTCCTTGCCGGAGAGCCGGTCACCTGCCGAGGCGGCGCGCGTTGCGCCATCGACTTTGGCCTGCACAGAAGCGAACGGCCGCGAGAACTCAACGACGAAGTAGACCTGCTTGTCCGCTGCCCAACCCTTCGTCGAGCGTGAGCCGGTGACACGGACGTTGCTTTCGATGTGCAGCTCGACCGCGTAGACATCACAGCCAATACCGTGTACGAGATCGAGGATCAGGCCTCGCTGCGTTTCCGCCGGCAGCGAAGGAAAGCTGTAGCGGTGCATGCCGCACCGGGTGGTCGCTGTGAGCTCTGCGGAAACATCGGGCGTATCGAGATGCACTGCGTAGTAGCCGGGGCGAGCCTTCTCGCGATCATGAGAGAAAGAAGAGCGATACCCACGCTCCGCGTCGTTGAAGACCCAGCCGGAGTCGACTCCAATGGCTTCGATTTGCGCTTCTGACTCCTCGCCCGGATCGCCGCTGTCCCAACCCCAGTTGCGACCCTGCACGAGCGGCATGAACAGGACATCGCCTAGATCGGACGCGCCAGTGCCTTGCAGATGCGTGTGGCTGAAACCGAGCACGAAGTTGTCGGGGTAGTGGTAGCCCGAGCAATGATCCCAACCGTAGATATCCCATTTTCCGTTCCACTTCGGCTCGGGTGCACCACTCGTATCAGGGCTAAGCTGGACCATTCCGAAGGGAGCGACGGCGCCGGGAAACATGTGCCCGTGCCAGCCAGTGCCGATCATCGGAAGCACGCGATGGAGTGAACCGGCAGTGGTCCGCTCACCCGCCCGCGACGAGGGCTGCCGGCGGCCTTCAGCGCTTCCCCATCGGTAAGCGGGCACCATCGAACCCGCTGCAACTACTGCACTTGTCTTCAAGAAGTCGCGTCTGCGCATGCCTGCCTCCTCCTCGATCTGATGCATGTACCTTAGTCGAACGGGTGTTCAGGAGTCGAGGCCGCCTGACGAAGTGAGGCATATTCACCGATCGAAAGCTGAAATGGTGACCAGGGCGGGGAGGTCATATCTTCGACCGCCGGGACGGCGGCATCCACTCAAAGAAGCGACGGAAATCCTGCTTTGTTGAGGAGATCACTCCAGTGCCTTGCCCGACAATCCGCGTCGCGAAAGGCGTTTCTCAGTCGCGATCCAGAGGCAGCGTCAGGACCGCTCCCGCCGTCCTGACGGGTCAGTTCATCCGAAGGCGAATATCGGACAGTCCGATCACTGCGCCGGAAGAGGGACCACAGCGCTCGTCGCCCACGGTTCCCGCTCCGAGTTAACCTATCTCTCCACCGAGATGCTGGGCGAGATCACCATCGGCCACATGTTCGTCGAAGGACCGCACCAGCCTGACAAGGGCCCCAAGGGCGGCCTGCTGGGCGCCGACTACACGACGGAAAACGGCCGCTACCGCATCGCCAAAATCCTGGGCGGGCAGAACTGGACTCCCGGCCTGGCCTCGCCGCTCACCCTGCCCGGCGTCTCCGTCAAGGAGGGCGAATACCTTCTTGCCGTCAACGGCCGCGAGCTGCACGCCGACGACGACCTCTACCAGTTCTTCGACGGCACAGCCGGCAAGCAGACCGTGCTCCGTGTCGGCACCAATCCCGACGGCAAGGACGCCCGCGATGTCACCGTGGTTCCCATCGCCGACGAGGACGGCCTGCGCAACCTGGACTGGATTGAGGCCAACCGCCACAAGGTTAACGAACTCTCAGGCGGCAAGGTGGCTTAATGCCCAACACCGGCGGCTCCGGCTACACCAACTTCAACCGCTACTTCTACTCGCAGCTCGACCGGCAGGCCCTGATTCTCGACGAGCGCTACAACGAGGGCGGCTATATCGCCGACTATGTAGTGGACGTGCTCAAGCGCTTTCCGCTCTCCGGGGCAGTCGAGCGCGACGGCAAGGCGGTCCACGACCCGGCGGGTGCGATCTTTGGTCCCAAGGTCATGCTCATCAACCAGAACTCCGGCTCCGGCGGCGACGCCATGCCCTGGTACTTCCGCAAGGCCGGCATCGGCAAGCTGGTGGGCACACGCACCTGGGGCGGGCTGGTGGGCATCGGCGGATACCCCACGCTGCTCGACGGCGGCCATGTCAACGCGCCCCGTTACGCTATCTACGGACTCAACGGCGAGTGGGAGGTCGAGAACCACGGCATCGCTCCCGACCTGGCTGTCGAAGAGCTGCCCAAGGATGTGGCGGCAGGCCACGACCGCCAGCTCGAAACTGGCGTTCTGGCGTTCAACTGGTGCTGGACGAACTGAAGGCCCATCCGGTGCCGGAGATACCCATTCCGCCCTTCCCGAATTACCACAAGAGCGATGGGTTGGGGAACCAGTAGGGTGATCCTTGGCTTGACTTGCTGCGGTTGGTGATGTGGGTTGCACACCAAATGGAGTCTCTAAGGTTCTAAGATCGGGCCAGGACGGAAGCGTCCCGATACTGGGACTCCCCCATCGCCGCCTGGTGACGCTGCCGGCGGCGAACCTCCCCTTACAGGCTAGCTGTTCAGCAGCGCCGAAGTCTGAGCGGGGGTGCTCAGTTCTGCGTGGCAGGGGATTTCGGCCGGGCAGGATATTGGACCACTCCAGTTCTGTATTAGCAAGAGAACATAGTGCCCCGAAGCCCGGTTGGCGTCTCGGAGTTGGCGCTCATGCCGACAGCTTACCCGCGCATCCCACACGAGGGGAACAAGAATTCTCCTGAGAGGTATCTACTTTATAACACAGTAGTACTGGGGGAAAGTGCGCAAAGGCTTGGCTGCGCGGGACAAAGCGCTGCCTCGGCCGTTCCCACAGTTGAATAGGCACAATCCGTACAGGAAATGGAATGGTGACCCCGGGAAGACTCGAACTTCCGACACGCAGTTTAGGAAACTGCTGCTCTATCCACCTGAGCTACGGGGCCACGTTTAGAATCAATTGCTTACAGTGATTACTCCATGATTGTCCCTCACTATACCTCACTGTGATATAATTGGCCTGTTCTTCGCAGAGAAAGGCGCAACGGGATGAAAAAGAGAAGGCCACGGTATCAACAGGGTAGCATCAAGCGAGTAGCCAGAGCCAATGGATATGCCTGGGAAGTCCGGTTCAGTGAAACCGTGAATGGTAAGAGGCACCAACGGTGTCAGACCTTCGACGGCGACCGGTACCCCACTGAAGCGTCCGTAAAAACGGCAATTGAACTGACTGTCTCTCAGATCAATGCGGGGACCGCAGGTGAGAGGGCCGACGCCACCTTTGGGACGATCACTGCGATCTACCGGAAGGACCATCTTCCGGGGCTGGAACACTCCACGCAGGAAATGAACTCCTACCTGTTACGACGCTATATTGAAGCGGAGTTCGGTAAAACCTCCTTACGAGATATGAGACCTTTGATCGTTGACACCTGGATCAAGGGTCTGAAGCTGGCTCCGAGTACCAAAGCCTCCATCCGTTCAGTGATGAGCGTTTGCTTCAATTTGGCGGCCTTGCACGAATTCACCCCGCCAATGGCGAAGAATCCGATGTCCTTGATCAAATTGAAGGGCGTATCGAAGCGAAGGAAGAAAATCCCCGAGATCCCTGTAGAAGGATTCCGAAAGCTCATCAAGGCTCTTCCTGAACCTCTGAATGTGATGGTGGTGGTGGATGGCTGCCTCGGCTTGCGAATCAGTGAATTGTTAGCTCTGAAGTGGGAAGACATTGATTTCGAGAGGCGGCTGATTGCGATCCAGCGTAAATTCACCCGCGGCAAGTTGGGCAAGACCAAATCGGATGCTTCCGAAGCAGGACTGCCGCTGGCTGAAGCCCTCTTGGCTGTGCTGATGGCCTGGAGGCCGAAAACTAATGGAAGTGGGTGGCTGTTCCCGTCGTCGATTACTGGCGGCCTACGCAGCCCATCAACGCTCTTGCAGAAGGGACTGCAGCCCATCGCTCAGAGTCTCGGGCTAGGCCATATCACCTGGCACACGCTAAGGCATGCCTGCCGTTCATGGTTAGGATCTGCGGGCGCTACGCTCGGTGCGCAGAAGGATCTTTTGCGACCGGCTGATATAAGCACGACCATGAATATCTACGGTCATGCGTTGACGGCTGAAATGAGGGAAGCCCATGAGCGGATGGTCAGCAATCTGCTAGCGACCGGATAGACTCCGGTCACCCCAAACCGCGCCCAATCCGGATCATGTTGAATGCTCTTTGGCCTCGCGCTCCCATAGTATGCGAGTCAGAACCGAGATGATGACGCCACCGGCAACTCAAGGCACCAGCACCGTAACGAACACAGTATCTTGTTTCTTTATAAAGGCGGTGGGTGCACCTGTGGCTCGCCAAAATAGCGATCGGCATTCAAATCAAAGAGTTGGCAGATATGCCCCAACTTGGTCTGTCCCCGTATGATACTGACCTCATGCTGTGCCTGCTGAGGTTTTTAGTTGTC
>JBEKZJ010000261.1:0-5546 GCA_049509995.1 Occallatibacter sp. | reverse complement strand
CGCTATGGAACGATCCTTTGCGACCTGGAACGCGGAGAGGTGATCGATCTGTTGCCTGACCGTAGCGCCCAGAGCACGGACCAGTGGCTTCGCGTACATCCCGGTGCGGAATTCATCAGCCGCGATCGCGCCAGCCTGTATGCCGAAGCGGCCACCAAAGCCGCGCCGCAGGCCGTGCAGGTCGCCGACCGTTGGCATCTGCTCCGGAACATGAGCGAGGCTCTGGTAGAGGCTCTGGGGCCCCATCATCGGCTGCTTGCCGAGGTGGCGCGCGCCGTGGTAGAAGAATCGAAGCCCGTAGCGGATGCTGTATTGGAACCTTCACCTGTCGAGCGGCTCTCCCGCCCTCGGGTCCGGATCGAGCAGAACCGCGAGCGCCGGATGGCCCGCTATGAGGCGGTGATGGAATTGTTCCGGCAGGGCGTTTCGCAGCGGGATATCGGGCGCCAGTGCGGCCTGAGCCGCAAGACCGTTCGCCGCTTTATCCGCGCCCAGGGCTTCCCGGAACGCAAGCGCCATCATCGCTCTTCGTCGGTCGATCCACATCGGGATTACTTGGAAATGCGTTGGCAGTAGGGGTGCCACAACAGCGCCCAACTCTGGCGGGAATTGCGCGCCCGCGGCTTCGCGGGACGACCGCACACCCTACGTGATTGGATGCACAAGCATTATGGACCACGAAGATGTCGAGCCATACCACCGTCCCGCGTTTCCACTCCTCCACGTGCTTCTCCGCGACAAGTCGCCTGGTGGATGCTGAAACAGCCACAAGAAGCCCGCCCTTACCTGGATCAACTTGATAGGCGATCCCCGGAAATCGCCAGTTGCGCTGGCTTGGCGCGTGAGTTCTTTCGCATCATCCGCGAGCGGGATGTAGCGGCTTGGCCGGTTTGGCGCGACGCCACCGCCGCCTCCCCATTCGCTAACTTCACCAAACATCTATGCCGTGACGAGGCCGCTTTCCTCGCCGCTCTCAAACAGCCCTGGAGCAACGGTCCCGTCGAAGGTCATGTCCACCGCCTGAAACTCATCAAGCGCTCCATGTACGGCCGCGCCAGGTTCGATCTGCTGCGTCTGCGCGTCCTCCATGCGGCCTGAAATCCAGTCTCCAATTGCACGCGTGATCCCCGTGACACCTTCACCAAATATGCGGAAGAACCTTAATTGGGGCTCTTCCGCACATTTGGTGAAACTGCCTTTTTTGCAAGAATCGAGATACGCGTTGATTCCAAGAAAGTTGCGCGCCGCCACGAGCTTCCCACAGCGGTGGACATGGGAGGTATGCGTCTCTTCCGGCGATTTTCACCAAAATTGTGCAAGAGCCCATTTTGGATTGCCTTCGATCTGGCCGTCCAAGGCTGGCCGCAGAATCCGGCGGATCCCCGATCACCTGTGGGCGATTTCTGGCTTCTTGGGGTTGGCAGTGCGGTCGATTTCGAACTTCCTGAGACCTTGAGCAGGGTCTCGCTCTCGCTAGACGCAAGCTGGTTGAGGGATGCAGATGGGAGAGAAAGGCGTGGACGCCTGAGGAAGCTGCCCACGCCTTTCCGTGGTTACCAACTGAGATTGAGGTTCACGCCGGGCAGTGCCGACGTTCCTTCAAGACGCACACCGTCAAGTTTCTGAGGGTCCAGACCAAGCGCGCGAAGTATGCTGGGCGCCACTTGGTTGGTTCCGACTGTGGTGTAGACCGTGTGCGGCACGAAAGCGGGGTTGGAGAGCAGCAGCATGACGTTGGTGTCGTCATGGGAGAAGCCGCCGTGCTCTGCCAGCTTCTTGGTGCTGCCGGTGTAGGTGACGCCGATATTGGGTGTGACGATGATGTCCGGGGTGCGGGGATCGCCGCTGGGCGGCAGGCCCGGCCAGTTAAAGTTAAGCGCGAGCGAAGGGCCATAGTAGTACTGCCCGAGGCCGATAGCGCTGGCGTTCGATTCCAAGGTAGAGACCGCGCTCAGTGTATTGGCGGAGTTGGCCAGCCAGATCAGCGAAACGTCGTCTTCCGTCGGACCAATGCCGGTGGGGTTGCTGGGGGATTCCGAATAGGGCAACAGGCTGGCGAGGAGGGTTGCGGGCGATGAGCCGGTATTCAGGATCGGGTTGTAGAGCGTGGGGTCGATCGGCGACTGGCCGTGCTTGGCGGTGATGATGATCAAAGTCGACTCGTACAGGCCGCGGTCCTTGATCTTGCTAACCATCTCTCCGATGGAGTCATCGACGTACTGGATTTCACTCAGCAGCGCAGCGCCTGGCGTTCCAGCCGCATCCAGATAGCCGCCATTGGTGGAGATGCTCTTCTCGACCAGCTTCTGGCCCACGCTGACAGCCTGAAAGTTCATGCCAAAGATCGTGGGAGTCTTAGCCCATTTGCCGTCGTGGGTCTTGCCCTCGATTTCTTTCAAGATCGCATTTACCTTGAGGGTGTCGTAGCACTGGATGTTCTGGAAGCTATTGGTCCACGCGGTGATATCGGAACCAGGGTCGCGGACCGTGGCGCAGGAGGCGCCTTCAGGCGTGCTGACGCCGGGTAAGCCAACAACCGTAGAGTTGATCTCCGGCGCATAGAAGTCGTCGAGGGAGTGGCCTCCGGGGCCGGCAACAGCCGAGTAGGCGGGATGCTTGTCAGACCAGGCCGTATACCCTCCCGCGGCGTGGATGACCCCGAAGACGGTGTTGGTGCGGACAAAGTTCCAGGGATAGACTGGCGCACAGCCGGCTTTGGGATCGCGCACAAGCCGGGTGGGATCGATGGAGGCAATGCCGCCATCCGTGAGGCCGGCTCCCGGGGCTCCGCCGTTGACCTTGGTCTGATCGAGGTCGATGCCCTCTTCGTACTCAGTGGTGGTGCCGGTTGGCGCCGCGCCGGCAGTGCAGGGACCGCCTGCGAGGCCATTGCCGGTGGTGTTCAGCGGCGCGTCGAGAGAGCGGTCATAAGCGACGTCGTAGTAAATGCCCATGGTGCGTGGAGTCGCACCAGTCACGATGGACATCAGACCGGGAAAGGAGTCGGATGGTTTCGAAGTGCTGGCAGCCACGTAGTTGACTCCCGTGGTGCCGAGGGCGGCCAGATTCGGGCAATAGGGAGCGCCGTTGTTGATGCTGGCGATCCCTTGCGAGCAGTTGAGGAAATCAACGGCGTGCATACCATCGATACTGATCAGCAGGACATGGCGGATTTTGTTGTGCTGCCATTCTTCCTGGCTGGATTGCGCCACCACGGTGACCGCGGTAAAGGCGGCCAAGGACATGAGTAAGAGGGGGATTCTTTTCATACTTACCTCCATAAGGTCGGATACTAGCAATCGAATGTTTTCAAGAGGGTTTCGCGCCGATGAAGAGAGCGTGAATTCAGCGTGGAAACCATGAGCGGCGCAAGTCCGGCGGGCGCAGGGAGACGACGAGGGGCCGTGGACACGGCACCTCTGCCCAGCCAAGCTTGCTGACGACTACTTTTCGAGCTGTGCCTCAACCTCCGGGAGACCCGGTGTACCTTCCGCTCTCACAGCATCCAGCGCCCGCGGATCCAGCCCCAAGGCCTTCACGATGGTGGGTGCGACTTGCGTGGTTGCCGTCTGCGCTGAAACGGTTTGTGCGGTAAAGCGCGGGTTAGCCACCAGCAGGATGACGTTGGTATCGTCGTGCGCGAAGCCGCCGTGATCTCCGATCATGGTCGTGCTGCCGGAGTAGGTCACGGCTACATTCGGCGTCACGAGAATGTCCGGCGACCGCGGATCCTGCCACGGCCCAAGACCGCCTACGTTGTAGTTGAGGGCCAGAGTCGGCCCGTAATAAATCTGGCCCAGCCCAATCGCTGCCGCGTTGTTTTCGAGCAGTTCCACGGCGGACGTCACGCTTGCGCCCGGGCTTAGCCAGAGCACCGACACATCGTCTTCCGTTGCGCCGATGCCGGTTGGGTTCAACGGCGACTCCGAGTAGGGAATCACGTTGGACAGAAGCGTCGCCGGCGTGTTGGCGCCGTCCGCCACGTACAGAGCCGGGTCGATCGGCGACTCCCCATGCTTCGCGGTGACGATGACCAGCGTGTCGTCATAGATACCCCTCTGCCTGAGGGCGTTGAGAATGTCGCCGATGGAGGCGTCCACGAACTTGATCTCCTTGAGCAACTCATCGCTGGGTAACGCCGCAGCATTCTTGTAACCACCTGCGCCTACGCTCGGCTCGTTCAGACTCTCTCCGAAGTACACCGACTGGAAATTCATGCCGAAGAGGGCTGGCGTCACCGCCGCCGCCCCGGTGTGCGTCTTGCCGTCGATCTCATGCAGCAGCGCCTTCACCTTGAGGGCGTCGTAGCACTGGATGTTATCGAAGCTGCTGGTCCACGATGACAATTGGCTCATGTCGCGGACCGTGGCGCAGGAGACGCCCTCCGATGTCTTCACGCCTGGGAGCGGCACCACGTTCGAGTCCACCTCCGGGGAATAGTAGTCATCCAGGCCCTTGCCGCCCGGACCCGCCGTAAATGAATACGACGCGTGCTTGTCGATCCACGCCGTATATCCGCCCGCCGCATGGACTACGCTGAAGATCGTGTTGGTGCGCACGAAGTTCCACGGATACACCGGCGCGCAACCCGCCTGCGGATCGCGGACCAGTTTCCTCGGGTCAATCGAAGCGACGCCGCCTTCGGTCGGCGCCGCGCCGGGCGCTCCTCCGTTCAGCTTTGTATCGTCATAGTCGATTCCCTGGTCATAGTCAGTCGTCGTTCCCGTCGGAACGCCGTAAGGCGTACACGGCCCCCCAGCCAGGCCTGTGCCGGTCGTGATTGTCGGCGCATCGAGCGACCGGTCATACGCCACGTCGTAATAGAGGCCTGTGGTCTTGGGTGAGCCACCCGTCGCCAGCGCCGCGAGCCCGGGGAAGGAGTCGGAGGGCTTGGAAGCCGACGTGGCCACATAATTAATTCCCGTGTGGCCCAGGGACGACAGATTCGGGCAGTAGGGGTCGCCGTCATTGGCGCCCGCTATCCCGTGCGTGCAGTTATAGAAATCTACCGCGTGCATGCCGTCAATGCTTATCAGCAGCACATGTTTGATTTTTCCCGGACCTGGCGTACCCGGTCCAGCCGCCATTCCATGGATCGATGACGCCAGCGTTATCGCGATCGCAGCCTCACCCAGTACGAGCCTAATCGTCCTCATTGGAAAACCTCCTGAACAGATTGAGACCCGGAGGCAATACGGAGGTATTATTCCAATGTGAATTCTCAGTGAATGGTGTCCTGGAGGACTCGGCCCTGCTCCGGGCAGGGTGCCGGCGCATGGACATTGTGTTAGCCCGGCAGGGCGTTGCCTGCTTCCTGTTTGTCTTTCAATGAGAGCACAAGCTCATTCGACTCTTGTCGTTAAAAACATAACAAGCTACGTAAAATCTATTACTCATGGGTTAACGACTGGGATCGATCCTGAAAAGTGTGCGTCCAGCGAAGGCTGGCATGATCAGTGGGAGCAAGTCCCACCGGGGTAAAAGTCCAAGCCCCGTAGCTTGAATAGCAGGAAGGACGGAAACCGAACATCCTGAAGCCTATTGAC
>JBEKZJ010000260.1:0-5548 GCA_049509995.1 Occallatibacter sp. | reverse complement strand
AACCCGGAGGGGCTGGCGCAACTGGAGACGATGATCAAGCGCTATCGCAACTCGCCGTCGATCATTCTGTGGTCGGTGGGGAACGAGGAGTTTACGCTGCAGGACGAGTTGGCGGAGCAGGGGGCGAAGATCGCGGCCAGCATGGTGCAGCGGTGCCACGAGTTGGACCCTACGCGAGTCGTTTCCGCGGCGGTGAACGGCGGCAACGAAAAGGGGCCTTCATTGGCGTTCGACGTGCTCGGGTTCAATTACAACCTGAACTTGCCCGATGCATTCCACAAGAAGTATCCCACGCGGCCGCTTTACGGGTCAGAGACGGCGAGCGCGGTATCGACGCGCGGGGTTTATACGACCGACCCGCTGCGCAACACGGTGAGCGCGTATGACTTAAACCAACCAGGATGGGGAGAGACGGCCGAAGGCTGGTGGACGTTTTACGGGACGCGTGAATGGGAGGCGGGCGGGTTTGCGTGGACGGGGTTCGATTATCGGGGGGAGCCTACCCCCTATGGGTGGCCGTCGATCAATTCGCAGTTCGGAATTGTGGATGTTTGCGGGTTTCCCAAGGACAGTTTCTTCTACTACAAGGCGTGGTGGGGCTCCGAGCCGGTTCTGCACCTGTTTCCGCACTGGAACTTCGCGGGCCGGGAAGGCGACGAGATCCCCGTGTGGGTGCACTCGAATGTTGACGAGGTGGAGCTTTTCGTCAACGGCAAGAGCCTGGGCAGCCAGAAGGTTCCTCACCTGGGGCATGTGGAGTGGAAGGTGAAGTACGAGCCGGGATTCATTGAGGCGCGGGGGAGCAAGGGCGGCAAGGTGGTGCAGACCGAGAGGCGGGAGACGACCGGGCCGACAGTGGCGATCCGGCTGACGGCGGACCGGACGGAGATCGATGCGGATGGGGAGGACGTAGCGATCCTGAAGGTGGAGGCGCTGGACAAGGAGGGTCGGGCGGTTCCGACGGCGGGAAACCTGATCTCATTCAAGGTCTCCGGGGAGGGCGCGCTGATCGGGGTGGGCAACGGCGATCCCAACTGCCATGAGAGCGACAAGGAGCCCAAGCGGTCGCTCTTCAATGGTCTCGCGCAGGTGATCGTGCAGGCGACGAAGCAGGCTGGAGAGATCCATATAGAGGCTGTGAAGGAAGGTTGGGAGGGTCCGGAACTGACGCCGGCCAAGCTGGCGATCACGACGAAGAAGATGGAACTGCGGCCGGCGGTGGGGTGAGACAGCGAGCAGGGATCAGATTGCTTCTAGCCTCTTAGCATCTGATCGACCGTCTGGATGTCGACTAATCCGTTGCATCCGTAAATCGCCGCAAGCACCGGTCCCGCAGGGTAGGTTCGCCGGAGTTCAGCGACCGTTTCCGTGCCGGAGCGGTACGCCGGCAGATACATTCGCCCCAGCAGGGGATGACGACCCCAGGCGCCGGACAATTTATCGGCGCGTTCTTCCGTGACCAGAAAATCGCGCCGCAGCGTGGCCGCCACCTCCGGCTGCGGTCTTCCTTCGCCCCAGGTGAGATACGACGACTGGTTCTTGGCATCGTCCTGCAACAGGGCCAGCAGCACGCCGATCTGCAAGTCTTCGTCCGGCAACTGGTCCACTTCGGTGACGCCATGCGCGATCAGAATCGCATTGTTGGCGATTCCCTCAAACAGCGTGGCGGCGCGCGTATTCATGGTGAGAACCGTAGCCTCGAAGCCGGCTTTTCCGCGCACGTACAAGTCCTGCAGGTAAGCAAAGGTGGTGACGTGCCCTGGCACAACCTCGTGGCTTACCAGCTGTTCAAACTCCGGAAACGAAATCTGCAACGAAGCATTGATCTCGTAGGTCGCTTCGTATTGCGGAGTGCCGCCAGCGTTCCGTGCCCGCCCGATGTAGTTCATCGAACCGGAAAACCACGCGTCCTTGATGGCCAGGAAGTCGATGTTCGCTCGCGGCACCGCCGCAAGTTCCTGGGGAAGGTACGGGAGCAGATTCTTTGCGCTGAGATTGTCAAAGTGCGCGATCACGGCCGCGCCCAGAGCGCGCACCGAGGCCATCGGGATCACGCGCTCCCGGCGCCAGGCATCCACTGCCTCCAGCAACCCGCCCGCATGGGACGAAGTGTATCCGCCACGGCCCAGCAATTCGTCAACACGATCTCGCTTTGCTTCCGGTTTGGAGGGTTCAGGCGGCTTCGCCGTCGCCGCCTCGACGCAGCGGGCGTACGGCACCGGATCGCCCTTGCCCAGGACCTCCATGGCCAGGTCCCACATCGTCTCCACGCTATCAGCCAGCCCGGCCAGATAGGGCTTGCGCAGTCCGCCAGTCTTTCCCGCCTCTTCGCGGACTCCGGCGATAGCCTTGGGAAGGTTCACCTCGCGCAGGTACTCCTCCACTGCCTCCCCATCGACGCTTTTGCCCGACACGCCGCCGGATTGCCGCAAACGCGCCGCCGCCGGATGCGTGTAGGCAGCGGGCAGCGGCTCATCGGAAAACCAGGTATCAGCGATGAAGCGCCCCGTGCCCGAGGGACACATCACGTCACCGCCCCAGAGCGTGTCGATGCCTAAAACAGCGTCAGCAATATACTTTCCTGCTTGGTCCATCGCTTACACCCTTTCCTTCTTCACGGAATAGAACCAGACGTAAAAACAGAGGCTCACAAAAAGCAGCACGGAAACCGATTGAGAGATGGGATCGTTCAAGAAAAACGGAGTGGTGACCAGATCCTCACGATACCAGGGAAAGAGCCGCAGGGACGCGCCCAGAACGCCTCCCAGCGCGCCGCCGGCCACCAGTCCCGAGGCAATGATCACCCCACGCTCACGAATCCTGCTTCCCTGTTCGCCGCCGGGCTTTTCCGAACGCTTGTTGAGAAAGTGGGACATACATCCGCCCACCAGCATGGGCGAGGTCAGCCCCAGCGGCAGATAAATTCCCAGGGCGAAAACCAGCGAAGACTTGCCGAGCATTTCCAAAACCACCGTAATCATCGCGCCGATGCCAAACAGGAGATAGGCGACCGGCTGGTGGCTCATGAATCCCACCACCAGAGCCTTCATGATGGAAGCCTGCGGCGATGCGAGAACCGGACGCGGGTCTCCGGGCGCGGCTTCTCCAAACTGAAAGGTGTGGGCCAGCATGATGATGGTCAGTCCGGCGGCGACCGCCGCCGCGATGACCCCCAGAAACTTGACCTTCTCTTGAGCCGACGGCGTGGAGCCGAGCCAATAACCGGCCTTCAGGTCGGTGATGAACTGTCCTGATACGCACAGGGCAGTACATACCATGCCCGCGATGGCCATCACGAAGAACATGCCCGTGGTTCCGGAGAGGCCAAAGCTCAACAATACGACCGAGGAGATAATGACGGTCAGCATGGTCATGCCGGAGGCGGGATTATTGGCCGTAACTGCAATGGCGTTGGCGGCCACCGAGGTGAAGAAAAACGAGAAGAGCAGCGTCAACACCAGACCTATTGCCAATACGGTCCAGGAGACCTGGAGGCGTCCAAAAAAGATTGCCACTGCGATGGCGCCCAGCACTACGCCGAGGAGGAGGGCAATAACCGGTATGTCCCGGTCGGTTCGTTCCGTATTTGCAGCTTCGCCATGACGGAAGGCGTGCAGCGCGATGCCAAAGGAACCGGCGAGTACGCGCAATGATTTGAAGATGCCGATGATGCCGGCCGTGGCGATGGCTCCCACGCCGATGAAGCGCACATAGTTGCGGTAGATTTCCAGCGCGGTCATCTTGGAAATTGGCAGAACGGCCGGATAGACTCCGATATTCATGTGGCTGCCGATGAACCAGATCAACGGGACCAGGACGAAGTTGGAAAAAATGCCGCCGGCGCAAAAAACCAGGGCGGTGCGCAAGCCCATTACATAACCCAGACCCAGAATAAAGCTGACCGCGTCGAAGTTGAAGACCATCCTGCTACGGTCGGCGAGAGAGCGCATCACCGGCACAAACTGAAAGTCGAGATACTCCCTCCACACGTGAAATGTGGTGACGAAAAAGTCGTAAACGCCGGCGATGGCGGTTGCCTGCAGCAGCAGTTTGGCCGGCGAACCGCCCCTCTCTCCTGTCACGAAGACTTCGGTGATGGCCGTCGCCTCGGGAAAGGGAAACTGGCCGTGCATCTCGCGCACGAAGTAGCGCCGTAGCGGAATCAGGAAGAGAACGCCCAGGCAGCCGCCCGCCAGACAGATGAAGATGGTCTGCACCGGGTGCGGATCGAGATGGAGGATGTAAAGCGCGGGAATCGTGAAGATGGCGCCGGCCGCCACGCTGCCGGACGCGCTGCCGATGCCGGTGATGATGACATTTTCCAGCAGACTGGTGCGGCGCTTGTACATGCGCGCCAGTCCGATGGCCAGGATGGAGATGGGGATGGCGGCTTCCATCCCCTGGCCGACCTTCAGTCCCGAGTAGGCCGAGGCGACAGAGAAGAGCACGCAGAACAGAATGCCCCAAAAAATCGAGCGCAGCGTGAGTTCCGCCTGTTTCGACGTTGCGGGCACGATGGGCTGGTAGGATTCGCCGGGTTGCAGCGGCTGGTAGGCGTTTTCTGGAAGAGAGTTGGTTTCGATCTCGGTCATCGATGGATGATCCTCCTCATCGGCAACGCCCGCGGCCCGGCTATTCAAGCACTTTGGCTGACGCCAACTCAAAGCGTTCTCCAGGTTCATTCACTCCCCGGGATGAACCATGCAGGCTATCACTGCCACGGAGTCAAAGCAAGTGCGAAAGTCACACCGTCCACGTGATCGGGGGAGATGCAAACGCGTGAGTATAACGTTAAGTATAATAACAACTTATGGGAACAATTCGGTCACACGACTCCCTCGATGGAGGAGCACCTTGTGACGTAAGAGTGACCCACCGGGCAGGAGGTGTGCCGGTCAGCCCGAAATCTCACGCCACGCGCACAAAGATTCGGTGTGCGCAGCGCTGCCGTCGCGCAGCCAGGCATCGAGCTGGGCGGGCTCCTTCAATTGCTGGCCGCGCACGCGCGGCACCGCCACAAAGCGGCAATCCAGTTCCGGCAGGGTGGTCATGTCGCCCCAGAGCTTCTCAAACTGAGCCACCGGGAAGATGTCTTCCTGCCCTTTACCCCAGCGCCTTTTCACGTCCTTGAGCGTGACGTAGGCGGGCATGCGCGCGGCTACAACGCGAACGGCCTCGTCCACAGCTCCGGGGTCGGAGAGAGCATCGCGAGTCAGGCCGAAGAGTCTGAGCAAGCGGTCGATATCGATCCAGTAGGTCGCGCTGTTGTAATAGCGAAGGCGGCTTTCCACTTCTTCGCTGGGCAGCGCCAGGCCTTCGACCAACCGGGTCCGGCCATCCACGCGGGCCAGGCCGCCCCCACGGTCCTCGATGTGCCGTGGAATCACCTCCGTTGTCAGTGCCGCGCCGCTATGAATGTGGTAACCGAGAACCGCCGGGTCGGCGTCGGCGGCCACCGTGTCGATGTTGTGCACCATCAGATAGTTCAGTTGCGGGCGCTCCGCGAGCAGGCGCTGGAGCGTGCCGTTGCGCAGCAGATTGGCAACCT
>JBEKZJ010000026.1:0-41252 GCA_049509995.1 Occallatibacter sp. | reverse complement strand
TGCGCCTCTATGAGAGTCCCTACTGCAACACCGTCAATCTCGGTGGCAACAAGGGCAGTTGCTCAGCCCAGCTCATTACCCGCGATCTTTTCCCGCCCGGCGGCGCCGGTGACTACACCTATACCGAGGCGCTGCAGGCCTACGGTTCTCGCTACCTCTTCCGCGAGCCCCGCAAAACCTTCCGCCTCACCGTCTCCACAACCTTCTAGCCAACAGGTTTCTCCACCCTTTTCCCACAAAAGCTGGGTGCTCCATCCTTTTAGCGTTCTTTGCGAAAAGGATGGGAGGCCAGGAGCCCAAACCGCCCTCCGTTCATCGGCAACCCAGGCGAAATTCACGCCTTCCCGGTATTCGTGGGCCGGTTTGTTTGTGGTAGGCTGGCGCATGAAGGCGGTCTGCCACCTCTTTTCCGAGGTATTCCCCATGTTCCAGCGTGTTTTTGCTGTGGCCGCTGTGGCCGCCGCCGCAATGCCCCTGGCTTCGCAAAACCCCTCTGCTGCATCCGATCTGAGCGCTTCAGTGGAGCGGCAGTTGCCGGCGCTGACGGAGACGTACAAGCATCTGCACCGCAATCCCGAGCTCTCGCGGCACGAGGACCAGACCGCGGCTTTTGTGGCTGGGGAACTGCGCAAGCTGGGCTACACGATGACCGAGCACGTGGGCAAATACGCGGACGGCACGCAGGCTTTTGGCGTGGTGGCGGTGCTTGAGAATGGCCCCGGTCCGCGGCTGCTGCTGCGCACGGAGCTCGATGCCCTGCCTGTCGAAGAGAAGACCGGCCTGGACTACGCCAGTACGGTAAGAACCACCAACGCACTGGGGCAGCAGGTGGGGGTGATGCACGCCTGCGGCCACGACCTGCACATGACGGTGCTGCTGGGAGCGGCGCGGGAACTGGCGGCGCGCAAGGGGCAATGGCACGGGACGCTGGTGCTGATCGGGCAGCCCGCCGAGGAGGTGGTCCAGGGCGCGGCGGCGATGCTGGCCGATCATCTTTACGAGCGCTTCGGCAGGCCCGACTTTGTGGTGTCGGAGCATGATTCGAACGATGTGGCGGCGGGGACGATTGCGGTGAAGGGCGGGCCGCTGCTGGCCAGCGCGACGACACTGAACGTGACGATGCGTGGGATTGGCGGGCATGGGTCGGCGCCGCAGGCGGGGAAGGATCCGATTGTGCTGGCGGCGGAGTTTGTGCTGGTGGCGCAGACGATCGTGAGCCGGCAGATCGATCCGCAGGAGCCGGCGGTGCTTACCGTGGGGACGATTCACGGCGGAACGAAGAACAACATCATTCCCGACGAGGTGACGATGGGACTGACGCTGCGGACGTACTCGCCCGCGGCGCGCGACCAGATTGTGGCGGCGGTGCGGCGCACCGCGAATGGGTTGGCGGAGGCGTACGGGATTCCGGCGGACCGGATGCCGACAGTGACTATCACGGAAAGCACGCCTGCTACCTTCTGTGACCCTGCCCTGGCTGAGCGGTTGCGAGCGAGCGCGGCGGCGGCGCTGGGCAAAGACCGCGTGGTTGAGGCACGCGCCGTGATGGGAAGCGAAGATGTGGGCCTGTTCTCACTCGATGGGCAGATCCCGGCGGAGATGTATTGGCTGGGCGCGGCCGATCCTGACAAGCTGACGGAGAGCCGCAAATCGGGCGTGCCGCTGCCGAGTTTGCACTCGGCGCTGTTTGCGCCAGTGTATGCGCCGGCAATCACGACCGGGGTGACGGCAATGACGGCGATGGCGCTGGACCTGCTGAAGTGAGCGGGGGCGTTTGAATTTGTGGTCTCCCAAACGATGCTTGTGGGATCGGCTAGAGGCAAATCGGCCTCTGTGGTTTCCCAGGTCTCAATAACCAGACCTGGGGCACCCGGCCTTTTCAAACACCCGGCGCTTTCAAAACAGGCGAAGCCAACCACTCTGCTTACTTTGCCGGGTCGACGAGGGCCTGGTAGACGACGGAACGGCTCTGGTATTCGAGGTTGGGGCTGGCCGGACCGAGCATGCGCTGGATCATGCCGATGAAGACGACGTCGTTGGTGGGATCGATCCAGAACCAGGTTCCGGCGGCGCCGTCCCAGAAGAAGGTGCCTTTGCCCTCGGGCAGATTGGCTTCCGGCGGGTCGAAGACGACGGCGCAGTTGTAGCCGTAGCCGAAGCCCGGGCGCATAACCTGAAGGCCGATGCTGTACCGGCCGGTGAGAAGCTCCGCGGGGACGTGGTTGGAGGTCATCAGTTGGACCGTGGCCGGAGCGAGGATGCGTTTGCCGTCGAGTTCGCCTCGATTAGCCAGCATCTGGGCAAAGCGGTAGTAGTCCTCAGCGGTGGATACCATTCCACCGCCACCGGAGGGCGCGCTGGGTTGTTTGGTGTAGTCGCGTTCGACGGTGCCGGGGTTTGTGACGGCCACGAGATCGCCTGTTTCTGTGCCCTTGTAAAGCGTGGCGAAGCGGGCGAGTTTGTCAGCGGGAACAAAAAAGCCTGCGTCGCGCATGCCCAGCGGCCCAAAGATGTGTTCGCGGTAGAAGTCGGGCAGAGACTGACCGGAGAGCTTTTCCACGATGTAGCCCTCGATGTCCATCGAAACCGAGTAGGTCCAGCCCTTGCCGGGCTGATAGAGCAGGGGCAGTTTGGCCAGCTTGTCGATCATCTCCTGAAGGTTCTTGGAGGCGAGCGGGCTGCTCTCGCGGTACATGCGGTCCACGGGCGTATCGCCGAAAAAGCCGTAGGTGAAGCCGGCGGTGTGGGTCATCAGCTCGCGCATGGTGGGGGGATGGTCGGGATCGACGAGGATCATCTGGCCGTCGGCGCCGACGCCTTTGTAGACCTTCAGGTGCGCGAACTCGGGGATGAATTTGGCGATGGGGTCGGAGGGGAGCCACTTGCCCTGCTCGTAGAGGATCATCATGGCCACGCCGGTGACCGGCTTGGTCATGGAGAAGTCGCGAAATATGACGTCTTTGGTCATTGGCGAAGCGGTGGCAAGGTCGCGCTGGCCGTAGGTGCGGTAATCGACGACCTTGCCGTGGCGGGCGAGGATGGTGACGATGCCTGCGATCTGCTTCTGATTCACGGCCTGCTGCATGAGGGCATGGAGGCGCTCAAGACGCTCGGAGGAGAAGCCGACGGTTTCAGGCTTGACGTTGGTGAGGTCGAGCGTGTGGCGGACAGGCTGCTGCGCCGGCGACGGATGGATGCACAGCGCAAGGAAGAAGCTGGCCAGCAAGATGCGGCCCATGTTTGCAAATCCATTGATCTTCATTCGACTCCCTCGCTTTCAGGCTTTGTGAAAGCTATCCGTGTTGGCGCACCCTTTATACCAAGCGGCGTGAGGAGCGACAAACGGGCTCGTTGGGCCGCGATCAATAGATGAGCTTGAGGGAGAACTGGATCTGGCGGGAGGTGCCGGCGGTTTTGCTGATTTGGCCGAAGCCGGAGCCGGAAAGGATGTTGGCGGGCAGGCCCATGTTGACGATGTTGAAGAGGTTGAAGAACTCGGAGCGGAATTGTAGGTCGACGCGCTCGGCTCCGCTCTTGCGGCGGCCGAAGGGCGTGTCTTTGATGAGGGCGAAGTCGTAGTCGTAGTAGGCTGGGCCGCGGAAGCTGTTGCGGCCGAGGGTGCCGAAGACGCCCTGGTTGGGCCCGGTGCCGCCGGGGACGTGGATGGGGATGGAGAAGAAGTCGGCGGCGTTGTTGGCGCCCTGGCCGAAGTAGTCCTCGCGGTTCTGGCGCGCGGTGGAGAGATGCGGGGTGGCGATCTGGTCGGGACGATCGACGCCGTTGGAGCCGGCGCCGGTTTGCTGGATGCCTGAGTAGACGGTGAAGGGCGAGCCGGAGCTGAGACTGGAGATGCTGAGCAACTCCCAACCGTAGGTTACTTTTTTGGCGATGGGGCGGAGGAACTTGGCGCTGTCGAGGTGCAGGTCCTGGGCCACGCTCAGGCCGAAGCCGCGGGTAACGTCGAATGCCGACAGGCCTTTTTCAAGATGGGTATTGTAGGGGTTCTGAGGAAAAGGCACCGTCACGGCGCCGGTAGAGCCGGTGCCGCCGATGACCTGGCTGGTGTCGTCAATGGACTTACCCCAGGTGTAACTGGCCTGGAGTCCGGGACCACCGTGACCCATGGATCCGGAGAGCGAAGTTTGCAGGGCGTGATAGGTGGAGTGGGCAGTCGCGGTAACCACGTTCTCCACGCCGAAGCCGCCGGTGACGTTGCCGGAGCTATCGAAGGTGGTGTGGGGCGCGAAGGCCGGACTGGCGCCGGGATAGGCGTTGGGAAAGCTGGTGCGCGGCAGTTTTTCCGCGGCGGTGCCGACATAGCTTGCGTCCGCGGTGAGGTTGCCGAGCTTGCGCTCCAGGCCTGCCGTCCAGGTGTAGAGGGTGCCGTTCGTGAAAGAGCGGTCGACGCCGCTGAGGTTGAGCGCGCTGACTACGCCGTTGGGGGTGAGGGCGGCCACGTCCTGTTCATAGCGGTTGACATCCATAACGGTGTTGGGCGCAACGGTGTTGGTGCGGCCGGACGCGAAGACGTTTACGCCTTGCGGCGTGTAGGTGTTGGGAAGCTCGGCAGGCGTGATCTGGAAGCCAAAGTGGATGGGGGCGTTGGACGCGGAGAGCAGGCGTGGATAGACCGCGAAGGGGGTGGACCCGGTGAGGAAGTTATCCTGCCAGATATTGGGGGGGATGACTGTGACGCCGCCGCCGGCGTGGGCCGATAACTTGGGGGTAACTTCCCACGACGCCTGCAGACGCGGTCCCCAGCCGTTCCAGTCTGTTTTATAGCGCGGCTGGGGGTTGATAACAAACTCCTGTGTGCCGTTCACGGTGAGGAAGCTGGAGGTGCGGCGGGCGCGCTCGGAGATGGGCGTGTAGAGCTCCCAGCGGAGACCGTAGTCGAGGGTGAAGCGGGGCGTGACCTTCCATGTGTCCTGGAAATAGGCGTTGACGTCGTTGCGGTTGATGGCCGCGGGGCCGATGTGGGGGCCGTTGGAGAAGTAAGGCGGCGCGATGGCCACGGTGTAGACGAAGGGGCTGCCGGAGAGGAAGCTGGAAAGCGTGTCGGGCAGCGGATCGCCGGGGCCGATGTTGTGGGTTCCGCTTTGCGAGGGAATGGCCTCGGTGGCGTAAGCGGTTCCGCCGCCGAAGTCGTACTCGCCGTCGGGGCTGATTCCGAAGTAGGAGGTGTCGCGATTGAGGCGGACTTCGACGCCGGCCTTGAAGGCGTGGCGGGCAGTGGTGAAGGCGGCGTTCTGGCGGCCCTGGAAGAGATTGCCGTAGGCCTGCATGACGGTGCCGGCGGCGGAGTTGAATGCCTCAAAGAGTCCGTCGTTGAATTTGACCGCGGGGTCAGTGTAGTCGGTGGTGGGAAAGCCCGGCGTGGAGCGGATGATGCTGATGGAGGACTCGAGGGTGAGGCGCGGAGAGACGGTGCGAGTGTAAGTGCCGACGACGTTGCGCTGGCGGTCGATGTACTGAATGCCGAAGGCGGGATCGATGGCGGTCTGATCGGGATTAGTGGTTGGACCGGTGAGGTTGTCGAAGTTGAAACGGGCGAAAAACTGGCCTTTTGCCGAGAGCTTGTGGTCGAGGCGGACCGAAAACTGATCGGCGTCGGTGGCGACCTTGGAAGGAGTTGCGTAGGTGTGGGCCTGATAGGAGCCGGCGGCATAGTTGGGCAGCGGATAGCGGGCCAGGACCGCGGCAATGCCGGGATCGACGGGGACCATGAGGGTATCGACGGAGCCGTCGGGGTAGGTGACGGTGTCGAGGCCGGAGCGCTCGGCAGCGGTGGGCAGGGGCATGACCTGGGTGGTTCCGAGGACCTGGCGGAAGCCCTGGTACTGGGCGAAGTAGAAAGTGCGCTTGCGGCCGTCGTAGGCGTGGGGAATGAAGACCGGGCCGCCGTTGGTGAATCCGAACTCGTTGCGGCGAAAAGGAGGAATGCGACCGGGATAGACGGGCGTGGCGTGGTCGAAGTAGTTGCGGGCGTCGAAGGCGGAGTTGCGGACGAATTCAAAGACAGACCCGTGGAATCCGCTGGCGCCTGTGCGGGTGATGATATTGGTGAACCCAGCAGCGCCGCGGCCGATTTCGGCGGGCATCCAGCCGGAGCTGGATGCGATGGCTTCGACGGCGTCCACGTTGAAGTTGGAGAAGGTGGAGCCACCCATCTCCGGATCGGAGATGTCGGCGCCGTCCATGGCAAAGGTGGCTTCGACGCCACGCTGGCCGTTGATGGCGAACTGCTGGGTGAAGTTGGTGGCGCCATTGGCGTCGGTCATGGTGCCAGCGGCCAGGAGCAGGAGCGTCGAGAAGTCGCGCTTGTTGAGCGGGAGCTCACTGACGGCCTGGCTGGAGAGTTGCTCACCGCCGGTGGCGACCTGCCCCTTGAGGATGGCCACGGTGAGTTCGCCGCGGCCGGAGAGGGTGAGGGAGACCGCGGGCGCGGCAGGAGCGAGGTCGATGGGCTGGGAATACTCGATCTTGTGACCGTTGGCTTCAACGGTGAGGCGGTATGGGCCGGCGGGCAAAGGGGCAAGGCGAAAATGGCCGTCGGCGGTGGTGATGGCCTGAGCCGTGGCGCCGTTGGCGGTGAGGCGAACCTTGGCGGCGGGAATGGGGACGCCGGCAACGTCGCGGAGCAGTCCCTGCCAGACGGGCTGCTCGGGCTGCTGCGCCCATGCAGCCGCTGCGAACAGAAGCAATGCGGCAAGCACGAGAGCCACGAATCCCTTTGCTTTGCCGTTCGGCTTTGAACCGCTCAGGCCGCGTCCAGGTTTAAGTTTCAAGCGAAGTAGACCTTAAAAAATGGAAGTGCGCGGCACTGGAAGAAGCCTTGGTGACATGGAAACTCCATGCGCCGCGTCCTAGTGAATTATAGCGTTCTCCATAGCGTTCAAGAGCCATTTGCAGACGGCAGGGACGGCAACGGCGGCTCAATTTGCCGTTGCAGACACTACACTAAATGCAGCTTATGGGCGGCCCAGAGACAGGAACGGATACCATCGCCGCGATCTCCACGCCGGCGGGGCGGGGTGGGATCGGCATCGTGCGGCTGAGTGGGCCGCAGGCGAGGGCGATCGTGGCGCAACTGGTGAGGCTGAGGCAGCAGTTGGAGCATGGACGGGCACGGCTGGCGGATGTGCTGGATGGGGTGAGCGACGAGGCGGAGCGAGGCGGTTCCGGGCGGATCGATGAGGCGTTGGTGACGTGGTTTGCAGCGCCCAACTCGTATACGGCCGACGACGTGGTGGAGATTGCGGCGCACGGGTCGCCGGTGGTGCTGGAATTGCTGCTGCGGCGGGCGCTTGACCTGGGGGCGCGGCTGGCCGAGCCGGGCGAGTTTACCGAACGGGCGTTTCTGGCCGGGCGGCTGGATTTGACACAGGCCGAGGCGGTGCGCGACCTGATTGAGGCGCAGACGCTTACGCAGGCGCGGCAGGCCGCGAGCCAGATGGGCGGAGCGCTGAGCCGGCGGGTGCAGCCGGTGAAGCAGGCGCTGGTGGAGCTGATTGCGCTGCTGGAGGCGGGGATCGACTTTGCCGAGGATGATGTGGACGTGACGCCGGAGAGCGAGATTGCGCGGCGGATCGGGGAACTGACGCCGGCACTGACGGCGCTGGAGGCCTCGTTTGGGCGCGGGCGGATTGTGCACGACGGGCTGACGCTGGCCATTGTGGGGCGGCCAAATGTGGGGAAGAGCTCGCTGTTCAACCGGCTGGTGGAGCGGGAACGGGCGATTGTGACGGCGACGCCGGGGACTACGCGGGATCTGGTGACGGAACGGATTTCCTTGGATGGGATTCCGCTGGAGCTGGTGGATACGGCGGGGCTGCGCGAGGGACGCGAAGAGGTTGAACAGATGGGGATTGCGCGCAGCCGCGAGGCGCTGGCAGACGCGGCGCTGGTGCTGGTGGTGCTGGACGCCACGCAGCCGCTGAACGAGGAGGAGCACCGGCTGCTGGAGGCGGTGCGAGGCCGGCCCGCGCTGGTGGCGGTGAACAAGAGCGATCTGGCGGAGGCGGGCGAGGCGGCTGCGGAGGTTGGCGGCGCTCCCGCGTTGCGGACTTCAGCGCTGACGGGCGAAGGGATTGCGGCGCTGCGGGAACGGATTCTGGCGCTGGCGACGGGCGGAGCGGCCGCGGAGCCGGGGATGTTGACCAGCCTGCGGCACCATCAGGCGATTTTGGCGGCACTGGCGGCGCTGGGCGACGCGGCGCGGGCGAACGCCGGCGGGATTCCGCACGAGATGATTCTGCTGGACCTCTACCGGGGGCTGGGGGCACTGGATTCGCTGACCGGACAGACGACTTCCGACGATATTTTGAATTTGATTTTTTCTACGTTTTGCATTGGAAAGTAAATCTGATTCCTGCAGGAAAAACCCCGGCCAAGGCCGGGGTTTTCTTCGTGCGGGGGGAGGGGTAACTACATCGCGGCTACAAATTCGGGAAGCATGCCCGCGGCATTCACCTGCAAGAGCTGCGTCATCCGTGCGGCCATTCCTGTGTACATCGACGCGGCGCGGAACGCATTCATGCAGATGCCCTCGTTGACCTGGCTGCAGGCGTAGCGTGCAAGAGCCATCAGAACGGAAATGCGGATCTGCATGGCGTCGCTGCGCAGGGTCGCAAGAAGTTCGCGGTCGACCGAGTCGCTGTTTCGGGCTGCATAGTCGGCCATTTCCAGCATCACGCGGGCGTTCTGGTACATCACCCAGAGACCATAAGGGCCTTGAATGCGCTGCCATGTTTCTTCCGGCGTGGCGTTCAGCCCTTCTTTCGACAGGAAGTGATCGCTCAACTCGCGGGCGCTCCAGTCCGTTCGCAGTTGGGACAGAAGCGAATCCCACGACTGCGCACTGCGGCGGCGCACACCGGCTCTCCAACGGGCAAGGTACATTGCCACAATTGCAATTGCGACGATTATCAGAAAGAGAATCATCATTTGTCCTTGGAACGGAGAATAGCGGCAATTCGATCCTTCAGGGCAGCCCTTGCAATTTCTCTCTGTTCGCTGTGCTGGGGATGGTACCCAAACCCTGCACTCATCAGTAACCTAAGGTAATCTCCTGGTACGGTCAATGATACTTTTGGGGTAGCGCAACGGTACCATTGAGAGCGCTGGTGGGCGAATCAGGAGCCAAAGATGCACTGCAGAGGAACCTGTCGAGAGCGGTGAACACATAATCGGAGACGGGGCATAATTCGTTACGGATTGCTGGGCTTTGGTCATCATTGTGAGAAGCGGTTGGTTCCCGCGTTCCCAGGGGCGCGGGCTTCAGTGCTGGCAGGATTGTGGCGGCGCGATTTGCTCAAGGCGGCCGGAAACGCACGCGACTACTCCATCGAACACGTTTTTGCGACAGCGGAGGAGTTGTGCGCCTCGCCCGAGGTGGATGCTGTCTTCGTGACTTCGCCCGATGCACTGCACCTGCCTCACGTGTTGCTGGCCCTGGCGCACGGCAAGCCGGTTTTATGTGAGAAGCCGCTGGGGATGAGAGCCGAAGAAGTGGAGCACATGCTGGCTTCCGCCCAGGCCGCGGTGCAGTGCCTGGGCGTGGCGCAGAACCTGCGCTACAACACCAGCCTTGAAGTGATGCGGGAGTGGATTGCGGAGGGACGGATTGGCCAACCGGTGTTGGCGCACGCGCAATTAATTGTGCTACGCAGCGGAGGCCAGCCCGCGGCAGTGGATCTACGATCCGGCATTGGCTTGCGGAGGACCGATCGGCGATGTCGGCATCCATTGCATCGATGCGCTGCGTTTTGTGCTGGGTAGCCGCGTGGCCGCGGTGAATACGCTGGCGCGCGCCGATGGCCGGTCGGCCCCCCCTGGAGGCTTACGGGACAATCGGCTTGGATTTCACCGGCAGCGCCGTGGGCACGATAACGGTGAGTACACGCGGCGCCTACCGCTCGCAGATCGAAGTCACCGGGGAGACGGGCGCGATCACCAGCGAAAGCGGACCCTCGGTGGACTCGGATGTGGATGTGCTGCTTTGGCACGCGGGCAGGATTGCCGAGCGGAAGACCGTGTCCAATGCCAACTGTTACACGCTGATGCTGGACTCCTTCTCGGACTGGGTGCAAGGACGGGGCGAATACCGTGCGACGGGCGCGGATGGCTTGCACAACCAGCAGGTGCTGGTTGCGGCGTATGCAAGCTGGCACACGGGCGAGCGCCAAACGCTGCCGGCGGCGAACCTGCCTCCCGAGCCCCGGTGATCGCAGGAGACTGTTTCCGTGAGAGCCCGCTCGAAAAGTTAACGGACCTCAGGCGGGATATTCCGATGCCTGCCTGGCGCCGGCGGCTTCCATCATGATGCAGAAGGCCTAGGCCTCGGTGGAGTTTCATGATCGATCGAAATCGGGCGCTCCGCAAGCGCCCTGCACGCAGCCGAAGGCGTCCATCTTCTGGCGGGCAGCGGCACGCATGGTGTCCCCGTGTATGCGGTAGGTGGCGGGAAGCCACGCCGCGGCGACTCCTTCACAGATTGCGAAGGCCAGCATTTGCGCGAGGTTGGTTTCGACGAAGGTGGCGGGCTGGTCCACGACTTCGTGAAAGAGGCCGTCAGACCGCTGATGGGCCAGGCAGCCGTCCACGATCTCTCTCGCAAAGGCTGCAAGGTGCTCACGGTCCTGGCGGCGGTCGCGGGGCAGGCTGCGAATGACACGAGCGAGGCCTGCAGCAGCCCAGCCGTTGCCGCCGCCCCAGAGGTTGGCGTCCTTGAATTGCCGTTTCCCGTCGTCCCAGATGTGGGCCAGCAGTTTCTTTTCCGGGTTCCAGAGCCGCTGCCGATAGCCCTCGATCTGGGCCAGCGCTTCGTCATAGAAGCCCATCGCGGCCAGAAAAGGCGGCGCTCCGTTGAGGCCGTCCGACCACATTTCGGGCGCGTCGAAGACGTGGTAGAGAATGCCGTCCGCGCTGCGCGGGGCCTTGATCCTGATCCAGGCGAGCAGACCGTCGACAGCGTCCCGGATTTGCGGGTCCCCGGTCCACTCAGCCGCTTTCGCGTAGGCTGGACCGCCCATGGCAGGGTCGGTTGGACCGCCAGAGACCACCACGCCAAGCCGCCCGTCCGTGGTCCGCTGGACAATGGCCGCCTTGGTGAGCAGAATGACCTGCTCGCGTTGGTTGGCTTCGAGCATCGCCTGGGCCAGAATGCCCTGCTCCCAGTCGCGGCGCTGCATGGCCATGGCCTTGGCGCGCTCGACGGCGGCATCGAACATCACTTTGCCCCTCGGAGCCTGTCCAAGAACTCGCGGGCGGCGCCCGCACGGGAGCAGAGGGCGAGCATGGCCGGGAGAGCGCAAGCAGCAGGAGTTGCCGTTTGTTGCACTTTATATACGGCCCCCCTACCCCACCCCCGTCTCTGGAAGGAAATTCCTTGTTTTCAGTGGGTTACGACAGGGGTTTCGCTCCAAAATATTGATTCAAAACGAGTTATTTGCAGAATATAGACGTTAAAGGAGTTATGCCGCCTTTTCGGTGTGCGAGGGGATAATTTGCTTACCGAATACACGAAAACAAGGCCCTCTCCTTTCGCGCCTGCCTGCGCGCAGCTTCCTGACCTGTGCTTCGCATGGTGGGGCTCACCACCCTAGCCGTCGGGCTATCGCGCCCCATTCAATTCACATTATGCAACGCGGGCACATAATTTACTGCAAAAGATCAGCCGTTTTCCGGATGCGATGGGGGGAAAGTATCCCTGGACGAAGCGCCGTATCCGGCCTTGCTGGTATTTGGACAGGTCCTCAGAGTGTGGGTAAACCGCGAGGAGCGCGCAAACGCATGCATTTTTTCGTTCAGCGCATAGTCTCCGCGAACGGTCCATTGGTTGCCGTTGAACAGACCGGTGCCGATGTTCGCGAAGTTGTTGTAGAGCAGTCCGGCGGTGGTTTTTGGCGAGTGCGGCCCGAAGGGCGAGTGCGGCCCGAAGGGCGAGTGCGGCCGGTGGGCTGCGAAGCATGCAGCCTGAGATGCTTCGGGGGAAATTGCGGTGTTACACGGGTTCGATGACGTCGAGACGCCGTGCTTTCGGGAGTGCCCCCGATCATCCCGTGCCTGGACCCTGCCGTGGGGAGATATTCGCACGGAATCCAATGACCAGCCCCATCGTAGGACAGGTGCTGATCTGCGTAGGGGTGGCCGCGCCGCCGGAGTCTTTCCATGAGGCGCGTGGCCATCAGGGATGACGGCCACTTGAGATCGTCCTTTCCGGACAGCAGCAACACGGGCCCGTGAATGTCTTCGACCGGAATCTCGACACTGGCCGTATCGCCGAAGATTTCCAGGTTGCGGAGGAAGAGCGGTGTAAATGGTCTTGGATCTCGCACGATGGAATCCCACACATATTGCGCCGCAAACCACACCGGGATGCGGATGGGGATGTAGGCGAGCGGTTTCGCTCGCCAGGTCCATGCCGGGCCCCCAGGAAGTTGATTCGCTGTGGCGCCTTCCCATCGAACATAGCTTGGGGCTCGTGCGACAACGGCATTGACCTGAGAATAAGCCGCGGCGAACTGCAGGGCCGCTTCCGCACCCCGTGATGCACCCAGGACTCCCACAAAGCCGGGATCTGTTACGGGTCGCGCGCGCATCCATTCAAGCGCCCTCCCGAAGTACTCAATGGGGACGTTCTGGAGCGTGGGCGGAAGACCGCTGGCGCCGAAATATGCGAGCGACAAGGTGGTAAAACCGTGGGAGGTCAAAAGCAGGGAGGTATCGGGCAGGCCAAGTCCGCCTTCGGAGCCGCCGAGAACCATGACGCCCGGATGCCGGTGGCCATCGCCTGGATCACACAAGACGCCGACAATGCCATCCTCTGCAATTGCGGTGCAGTGCATTCCCGGCCTGGCAAAGCGGCGCTCGATCACTGCCGACCCGAGCGCCTGGCCTGCATCCGTGGCCTCAATTTCGGTAACGATGGGCTGGAACCAGTCAGTGACTGCGAAGAACCCGTGATCTCCGCTCCTGGTGTCCGCGTCGGGCTTCATCGACCAGAAGAGCCCCATTCCGTCTACGCCCTGGTAGGTACCGGAGACCGGAGCTTGAGTTCGGAGGTCGATCGTGCCTTGGCGTCCGGAGTTGAAGGCAGCCTCACTGCGCCACCAGAGTTGGTCCTGCGCCCTGGACCTGGCTTTGACAGTGATCAGCCGGTTCGGCGGTAGCCCGGAGATAGAGATGGCGAGCCGGTCATCCATCAGCGGCTGGGCAGGGCTGACTGAGAATATGGCGCGTGAGACTGGGTTTGCCGCTGCAATGGAGGCGCCCAGGAGCAACGGCAGGATGCTCCAGTGCCTGATCCCGAAATGTCTCATCGGGTCAGGGTACGCTCGACAGCCGACTGTGAGCCAATCGCGCTGCCCGCCGTCTCAATCCCCTGCCAGTTGCTCCAGCAAGGTGTCGAAGTCTTCCAGGCGGGCGTACTCGATGATGACGCGGCCGCGGCCGTTGTGGTCTTCGATTTGGACCTTGAGGCCGAGGGCGCGCTGCAACCGCTCCTGGACTTCGCGAACGTTGGGGTCGATGGGAGGCTCGGGCTTGGGTTCCTTTTTGGCAGCCTTTTCGGGGTGCAGGAGGCGCTGGACGTAGGTTTCGGTCTGGCGAACAGAAAGCGAAAGACTGACAATGCGCTGGGCGACCTTTTCCATCTCTTCGGCGTGTTCGAAGACCACAAGGGTGCGGGCGTGGCCGAAGCTGAGTTCGCCGGATTCGACGAGGGCCTGCACGGTGGCCGGGAGACGCAGGAGGCGGAGGAAGTTGGCCACCGTGGCGCGATCCTTGCCGGTGCGCTGGGCCATCTGCTCCTGGGTCATGTGGAACTCGCGGGAGAGACGCTCGAAGGCGCGGGCCTGCTCCATGGGGTTAAGGTCGGTGCGCTGGAGGTTTTCGACGATGGTGATTTCCATCGCCTGCTCGTCGGAAACCTGGCGGAGGATGGCGGGGATGGTGGCCATGCCGGCAAGCTGGGAGGCCAGCCAGCGGCGTTCGCCGACAATGAGCTGGAAGCGACCGCTGGCCAGCGGCCGCACCAGCACTGGCTGGACTACGCCGTTGGAAACGATAGAGGCGGCCAGCTCAGCCAACTGCTCCTCGTTCACGTGGGAACGGGTCTGAAAGGGATTGCGATCGATCTGATCGAGGGGAATTTCGCGGGGCTTGCCGCCTTCTGTATCGGCGGCGGCGACGGCGGCGGGAACCGGCACGCGCGGAAGTAGAGAATCCAGGCCCTTGCCAAGGGCGCGGCGTTTGGGGTCGATCGAAGCGATGGTCATGGTTGAAAAATCCTCGAATCCGGCGAAAGGTGCCGGGGCTTTCCAATTTGCGTCTGCTGGGCTTCTGGGGACGGGGTGCGGGGCCAGGATCCGGACGGCGGTCTGGGCCGGCCGTCAGGAGTATGGCCAGAACCGGGCCCTGGTACGTGTCGGGACGGGTGGCGAGGCCGATGCGGCGGCTCTGCGCTCCGCGCTGCGGGGGCTTTCGATGTGATTGCGGGCAAGAAACTCGCCGGCCAGTTCGAAGTAAGCCTCGGTTCCACGGGAGCGGGGATCGTAGAGGGCGACGGGCTTGCCGTGGCTGGGGGCTTCGGCCAGCCGTATGTTGCGGGGAATCACGGTGGAGAAGAGGCGGTCGCGGAAGTACTCGCGGAGCGTTTCGGTGACCTGCTGGGCTAGGTTGGTGCGGTCGTCGTACATGGTGAGGAGCACGCCCTCGATGGTGACGGTTGGATTGAAGGCGGCGCGGACGCGCTCGAGGGTGGAGATCAGCTCGGTAATGCCTTCGAGGGCGAAGTACTCGGCTTGCATGGGAACGATGAGGGTGTCGGCGGCGACCAGGACGTTGAGGGTGAGCAGGTCGAGGGCGGGTGGGCAGTCGAGGATGACCAGGTCGAAGCTGCCCTGGATGGGAGCGAGGGCGTGGCGCAGGCGGAGGGCGCGGTCGCTGGCGGCGGCGAGTTCGATGTTGGCGCCGGTGAGGTTCTTGGAGCTGGGCAGGAGCCAGAGGAGGTCGATTTCGGTGGGGAGGATGACCAGTTCGGCCGGGGAGTCGCCCATGAGGACGTCGTAGATGGAATGGCGGTTGTCGTCGCGCTGCAGTCCCAGGCCGGAAGAGGCGTTGGCCTGGGGGTCGCAGTCGACGAGGAGGATCTTGAGACCTTCCAGAGCGAGGCAGGCGGCGAGGTTGATGGCAGTTGTGGTTTTGCCAACCCCGCCCTTTTGGTTGACAACGCCGAGAATCTTGCCCATGGGAATCAAGAGTAAAGGGAAGGGTGGATTGAGGGTAAGGAGTTGCATTGTGGAGAACGGGGGCGGAGCTGTGGAAAGAGTTTTGGGGCGGGGGTGGTGGGAAGGGGGGAAGCGATTGAGGGGGAAGGGTTTGGGCGTGGAGGGCGGATTGGAGGTCGGAGGGAGGGAAAAAACGGGCGAACGGTGGAAAACTTCCGTGTTTTGGGGAGGGGCTGGGCCCTTTTTTGTTGGGCTGTTGCAATCTGTTGCAAATTGGATCCGCACCCGATCTGAGACTGGCGGGTTCCTGTTCCACGTGGAACATTTTCCATTTTGGGCCAGGTTCCCGAGATGTTCCACGTGGAACAAGGGGGAACTCCACATCGCCGCGGCGGACCAATGAACCCACCTCTTCTCATTGCATTGCCCCTCCATGAATCACTGCGCAAATGCACGGGCCGCGGTACAATTCCTCTCGGCTTCAACCGGGACTGGCGGCAGGTCCCAAGCCCCTCAGCAATCCGCAGGTTTTCCCTGAAACCGACCCCAAGGCCGACAGGGCCTCTTTTGCCGCCGCTAGGCGTCATTGCAACAAGTAGCGCATTCCTGCGCGGGAAGGAAAAATGTGGACATTCCGAACGCATTTCTCAACAAGGCTGTCGAGCCCACGGCGGAGGAAGTCTCTGCGGCGCTGGGAACCACCGCTGAGGTTTGGAAGCAACTGGTGGACTGGCTGATGGAGCAAGGCGTCGCCGATCGAGAATGGAAGTCAGTCTCACCCAAGTACGGCTGGTCTATGCGTCTCAAATCGAAGAAGCGAACCATCGTCTATCTCAGTCCCTGCGATGGCTGCTTCCGGGTGGCATTCGTCCTTGGTGACAAGGCAATGGCGGCGGCTCGGCAGAGCGATCTTTCCAAAGGCGTACTCAAACTCCTCGATGAGGCCACACGATACGCAGAGGGAACCGGCGTGCGCCTCCTGGTGAAGGGAACGAAAGACCTGGCGGCGGTCCGCAAACTCGCAGTCATCAAGCTGGCGAACTGATCCTTCGCTCCCCGAGTGAAAGCATGCGCTCTGCGCTGCCCGGCAGTGGAACCGCCTTCAACCAGGCCCAGGCGGGGCCGGATGCGGCCTGGAGCGCGGCAAGTTCCGCTCCGGTTGTCATCAGCGCGAGCCAGCCTCCGGGAGTAACCAGACGGGATGCGGCTCGAACCGCTTGGGGCATGCGATCGACGGCGCGAAGGGTGACGCAATCGAATTGGTCCAGCAGCGACTCTGCACGGGCGGAATGGACTGTGGCCGAGATTCCGAGGGTGCGAACAGCCTCGTGGAGAAAGGCAGCCTTTTTGCCCTGCGACTCGGCGAGGGTTACGGCGATCTCCGGGCGGCAAAGGGCGATGGGAATTCCGGGAAATCCGGCGCCGGAGCCAAAATCGAGCAGTGTGGCGATCCCGGCGGGGAGGGCGCGCGCGCAGGCGATGGACTCGACGAAATGACGGGACAGAATTCCGCCTTCCTCCCGGACCGCGGTCAGATTGACGCGGGCATTCCAGCGAAGAAGGAGCGAAAGATACGCTTCGAATCGGCCGGCAAGGGCAGAGTCCACCGCCTCCAGACCAGCCTCGGTCAAAAGGGCATTGAGCCGCAAAGGGACGGACTGGGAGGCTTCATGCATAGAGGGAGCTTTGCCTCGGGCGATGCTCATGACGGGGGCTCACGCGGGGGCGCCCGAGTCTTCAATCCTGCGCGGCTCCCAGGCCACCGCGGCCTGCACAAAGGCGGCAAAGAGGGCGCGGGAAAATGCGCTCTGCATATAGGTTCGCTCGGGATGCCACTGCACTGCCAGGACGAAGTGTCCGGGCGCGTCCAGCTCGACGGCTTCGATGACTGCGTCGTGCGAAGAGATTGCGCTCACCAGCAGGTTGTCGCCGGCCGCTCGGATGGCCTGATGATGACTAGAGTTGACTTGGGGCTCGGCCTGCTCACCGCGCGGAAGCAGCGAGGCCAGTCTCGATCCGGGAGCAATCCTGACCGGGTGCGCCTCGACCACCTCACGGCCGGGGCTGTGATTCACCGAGGTCTTCAGGTCCTGGACAAGCGAGCCGTTGCGCCAGACATTCAGGGTCTGGGCGCCGTGGCAGATGGCGAGGATGGGCTTGTGGAGGTTGAAGGCGTCCTGCAAGAGGAGCTCGTCGACGGCGGTGCGGGCGGGATCCGCCTCGCCGCACTCGGGGATCGGATCTTCGCCAAATCTTTGTGGGTCGACATCGTAGCGGCTGCCGGGGAGCAGGATTCCCTGCACTCCCGCCAGGAGCCTTGCTACGCGATCCTGCCGCTCATGCAAGGGCACGATGATGGGCGTTGCTCCGGCGGAGCGGAGGGCGGAAAGATAGGGCGGCAGGGAGCGCTGGTTGTAGGCCGGATCGCTGCTGGTGGGCTCGGGGATGGCGACGTGGATGCACATGGAAGCAATAGTGTAAGCCTGCGCGGGATTGCCGCGATAGGTCCAGGCCGGCTACCAGCGAACCAGGCCATCAGGATCGTCAACAAGGACCACGTCCCACTTTTCCAGCATGGGCATCAAGAGGCCTTCGAGCTCGGTCTTCCAGAGTTCCCCTTCATAGAACTTTGCCTTCATGGGTTCGCGCGAGGCGAGGTCGGGAAAGCCGCGCATGAAGAAGAAAGTGTCGGGATCTTCGATGGAAAGCAGCGGGCCCAGGATCTTCATCCCGATCTCCGCGTGGGCCGGGGTGGATTTGGCGCGGAAAACCTCAAGGAGCTCAGCGCGACGGCCGGGTTTGGTTTTATAGGTGCGTAGTTCAATAATCATGCGCGTGCCTCCGGCAGCATTTTCATGGGTCGAGGACAAAAGCGCAAGAATGCAGGTTGCGGCGAGCCGGTAAAACGCGGGGAGTGAAGAGCTGGAATGCAGGAGCCTTGACGCGATAAATCCTTACGCTAGAGGATCTTCCGGAGTCTCAGGCCTAGCCGTACCGGGATCGCCGCGCAGCTCCGCGATCGCTGTCCGCAGGCGCTCCGTCAGCTCGTCGGTCTGGCGTGGGGTCATTCCGGTGGTATCGATCGGCTGACCAGCGGTAACAGTCAGCTCTCCGGGATACAAGTAGCGGGTGTGGATGGGCAGGAGATCGTAGACCCCAGTGAGCGCGATGGGCACCAGCGGCACCTGAGCGCGAATGGCCAGGTAAGCTGCGCCGGAGAGGAAGTTCTGCAGTTCGCCGGTGGGCGTCCGGCCACCCTCCGGGAAGACAAACAGAGGCATTCCGGAGCGCAGAGCCTTGACGCCGACAGCCAGGCTGTGGAGCGTGGCGCGCGGGTTTCGGGTATCGATTGGAATCTGGCCGGAACGGTCTAAGTACCATCCTATGAACGCGATAGGCCACAATTCCTTCTTGGCGAGAATACGAAACTGGAAGGGCAGCGCGGCAAAGACGACCGGCGTATCCATGTACGAGGTGTGGTTGGAGGCATAGACGGCCACCGCATGCTTGCGCAGGTTCTCTGCCCCGCGAACGGTGAGCGAACAGCCGGAGAGGAACACCAGCAGCCGCGCCCAGACGTGGGCGATGCGGTACTGTGCGCGGCCGTGCTTGTCTACGAAGGACAGCAGCAACGAAAGCGAACCGCAGACGGCTGTTGCCAGTGTCATGAGCGGGATGTGGATCAGGTTGGTGCGCCAGCGGTAGACCCCGGGCAACGGATTTGGGCGCCGGCTCACGATTGTACCCCACATTCCGCCAGCAACAGGGTGCGCGCTTCGCCGACCAGGTAGACCGATCCGGAGACCACGATGACGCCGCTGTTCGCGCACCCGGCAACATGGCGCCGGGCCAGTTGCAGGGCCTCGCTGACCGATTGGGTGGCAACGGCCGGGGTGCCTGTAGCGGCGGCGGCGGCCAGGAGATCGTCGCGGGCGGCGGCGCGGGCTGTATGGATGGGCGCGATAATCACTTCTTCAAAGAGCGGAAAGAGGATCTGCGCCATCTCGGCGACCGGTTTGTCGCGCAGACAACTGAAGATGAGGGTACGGGGCTTGCGACCCTCCGCTAAAACAGCGTTCAGACCGGCGCGGAGGGCCCAGGCTCCGGCGGGATTGTGGGCCACGTCGAGAATCCACTCGATGCCGTCTGTCTGGATGCGCTCGAGGCGGGCCGGCCAGCTGGTCTTGCGAATGCCTTCGGCGATGGCCGCCGGTCTGACGGTAAAGCCATGGTTGGCAGCTAACTCGACCGCCGCGGCGATGGCCAGGGCCACGTTGCGATGTTGATGGGCGCCGGATAGGGGCGAATCCACTCGAATGGTCGCGCTGAGAGCGTTAATGCAATAGGGGCCGACCGTGCCGGCGCCGAGGGGCGGCATATAGGGCACGGCGCTGACTCCGCGCACTGCCAACTGGGCTGCAATTTCGCCGAGAACCTGGTTGGCTTCAGGGTGCTGCGGGAGAGTAATCAGGGTTCCACGTGGGCGCAGAATCCCGGCTTTCTCGCGCGTGATGGCAGCGATGGTCGAGCCCAGCCATTCGGTGTGGTCGAGAGAAATGTCAGTAATGACGGAGATAAGAGGGTCAACGATGTTGGTGGCGTCCAGGCGTCCGCCCATGCCGACTTCGAGGATCGCGATGTCGACGCGCTTCTGAGCAAAGTACAGCAAGGCCTGCGCGGTGAGGATCTCGAAGTAGCTGGGGAGCTGCGGAAGACGGCCATCGAGCACCAACTGCTGGGCGGCATCGTGGACGCGAAAGTAGAGCCCAGCAAAGGCATCGTCGGCAATCTCGACACGGTTCAGGCGGATGCGCTCGTTGGGGCGCGCCAGATGGGGCGAGGTGTAGAGGCCAGTGCGGATCCGGGAGGCGGTGAGGATGGAGGCCAGCGTGGCTGCCGTGGAGCCTTTGCCGTTAGTTCCGGCAATGAGCACGGAGGGAAAGCGGCGGTGCGGGTGGCCGAGCGCGGACAATAGGATGCGAATCTCGTCGAGCGAGAATTTGCGCCGTGGCTGGCCGGAGCGCTCGTAAAGCTCAGGGACCATGGCATTGAGTTGATCGACAGCCGCGGCGTAGGACATGGACAGTCCAGTATAGAAGGCGCATTCCGACCTGTGTGAGGGAGGCGGCGCGGGATGGACTCAACGGCCCAACAGCAGTTGCAGAGCCTGGCGCGCGTTTTGCAGGCATAGCCGCGCTTCATCCTCAGAGAGCAGGGCCTGGTGCACGGCCTTCTTGCCGGTGTCGTTGACCTGGTTGGCAACACGGGGAAAGTCTGCGTCGATGCCCGTGAGCTGGAGATTGTTGTTGACCTCATGCAGGAGGTTGCCAAGGGTGGCGGCGTTGCGGTAGCGGGTGCGAACCAGGCGGCTAAGTGCGCCAGGCAGCTTTTGCTTGATGGCCTCTTCAAGCACGGAACGGCACATGATGGCGCAGGCCGTAAAGAGGCCAAAGAAGTAGCAACGGGTGGCCTCGTCGAGATAGCGGTCGGCCTCCTCTGAACTGGGCGCGGCCACAACGCACTCGCGGAGGTGGGTGGCGCGCAAGACAGCGGGTTCCACCAGTTGGAGTAGTTCCATGGCAAAGGCGGCGCGCAGCAGGTCGTTCTGCTGGCCATCCAGGGCGCGCTGGATCTCCTGCCATGCCGGAGTGGAGGCGCTATTGCCGGCTTGCTGCAGCCGCGTCAGAGAGGTGAGCCGCTGGCGGGCGTGCTGGATGAAGCCCTGGCGCATCTCGTGCGCCAGCATCCGCCAGTCGGCGACAAATCCCGCAGGGTCCTGCTGGTAACGTACCCAAAGCTCGTCATACACAATGCCAGGGAGTACATGACGCAACTGCGCAAAGCGGCCCGTTCCAGCCAACACGGAGATTGCGTCGCAAAACTCCCTTCCCGGCGCACCTGCGGCGGACATCTGCAGGAGTTGATCTTCCAGGCGATCCACATTGATGGTCATGAAGCTCCTTCCTGCAACCAAGTCTAGGAGCGAAACGAATATTTTCGCGGTGTCCTGGAGAACAACTACTTGGATTCCGTACTGGAATGGGAACCCGTTGAGGCAACTTTTGGGGACGGGAATCGATCTGTCTGAAGGAGGGTTTTCTCCCTCATGCGCAGTTCTCTAGAAGATGTGGAAGGCTCGTCCCTGTGGAGGACTTGGATTGGCGTAAACCTTGTCCCATGCGGTGATGGACGCACTTTTCACATAACCCATGGGCTTTACACAGGGGATTTGAAGCTGGCTGTGGGAGACGTGGGAAACAGGGGTATGGTTGCCCCTCACTAAAGCTTGATTTCCAAAACTCCTGAATTGCACAGGCGGGATTTAGAAAACCCGGCAGGCTGTCAAGTTGCAGCGGATCAATCCTTTCGGAAGGATTTCCACTTTTCCTGCCTGAACTACGGGTACTACTGTCTTTTCTTTTATATTCCTACTCTTTTTCCTATCCTTCGTCGCCGGGCACAGGAGGGATATCGAGCCTGCCTTTGGCGGTACAAGCTGTCGAAGACAGATGGAAGCTGAGCGGCACGGGTGGAGGGGCGAACGCAATGGGGGTGGGGAATCCAGAAATGTGTCCTCTTTTTCCACCCACACCGGGAAGTGGGAGATGAATACAATCAGAAGAGAAGAAAAGACCAGCACTTCCGCCGGACCGCAATGGTGTTGTAGAGTGTGGCCAGCGCAGGAATGTGCTTCTAGAGCGAGGGTGGGGCTATGCCGATCGTGGAAACTGATGTGGAAAAGCCGGCCGCGCAGGGGTCAGCGATGGAGATTGTCGTAAGCCGCCAGGAGTTGGTGAAGGAACTCACCGCGACGCAGAGTGTGGTGGAGCGCAAGACCACCATTCCGATTCTGTCTAACTTTCTGATTGAGGCGGAGGGCGAGCGGTTGAACATTACCGCAACGGATCTCGACCAGGCGATCAGGACCAGCGCCGAGGTGAAGGTTAAGAAGGCCGGCGCGTGCACTATTCCAGCGCGCAAGCTGTACGACTACATCAAGCTGCTGCCCGAGGGCGACATTTCCATCAAGCTGCTGGAAAACCACTGGGTGCAGATCCGCTCCGGCCGCTCGAACACCAAGATGGTGGGCATGGCGCGGGCCAACTATCCGCAGGTGCCCGAGTTCCCTGCCGTGGCGACGACGAGCATTTCGACCCTGGCGCTGAAGACGTTGATTACGCGCACCATTTTCGCCATTTCAAACGAGGAATCGCGATATACGCTGAACGGGGCTCTGCTGGTAATCAAGGCGGAGTCGCTGGCCATGGTGGCTACCGACGGACACCGGTTGTCGTATGTCGAGAAGCCGAACGAAATTCTGGAAGGCATCAGCGGCGAGAAACGGGTGTTGATTCCGCGCAAGGCCTTGCAGGAGTTGCAGCAATTACTGGGGGCGACGGACGCTGAGAAGGTGGAGTTTGCCGACGACGAGCATACGCTGTTCTTCCGCGTAGGGCACCGCACGCTGAGCACGCGGAAACTCTCGGGGCAGTTCCCGAACTTTGAGGCGGTGATGCCGCGGGACAACACAAAGTTTGCGGTGGTGCGGTCGAGCGAGCTTTCGGCGGCTATCCAGCGCGTGGCGCAGTTTGCGGACGAACGGTCGGGGGCCATCCGGTTGCGCCTGGAAGGGAATGAGCTGAAGATCAGTTCCAGCTCGACGGAGTCCGGTGAGAGCGAAGACACGATCGATACGCCGTACGCGGGTGACCCAATTGTTGTGGGGTTCAACTCGGGCTACATTCTGGATTTCCTGAGGGCGCTGGGGAACGAAGGCGAGGTGCGGCTGGAGTTCAAGGACTCGCAGTCGGCGGGCCAGATGCGCCCTGAGGATCCGGATGCGGAGTACAAGTACCGGTATGTATTGATGCCCATGCGGATCTGAAAACAGCGAACAGAGATCAGAAAACGGCCCGGCAGCGATGCTGGGCCGTACTGTCTGTGGCTCACAGAGACTGGAACACGTAGCCAGCGCCTACAACTCTACAATGTTTGTCAACGTAGTACAATGTTACTTATGAGAATCGCCAAGACTATCTCGATTACTTTGCCACCAGACCTCCTGGCCAAGGCTCAGGTGATTGCCAAACGGGAAAGCCGCACCATGAGCGAGCTGTTTCGTGAGGCGCTGAGGCAGTACAAGTCGCCGGACCCGGAGTGGGAGGCGCTGAAGGCCTGGGGTTTGGAACACGGCAAGGCGTTGGGGATCAAATCCGAGGATGATGTAGAACGGATGTCGGATGAGTGGCGCGCGGAGCGCCGCCTGGCTGCTGGCCGCTAATGCGCGCCGTTGCCGATACCAATGTGCTGATCTCGGCGTTCCTGTTTGGTGGACTGCCCAGGGTGTTCGTAGACCTGAGGCTTGCGGGCGGGTTTCCATTGGTGACCTCCGGCGCGCTGCTCAACGAGCTTGAGGAGAAGCTGCTCGGCAAGTTCGCGGTCCCGAAGACAAAGGCAGAAGGGTTCCTTTCCCTGCTCACTCGGAATGCCCTTGTGGTTCATCCAGACTTCCGTGTCGATGCTGTTCCCGGCGATCCGGACGACAATCGGGTTCTGGAATGCGCCGTCGATGGCCAGGCAGACTTCATTGTCAGCGGCGACAAGCACCTGCTGCGGCTTGGTTCTCATGCCGGGATTGCCATCCTCACGGTCCGGCAATTCCTTCAAACTGTCGGATTCCCCTTAGATTGATTCCTTGCCGGGAGGTGTTCTACCAGGTCAGTGTGACGGTGATGGTCTTCCAGCCTTCACCGGGAGGGAACTGAAGAATTAGGGGCAACGAGGTGCAAGCGTACGGGTCGGCGTCACAGGCCCGGAACGAGATGCTTGCATCCGGCGCTGTACTGGGCTCAGTCTGAGCCTTCGGCAGGAAATGCCCATGCCGGATAAGGTTAACAATACCAGTGCTTCCAGCGAGCCCTTCTGCCGTCAGCACGAGCTTGTGATCCCCATATTCGGAGTGCAGAAACCGAAACTTGGAAGTTCGTGCGCCAGGGAGCGGTGGCCGGCCCGGCAGCGAGGCTTCGACACTCTCAATCACATTCAAGCCTCCGAGTGAGTACTCGACTTCCAGCGCAGGAAGCGGAGTGCGAATTCCCTCCTGCGGGGTCATCCGGAGCTTTTTGGAAGGCACTTTGTTCAAAGGTCCGTATGTAGCCCCAGGAAGATCGCTTCGCAGGTGCCATTCTTCCCCTGCGGTCGGGCTGAGATAGACCTCAAGTCGATCCTCCGTGCGTGTGAAGTAAAGCGAAGTCGGCCCTCCAGGAACCTGGAGGTCGAGCACCTCCGCGTGATCCCAGCTCGCCGGCAAATGCGGATTCACGGTAATCGTCTTCGCCTGCGCGTCAATTGAAATCCCAAACAATCCTCGCAGCGTTGGCGTGATGACCATGGCGGAAGACCAGAGCTGGTGGCTGGTGCTGCGGCCAAAGGGGACGTAGAAGTCTCCGCTCAGCAACTCGGTGACGGCGCCGAGGTCCTGGGCGCGCGTGAGGTTGGCGTTCTCCATCAGCATCTGGTAGCCGGCGAGGGGTTGGTTGCCGCGGTACTCGGCCAGAGCGGCCCAGCCGGTGAAGAGCGGCCAGACGGAGCCTTGGTGGTAGCTCATGCCGTCGTAAAACTTCTCATCAGTCGAGACGTCGCGCAGGCCCCAATCGGTGTTGAGCGTGTGCGCGGCGAACTGCTTGAGACAGCCTTCGGGATGTGCGAGGATCGACTTGCTGCTCCACCAGGCGAGGGCGGGATAGACAGTGCTGGAGCGGTCGAGAGAGCCGTCGGCATTGCGGCTGAAGGCGTAGCACGATTTATCTGGATCGTAGTACTCGGACTCAATAGTCTTCGCAATCGTATCGGCGCGTTGCTGCGCGGCGGAGGATTTATCGAGGTTCCCGAGCAGCTTTTCGAGGGAAGCCATTGCCTCCGACGCCTGCTGATCGAGCAGCGCCAGATAGATCTCCTGGTGGGGAAGGCCGCCGGGCCAGCTTTCTACCCAGCCCGTTCCCTGCGAATTGTCGTAGATGCCGTCGTGGTCGGTGTCGTGCGCGGGATCGGTCTCGAAAGCCCAGGCCTTCTCGATGGCTTCGCGGTTGGCGGCGAGAAAGGCCGTATCGCCGCTGGCCTTCACGTAGTCTTCAACCGCCAACAGAAACAGCGGCGTGGAGTCGGCCGCGGCGTACATGTAGGGGAAGGATTGCCAGTCGATGGCCGCGGCGGTCTGCGAGTACTCGTGCATGATCTTGCCGTCGGCGCGCTGGCGGTGGATGAGGAACTCGAGTTCGGCCTTGGAGAGCGCGAAGTCGCCGTAGCCGTTGACGGCGAAGAGAGTGTAAAGGGAGTCGCGGCCGAAGAACCAGCCGAAGCCGGGACGGGCGGAGTCGCCAGAGGCGTAGTAGCCGGCGACGAGGGCGGTTTCGCCAGTGCCTTGAGCGCGGGCGCGGAGTTGCTCGATGGAGACGACGGCCCATTGAAAGGTCTCATTGAGAGCCTTGTCCGGGGTTTCGATGGAGGTGGAATTGGCGAGGAGCTTCCTGTAGCGCTCGGCGTGGGCCTGGCAGGCGGCGCCGATGCCGGCGTTCAGTTGAACGAGGGTTGAGCCGAGCGCGGCGCTGGTGGCCGTGGCGGGGGTGGTTCCAGCGGCCATCAGGAGCGGAAAGAGGCGGCCGTGATCGCGGGCGGGGTCGATGTGCAGCTTGAGTTCGACGGGATGGACCTGGGGGCGTTCCTGGTAGGGAGCGAGGATGCCGGGCTTTGCGCCGGGAATGGCGACGGCGCCGGCCAGGTCGGGATAGTCGGAGTGGAGCACGTAAAAGCCGCTTCCGCCTGAGTTGGCGGGGCCGGTCACCCACTCCGCCTCGGGAACGCCTTCATTGCGCTCGGGCCACATCCAGCGCAGTTCGGGGGTGAAGCGCAGGGTGAAATCGGTGGGGTGGAGGCAGTCGAATTCAAAAAGGACGATGGGGCCGGTTTGCGCCCCCGCGCCGGCCGGAGCTTCGTCGGGCGAAAACATGATCTGGCGGACGGTGAAGGCGATGTGGGAGTAGGTGAGGATGGTGCGGTCGGGTCGGACCTCGATCTGAGCGGCCTGCTGGTTGACGTCGATGGGGACGGAGTAGCCCTCGACCTGGGCCTCGATGGTGAAGTGCGAGAGCAGTTTGACGGGGAGCGCCCAGGCCTCGAATGTGCCGTCCTGCTGGCCCAAAATGACGCCACGCTCGCCGGCGACGGTGAAGGGCTTCAGAGGCTCGGTGTGGGCCTGGAGGACGGGACCGGCCGTCGAGAAGGGGATGGCCGGAATGGCGGTGAAGTTCTGGGCGTGGATTGCTGAAGCTGCGGCAAACAGCAGGCCCAAGGCCATGCAGAAAAGGGTGCGTAGGCTGTGCATCGTGTTGTCCTTTGAGTGCGGCTCAAGGCTAACAGTGTATAGCGGCTCCGCGGTTGGCGAATATCGGAACAAATCATGCGGGTTGAGGAGGATGCGCGAACGATGCTGGCAGGGTCAAGGGGCCTTCGAGATCTGGCGCGCCATATTTTAGCTATGTTTTTTCATATATACCTTCAAATTTACGGATATCAAGCGGACATCAATAGATGCCGCTACTTGTTCACATTGTTGATCATAAAGGACTTGTTGAGTTTGGTCATTCAATTGCGGGTATATCCTTCAAGAATTTCGAAGGGGAGGTCCCTGCACATGCGAAACCTGATGGCCAAGATGTTCCCATTGTTGTTCATCTTCCTCGTTTCGGTCCAGTTGAGGGCACAGGATGTGGCGTCCATTACCGGCGTGGTCACCGACCCGACTGGCGCGGTGATCCCGGGCGTTGCTGTCACCCTTCAAAATCCTCAAACCGATGTTACATATAAGACCGTGAGCAATGCCGAAGGCAGCTATACGTTCAATGAGGTCAGACCCGGGCCGGGCTACAAAATCGAATTCACGCATGCCGGGTTCAAACCCCTTGTCATCTCCGGCATGTACTTGAACGTGGACACCACCAGGACCGAGAACGCCCGGTTGAGCGTTGGAACGGAACAGCAAACAGTGCAGGTTTCGGCAGCTGCCGAGAACGTAACGCTGGATACGACCGACGCGACGGTGGGCAACAACTTTGAAGTTCAGTTCGTGAACGATATGCCGATCGAAGACAGGAGCAACCCCGCGGCCCTGTTTACGATGCAACCCGGTGTAACGCTGGACGGAGCGGTAACGGGCGCTCGCGTGGACCAAAGCAACGTGACGCTCGACGGCGTCGACGTGAACGACAATATGACAGGCTGCTTTGCCTGCATCGTCGCCAATGCTCCGGTGGATTCCGTCCAGGAGTTTCGGGGAGTAACCGCGAGTCCCCTTTCGAGTGCCGGCGAGGGCGGCGGCGGCCAGTACGAACTGGTAACGCGCAGTGGTACCAATCAATTCCATGGCGCCTTGGTGGAGTACCATCGCGACACAGACACGGAGGCCAACGGCTGGTTCAGCAACAACAGCGGCGTGCCGAGGGCTCCGCTCATCCGCAACCAGTTCGGCGGCAATGTGGGCGGGCCGGTTCTGAGGAACAGGCTTTTCTTCTTCTTCGACTACAACGCCAGGCGCGACACACTCTCCAACGTGGAGGATCGGACTGTTCCGCTGGATTCTTACCGCAGCGGCAATGTTTCCTACATCAACACCGCGGGTACAATCGAAACGTTGAGCCCGACGCAGGTGGCAAGCTACGATCCCCAGGGTGTCGGCTACAATCAATCCATTCTCAGCGTTTATAGCAGCCGTTATCCGCACGCCAACGATCTCTCGGGCGATGCCGGAGATCTGATCAATTCAGCGGGTTTCCGTTTCAACGCGCCCTTCCCCTATGTCGAAAACGATTATGTGCAAAGAGTCGATTACACACTTAACAGCAGGATGAAGATCTTCGGGCGCGGCACATTTACCAGAACAAACGGGACGGAGAGTTCAATTCAATTCCCCGGCGATCCGGTGACCCACCCATATCTGGACCAAAGCTATAGCTGGGTTGCAGGACATACCTGGACCATCGGCCAGAACATGGTCAATCAGGCGGAATACGGCGAAGCGTTCGAAAGCTACAATTGGCCGGACACTTACAATAAGACGGGCATTACGCAATGGGGCAGCAGTTGGGGTGGGAACGGAACGGGAGGGTCGATCATGAGCGGTCCCTATTCCAGCGCCGTGAACGCCCAGGGCCGGAGTTTTCCCATTCCGTTCGTGAAGGACGACTTCAGTTGGCAGAAGGGCAGGCATAGCATTACGCTCGGCGGCACCTTCAAGTGGGAGACTCCGGACGGCTACACCAACCTGGACTACAACGAACCGGGGCTTGGCCTGGGTGGAAATATCTATAGCCTCAGCACGTCCGGCGCGAACCCGCTGCGGCCTGCCGATTTGAACAACAGCTCGCAGGATACCTCGTTCTACGACCAGGCGTTTACGTTTGCCCTGGGCCGTTTCGCATCGTCTGGCGCTACCTTCAACTACGGCGCCAAAGGGAATCTTCTGCCCCAGGGCACGGGGTCGGTTGCCAGGGATCGCTACTACGAAACCGAAATATACGCCGGGGATACCTGGAAGTTGACGCCGGACCTGGCGATCTCCTACGGAATTCGCTGGCAGAATTACACGGTGCCGTATGATACGCAGGGCATTGAGTCCGTGCCGACTATGAACTTCAACCAGGTCTTCGGAGCACGGCTCACGCAGAGCGCATCCGGGACGTTCGGCAACACGGCGGTGCCGTTTGTCTCCTATGTGCTGGGAGGGAAGGCGAACAACGCTCCCGGTTACTTCAATCCGGTGAACCACAATTTTGCGCCGCGACTTGCCTTTGCTTACAGCCCGAGCTACGACAAAAAGACCGTATTCAGCGGCGGGGCGGGCATCATCTACGATCACACGGTGGTCAACTCGGTAATGTACCAGTTGGCGCAATACTCCTACCTGTTCCAGGCCAGCGCGAATCACCCGTACGGCGTTTCCGGCGACCCGGTGGCTTCGCTGATGAACGATCCGCGCTTTACGGGGCTGAACAATCCCCCACCGCCTCCCACCTCTCCGGCCGCGATTTCAGCGCCGTATACGCCCTTTGTCACGGGGACGGGATCAAGCGCAGTTCCGTTTGGCCTGATCAATGGGGGGGCATTCAACGAAGGCGTGGACAACACCCTGAAGACACCGTATTCGATTCAATACAACTTCGGCTTCCAGCACGAGTTTCCGGCGGGCCTTCTGCTCAAGATGAGCTACGTGGGGCGGCAGGGCAGGCGTCTTCTTGGACAGGCGGATGCCAACCAACTGATCGATTTTCCGGATTCGATTGGCAACTCGGGGCAGATGATGTCCACTGCCTTTGCAAACATGGAACAGGACGTGCGGGCGCTTCCCGCCAATACCCCGATTACTACGGCCCAGCCATGGTTCGAAAACATGATACCCGCGGGTTTCGGAGCCTCCATCGGATTCGCCAACAATACAGACCTTGTTGCGCGCGGGTTTGCGCCGCTTCCTTACCGGGGTGATTTTGCGGACACGGTTCAGGCGCTTGCAGCGTACCAACTGATCCCCCCGAATGTCGGCATGGGGTCGCAGTACTCCGAATTCACCTATTACACCAACAAGGGATTTTCCGGCTACAACGGGTTGCTGGTTACGCTGCACAAGAACGCCGGCTATGGTTTGCAATTCGACCTCAACTACACGTGGTCGCATTCGATCGACGACACTTCGCTGATCGCCAACCAGATAGCCTTCGGCGGCTATGGCTTTATCTGCGACGTGGTGAGGCCGCGGGAATGCCGTGGCAACTCGGACTTTGACGTGACCAACTACCTGAATGGCAACTTTATCTACGAACTGCCCTTTGGCCGGGGAAAGAGTCTTGCCGCAACCGCGCCGTTGTGGGCCAACGAGATCATTGGCGGCTGGGAGGTGAGCGGACTTCCGAGCTGGCATACGGGTAATGCTTACCAAGCCAATTCCAACGCGTTTGTGGCCGGATACGCGAACGATGCGCCCGCAACCCTGACAGGACCGATTGCGCTGCTGAGGGCAAAGGTGAATGGCGGAAAGGGCGCGCGCGTAAATATGTACACGGACCCGAATGCGGCCCTTGCCGCCTTTCACGGCCCCGTCGGCTTCCAAATTGGCACGCGCAACCCTCTGCGCGGTCCCGGGTGGTTCAACATAGACCTGGGCGTCGGCAAGACCTTCCCGGTCTATGAGGATAAGGTGAACCTGAAGTTCCGCGCGGATGCCTTCAACTCCACCAACCATCCCAGCTTCAATACGCCATGCAGCGACATCACCGAAGCCAGTTGCTACCCATTCGGCAACATCGGCAGCACTGCCAGCGGAGCACGCGTTCTGCAGGGCGCGCTGCGGCTGGAGTTCTAACTTCATCACACGGAACGCATCAAGCAAAAGCCCCGGAAAGGTTCCGGGACTTTTGCTTGCGGTGAAGACTGCCAAGACGATTACGGTTTCAGGAAGTCGAGCGCACGAATCAGATAGGACTTCAGATCGCGGCGGTGCACGACCGCGTCGAGGAAGCCTTTTTCGAGCAGGAACTCGGAGCGCTGGAAGCCTTCGGGAAGTTTCTGGCGGATGGTCTGCTCGATGACGCGGGGTCCGGCAAAACCGATGAGGGCGCCGGGTTCGGCGATGTTCAGGTCGCCCAGCATGGCAAAGCTGGCGGTGACGCCGCCCGTGGTGGGATCGGTGAGCACACAGATGTAGGGGACGCGCGCATCGTCCAACTGGGCCAGAGCGGTGGAGATTTTGGCCATCTGCATGAGGCTGACCACGCCTTCCATCATGCGCGCGCCGCCGGAGGCCGCGACGATGATGAGGGGCTTGCGGCCGTGCCGCGCGCGATCGACGGCGCGGGCGATGGTCTCGCCGACCACGGCACCCATGGAGCCGCCGATGAAGGCGTATTCCATGGCGCTGAGGACGACGGAGTGCGGACCAAGCTGGCCGGTGGCGTTGAGGATGGCGTCGTCGAGACCGGTAGCTTCCTGGGCAGCGCGGAGCCGATTCTTGTAGGGCTTTACGTCAGTGAAGTTAAGCGGGTCAGTGGAGCGCAAGCCGCCATCCACCAGCTCATAGCCGGGTTCGAGCAGCAGGTCGATGCGCTGGCGGGCGCCCATCTTGAAGTGGTGCTGGCATTTGGGGCAGACATTCAGATTGGCTTCGAGGTCGGCCTTGAAGACCACCGCGCGGCAGCCCAGGCATTTGATCCAGAGGCCCTCGGTGCGCACCTTTCTTCTGCCGGCATCCGGGGTACCGTTGCCGCCGGGATCGGATTCGTATTCGCCATCTTCACGCTTGAACCAGGACATTCAAACTCTCTCTCAAATCGGGGCATTCGGCGTTTCGATCAAAGTGTCGGGCGAAATCTTGCTCCCAGGTCATGGTCGCATCAATATTCTATTCCGCGCTGGGCCAGAATGCCTTTCTGGTAGGCATGTTTTACCTCGCGCATCTCGGTGACGGTATCGGCAAGCTCGACCAGGAGGGGGTGGGCGTTGCGCCCGGTGAGGATGACGTGGACCATCTCCGGACGGCCGCGGAGAGCCTCAGCCACCACCACGGGGTCCAGCATTCCATAGCCGATGGCATAGTTGATTTCGTCGAGAACGACCATATCCCAGTCGCCGGAGTAGATGGCCTGAAGCGCCTCGGCCCAGGCGGCCTGGACCAGTCGCATGTCCTCGGGGTCGATCTCCGCGCCGCCGACCTTGACGAAGCCGCGGCCCATCGGTTTGAGGATGAAGTTGACACCGAAGGCCTGGACAGCATCCAGTTCGCCGTAATGCCAGGAGCCTTTGAGGAACTGGAGCATGAGCACTTTCATGCCGTTGCCCACGGCGCGCAGGGCCGTGCCCATGGCAGCGGTGGTCTTGCCCTTGCCGGGGCCGGTGTTGATCAGGATCAGTCCTCGCCGGGAGTCGGTCATAACAGAGATCAGGGGTCAGGGGTCAGGAATCAGGGGTCAGCCGCCAGTGATCCGCTTTCCCGTTGACAGTACGGGTTGGGTGAGCATGAAAGCCGAAAAGCAATTGCCTTGACGGCTAGTCGAGGCCGGTCCCTCAGTGGCCCGAGTGATAGGGATGGCCAGAGAGAATTGTAAATGCCCGGTAGAGCTGTTCGACGAGGACCAGGCGGGCCAGCGCATGAGCCAGCGTCATGGGCCCCAGCGAGAGCAACAGTTGGGCTCGCTCGCGGGCCGTCTCAGACCAGCCGTCGGCGGGGCCAACGGCGAAGACGATGTGCTGGGCTCCCTGGTCGCGGCGGGCGCCGAGCCAGGCGGCAAAAGCCTCAGAGGTCATTTGCCGGCCGCGGCTGTCGAGCAGGACGGGGAGGACGGGGGTCCGGCCGCTCTGGCGGTCGAGCCAGGCCAGCAGCGCGTCTTCTGTCTTGAAGGCCTCAGTCTGGCACTTCGCCAGACCGGAACAGCGATCGAGGTAGAGACGGGTCAGCGCATCGAAGCCGTCTTTGGCACTTGCGCGAGGCCCAACGTGGGCGAAGGTGAGGAGCATTGGGACGAGGATACCGCAGATCAAAGGGGAATGGTGCAACTGACGGGAGATTCCCCAAAAACGAGAGGCGATGCCCATTTTTGGAATATCGTTGTTTAATTCTCCGCAATTTCATATCCAGTACCGTTTTGCACAGCAAAGGGTCCATGAACAAACGGTTTATTTTCAATCACAAACGAATTATTTCTTCGAGGAATAGGATTGGCAACCGTCATGCATCACTAATGCGGGAATGTAGCCTTTCGTCGCTGGCGCAGGACATTATGGGCCGGCATTTTGTATTTCGCACCCAATCCAAGGTCTTTAGGAGATATGGAACCCATGAAGAGCGCAACGAGACTCCTCTGCTCTATGTTGGCGATGCTTGTTTTGACATTTCTGCCGGTCTGTTACGGACAAGGCGTCTCTGGCATGGCAGGCGAGGTGACTGACCAGACGGGTGCTGTTGTGCCGGGCGCCGTAGTCACGCTTGCCAACAAGGCGACGGGCTTGAAGTTTACGCTCACCACGAACGCGATCGGTTCGTATCGCTTCGCCGAATTGCCTCCGGGTGGGGGCTATGAGGCCACATTCTCGGCCAAGGGCTTTACGACCGAATTGGTCAAGGATATCTATCTGACTGTGGCGACGGTGCGTACGCAGAACGCGACGCTGAAGGTCGGCGCGCACGAAGAGGTTCAGGTATCGGCCGCTAACTCCGAAGTCACCATCGACACCTCCGACGCCGTTGTCGGCAACAACATCGATGTTCGCTCGCTTCTTACGCTGCCTGTGCAGCAACGAGATACGCCGGCCGCGCTCTTCGAGATGCAGGCCGGAGTCACGGATACCGGCTCGGTGGCGGGCTCGCGCGTTGACCAGAACGACGTGACCCTGGACGGACTCGACGTGAACGACCTGGTGACCGGCGGCGTGGGCTATAACAGCACCCCGAATGGCATCCAGGAAGGCATCCGCAATCAAACCATCGTGGGCGGAGCGCCGGTTGACTCTCTCGAGCAGTTTACCGGCAGCGTGGCCGGCGGCGAGGCAGACAGCGGCCCCGGCAGCGGCGGCCAGTTCTCCCTGGTAACCAAGGGCGGCACCAACCAGTTCCACGGCAACCTGAACGAATACAACCGCAACACCTCTTTTGTGGCGAATAGCTGGTTCAGCAACAACGCCTCGCCCCAGGTTCCCCGCAATCACCTGATCCAGAACCAGTTTGGCGGCAATATCGGCGGCCCCATCACCATTCCGCATCTCTTCAGCGGCAAGGACAAGGCCTTCTTCTTCTTCGACTTCAACGACAATCGCATCATCCGGTCTGCGCTGGCGCAGAGAACAGTTCCCCTCGACAGCCTGCGCAACGGCAATGTCGGTTATATCAACGACGCCGCCGGAGATGTAACATCCCTGACACCGGCCCAGTTCGCGGCGTACGATCCGCTGGGAAAAGGCACGCCTTCCCAGTGGCTCAGTGCGTTCACTTCACGTTTCCCGCATTCCAACAACTCAGCCAGCGGAGACGGCGTGAACTCGGGCGGATTGGCCTTCAATGCTCCCGACGGCGAAACCGCGACCAACTATGTCGGCAGGGGGGACGTCAACCTGAACGCCAAGATGAAACTCTTCGCCAAGTTCTCCTTTATTCGCGGCACCTCCGTGCTCGGCATCAATGCGCTTCCCGGCGATCCGATAAGCGACCCGCAAAGCGACCGCTCGTATGCCTTTGTGATTGGGCACACCTGGCTGATCACTTCGGCCACGACCAACCGCATAAACCTGGGCGAGACAGTTCAGAAGCTCTCCTCAGTGGTCACATTTAATCCGTCCAGCTCCACCTGGAACCCGAATGGAACCACCAATTATACCTTCGACGACGGCACGGGTCCGGCGCTGGTTTCTGCAATGTATCTGGCTCCGGGAGGACAGGCGCAACGCGTTCCCGTTCCGGTGTTGCGCGACGACTTCAGCTGGACGAAGGGGCGTCACACCTTCGAGTTTGGCGGCAGCTTCAAGGATATCCTGATCCACACTACGAATGTCACGGATTTCAATGAAACCGAGGAAGGCATGGGCGGCGCCACCTTGAGCCTGTGCGGTCCCACGCCTTCGGGCGCCAGCCCCGCCTGCGGTGGTTCAAATCCGGATCTCCGTCCCGCCAACATCCAAACCGCGGGCGGCGAGGGCAACCTGGCCGTGTATGACTGGGACCAGGCATTTGCTTACATGATCGGGCGTATCGGCGAGGTCTCGTCAGTTTTCAACTACGCCAAGGATGGCACACCGCTCAAGCAGCTCACGGGCGACCAGCGCTTCTACCGGAGCTATCAGACCCAGCTTTATTTTCAGGACAGCTTCAAGGTTGTGCCCAGCCTGACGGTGAGCTATGGCCTGGGCTACCAGTTCTTCTCCGTGCCTTATGAGACGCGCGGCCTGCAGGCCGTTGAGAATATTTCCTTCAACCAGTACCTTCAGGCCCGGGTGGCGCAGAGCAACGAGGGATTGACGGGACCACAAGCAGTTCCGCTGATCTCTTACCTCCTCGGTGGCAAGGGCAACGGCAGCAGCGCCCCCGCGATGTTCCAGCCGGAGTACAAGCTCATGTCCCCGCACGTGGGCTTTGCCTGGAATCCCGGCTTCGACAAGAAGAGGATGGTAATCAACGCCAGCGGCGGCATCTCCTACGACCGCACCGTCATCACCGCGATCATGAGGCTCCAGGACGCGAACTCTTATCTGTTCCAGCAGCCTCTGCCGCTGCCCCAGGGCATCTCGGGCGATCCCTACGATTCGATCAAGAGCGGTCCGCGTCTGGACAAGGCCAACGATCTGTCGAATGTCAGCGGCATTGTTGCGCCCCCCACACCCAAGTCTCCGTATCTACCCTTTGCGAATCCGACCTCCTGCGCAGGCCTCCCCGTCAACCCGTGCGGGTTGTTTCTGGGTTCGGCCTTCAACAGCGCCACCATCGATCCGGGCTTGAAGACGCCCTACAACATCAACTTCAACTTCGGCGTGCAGCGCCAGATGCCGTGGAATATGGTCCTGAAGGCCAACTACGTTGGTCACCTGGGCCGCCGCCTGATCGGGCAGGCCGATGTCAACCAGGTTCTGGAGTTCCCGGATTACACGGGAAAATCCAACCAGACGCTGGGGCAGGCCATGGGGGGACTTACCAAGCAGCTCAGGGCCGGGGCAACCTCGGCAACAGTCCAGCCGGAGCCCTTCTTTGAAGACGTCGTGGGAGCCGGCTATACGGTGTTCCTGGTGAACAACTGGGGGCCGTTTGCCTACCGCGGCGACTTCGGCGACACGGTCTGGTTCATGGCCGACACCGGCGCACCGCAAAACGTGGGCTCGGCAGCGCAGTTCTCTGAGAACAGCTTCTACACCAACCAGGGATTCTCGACTTACCACGGTCTGCTGCTCACGCTGAACAAGAACCTGTCGCACGGAATCTCGTACGACCTCAATTACACGTTCTCACACTCGATCGACAACACGTCGTCCTTTGCCAACTCTCAGGGCGATACGGGCATCGGCGGCATCGGCCTGATCTGCGACATCGTCCGCCCGCGGGAGTGCCGCTCGCGCTCGGACTTCGACATCCGGCACTACATCACCACGGACGCAACCTACCAATTGCCGTTCGGCCGGAAGAGGATGTTCGCGAACACCGTGCCCACCTGGGTGAACGAAGTGATCGGACAGTGGGACCTGAGCGGCCTCGCAATCTGGCACACGGGCGTTCCGTGGTCGACGGTGTCGAACGCCTTTGTGGCTAGCTACTCAAACGACGCCCCTGGCATTCTGGTTGGCAATCCTGCCAATATTGCCACGCACGTGACCAAGGTACCGGGCGGCGCCGTGAATATCTTCGCCGACGCTTCGAAGGCAGCAGGCTCGTTCGAAGGGCCGATTGGGTTCCAAATCGGACCCCGCAACGAACTGCAGGGACCGAAATTCTTCAACGCCGACCTTGGCTTGCTCAAGACCTTCCCGATCATTGGCGAGGGCTTCCACCTGACGTTCCGGGCCGACGCGTTCAACGCGTTCAACCACCCGAACTTCAACCTGCCGGCGAACAACGTCTACAACGGCTACGACCAGCAGGACATCACCAGCAGCACCTTCGGCGTGATCAGTTCGACCGTGGAGCAGCCCGGCAACCTGAACAATGGAGCCCGCGTGCTGCAGCTCTCGCTGCGCCTTGAGTTCTAAGCTGCGAGGCTGAAAGGAAAGCAAGTCTCGAATCTCAATCCCGGATAACAACAAAGGGCGCCTCTCAGGGCGCCCTTTGTTTTCTCCGGATGACGCGCGCGACGCTTGAACCTCATTGCATTCCTAAAAGCTGCGGAAACGCCGCCGCCCTCAGGCTTTCTTGCCGATCGGCTTTTTCGCAGCTGGCTTTTGGCTGGATTTCTTCGCAACAGCCTTCCGTGCCGGAGCTTTCTTAAGCGCTTTCTTCGCAGTCTTTTTCGGCTTGGCTTCAACGGCGGCCTTGACCCCAGCCGGCCTGGCCTTGGATGAGGCTTTCCTGCGGACAGCCAGGGTTTTTTCGGCCAGGGCGGCCTTCAGTTCGGCGTCGAACTCGGCCGGGGTGAGCGGGCGGGCGGACTTGCGCAGGCGCTCGATGTCATAGAAGGCGCGGCGCTGGGCGAGAAAGACGTGGATCACGAAGTCCACATAGTCAAGGAGAATCCATTCGCCATGGCGCCGGCCCTCAACGGAGTTGGGAAAGACGCCGAAATCCTTCTTGAGGCGATGCTCGATCTCATCGGCGATAGCGATGGCCTGGCGGTCATTGGTGGCTGAGGTAACGAGGAAGAAGTCGGACAGGCCGGCGTCGATGGGGTCGAGCTCGAGGATGCGTGTGTCCTGGCCCTTCTTGTCTTCACAGACCTGGGCCGCGGCCTGAACGAGGATGCGGATTTGCTGGCGTGCTTCGGTTGTTGTCATTCGGTAGAAAAGTTCTCCAAACTCAATCGTAGACCCTCGTTTGGGCAGGGGCAAGTTACTCCTTAACGATAAAGCCCGCGGGAGCGGATGTAATCAAATACCGCTTTGGGAAGGAGCTGGTTTCCGGTTATGGGAGAGCCAGAAGCAGCGCGGACCTGGTCGCAAATCCGCTCGCGGATCTCGTCTCGAATCTGGGAAGCGCTGATCTCGACTTGCAGCCCAGGGAGAAGATAGAAGGGGGCGGCGTCTCCGGCGGGATTGCGAAGAAGGAAGGACCGGACCTCGACAGCAGAGCCGGGCAATTCGGGGCCGGTCTGGTCCGAGCCGGGCGCGGGTTCCATGGTTAAGCCCTGGGGCAGCGCTGCCTTCAGGCCGTCCAGTTGCGAGCCGGGGCGGGAAGCGACGATCAACGGAGCTACGAAAGGGATTTCGGCCGACCGGCGCCAGCGGCGCAGCCCGAAGAACGCATCGGCGCCCATGAGGCAAAACAGGGTGCCGTCGGGCGAAAGCTCCGTGCGCAGGGCAAGCAGAGTGTCCAGGGTGAAGTTGGGAGCGGCGGAGGGCTTTGGCGCGTCGGCAAGCGAGATTGCGAAGCCCGGCTCCGCGGCGATGGCCAGGCGGGTCATGGCCAAGCGGTCCTCAAAGCTTGCCGTCAAGCCATGGGGCTTGAGAGGCTGCGCGCCGACCGGGGCAAAGAGCACGGTATCCAACGCGAGCGCCGCACGGGCAGCACGCGCCACGGCCAAATGCCCCAGATGGGGAGGGTCGAAACTGCCGCCGAAGAAGGCGACGCGACGCCCGCATGGGAACTGCTCCATCTGTCTATCGTATCTTGCACGCGCATTCCCGCACACGGATTCCGCACACGGATTCCGCACACGCCCTGGGCGCATGGGGCTCTGGTAGCATCAGACTCACGACCATGCGATACGCGATTGCACTCCTGGCCCTTGCCGGCGCGCTGGTTGCCACGCTGGCGCTGCGCGTCCACTACTCGACCGGAACGGAGCCCTGCTCCATCAACGAGAAGTGGGACTGCGGCATCGTGAACCACAGCCCATTTGCCGAGATCGCACACATTCCGGTGGCGGCTATCGGGATCGCCGGCTACCTTACGCTGGCAGGGCTGGCGCTGGCGGGGCAACGCCGGTGGCTGGCCGGGCTGACCTTCGTTGCGCTGGGATTCTCGCTCTACCTGACCCGCATCGAGAAGTATGTCCTTGAAGTGTGGTGCTTCTACTGCGTGATTTCGCTGGGGATCATGACGGCGCTGACGGTGCTGGCTCTCTGGTGGGCGTTTACGGCCCCGCCGGTGCGGCGCCGCGCGTAGAACCGCGATTGGCTTTGTGACCCACACCACGGCTCTTTCCCCCGCCGATCATGGCTCCTCTCCCGTGCTGATAAACTTGAATTAACATCATGCTCAAAGAGAGATACGCGCGCTGGATGTACGAGTGGGAGACGCGGCTAACCATGCGCGACGAGAACCGCGTGGTGCGCCCGCGGGAGTGGGGCTTCGAGTGGATCGAGCCGTTTCTTGAGGCGCACGGTTTTGGCGCCGCGTTGCCGAGCCCCGAGGTGGTGCGCGACGATGCCGCGGCCGAAGCGGCGATGGTGCGGATCAACGAACTGCTGATTCGCCACAGCGATACCTTCTTCGGGTATGAGCGGCCAACGGATTTCCGGCTGGAAGAGCGGCATCCGCAACTGTTCCCGACCAATGTGCGGCCGGAGACGCTGGCCCAGGACGCGGCGATTCGCCAGCAGGCGGCAGAGGGGAAGATTCCGCCGGCGCAGTTTCTGCGCTTTACCTCGCCGGAGCGGACGCCCTATCCGGAGAACGACCAGGTGAACGCGCGCTGGTACCCGGCGCCGGCGCACAAGGACCCCCAGCGGCCCAAGCAAGCCATTGTGGTGCTGCCGCAATGGAATGCCGACGGTTTCAGCCACAATTCCCTATGCACGATCTTCAACCGCATGGGAGTTTCGGCGCTGCGGCTCTCGATGCCCTACCACGACATTCGCCGCCCGGCGGAGCTGGAACGGTCAGACTACTCGGGAAGCGCCAACATCGGGCGGACGATCATGGCCTGCAGGCAGGCGGTAGTCGATGTCCGGTGCTGCCTGGATTGGCTGGAGGAGCAGGGCTACGAACACTTCGGCGTGCTGGGGACCAGCCTGGGCTCCTGCTATGCGTTTCTGGCCAGCACACACGACCCACGCATAAGGGTGAACGCCTTCAACCACGCGTCTACAGCTTTTGGAGACGTGACCTGGTCTGGGCAGAGCACCCGCCACGTAAAGCAGGCGCTCCAGGAAGCCGGCCTTACGCAGGACCGTCTGCGGGCCCTGTGGTCGGCCATTAGCCCGTGCAGCTATTACCCCAAGATCGCCAGCCCGGAAGCCGGCGGACCTGGGAAAAAGGCGCTGCTGATCTACGCCGATTATGACCTGACCTTCCCCAAGGAGTACTCGCTCCAGGTGGTCGAGGCGTTCCGGCGCCATGGCCTCAACTTCGAGCTGCGGGTGCTGCCCTGCGGCCACTACACTACCGGCGAAACCCCCTACAAGTTTCTCGACGGCTGGTACCTAGGCTGGTTTGTCTACCGGGCGTTCAGGGCGCTGCGGGTGGAGAAGGCAGCCGGCGAGAGGGCTGCTGCCGCTCCTCGACGCGAGGTCGAGGAGGAAGCCGTCTCGCGCTAGCGGACGGCGCTCAGGCCGCATCAATCGTCCGTATTGGCTTCGATTGCCCGCGTGTGAACATCGCCTGTAGATAGATCGAGTTTTCGGGCATGGAGGTCAGTTTAAGCGCGACAGCGGAAAAGGAATGCTCAACGTCAAACGGGAAACTGAGCTGTTGGGGCATGACGGAGAGGTGACCGACCGCCTCCTCGCCGCGCCTACCGGTCCTGCATCCCCAGACATCGAACTCGACACGGAGGATCTCCGCAATGGCCGAAACAATATTTACGGCGGGCGCGGATTTTCCGTTTTCAATGTGGCTGATCTGCGCACGAGTGTATTTGTAGGCAAACTTGGCGGAGATCTCGGCTGAAAGCTCCTCTTGGCTCATCTTCGCTGCTTCTCGGGCTTCCCGAATCTTCGTACCGAGTTCCGTTTTCCACTGCATTGTAAGGCGGTGAAGGCACGTTGCTTTTCTTCTTCTTCCACACGAAGTTCGTGAAGGATCTTATCAAGCGCGGCTCGGTCGACCAGTTGGCGCGGTTCCAGCGCGCCACCCCGGCTGGCATATGGTGCGAACATCACTTGGTAGGGTCCCGTCGCGCTGTTGCCGACAGCTGCGATCATCAATACTCCCTCGATGGGTCTGGGGACCATATCGATAATCTTTCGGGCGTGTTAACACTATCTGAGAGCCTCGACAATCAGAGCGAAGGTGAGAAATCCCAGGAAGAGGACATCGAGTTTCTCAAAGCGAGAGAAGATGAGGCGGAAGCCCTGGAGACGCCGGAAGAGCCGTTCGATCTCGTTGCGCTTGCAGTACATGGCTTTGTCATACTGCCA
>JBEKZJ010000259.1:0-5580 GCA_049509995.1 Occallatibacter sp. | reverse complement strand
ACAATGTTCGGGACGGACTTGAATTCCTTTTCCAGTGTCCAGTCTTCGATCGACTTCAAATCCATCAGATCGTATTCAGGATTTGTGCTGTGCAGGGTGTACCAGTAAATCTGGCCGACCGTGCTCCAGTCGGTGCCCATTTGCGGTTGCAGGCCAGGCGGGAGCGTGACGCCCGCAAGCCGCTCCATCACCTTTTGCCGGTTCCAGTCGTTGTCCGACTGGTCGTCGAAGATCAGCAGTACATAGGACAGGCCGAAGAGCGATTCCGAGCGCAGGTGCGAAAGATGCGGAAGCCCGTTCATCTGGATCTCGACCGGAATCGTAACCTGCTTCTCCACCTCCTCGGCCGCCTCTCCAGGCCATTGGGTAATCACCGTTGCATAGTTATCCGCAATATCCGGATAAGCTTCAACCGGCAACTCATGAAACGAAACTGCTCCCCAGGCGGCCAGCAGCAGCGCAACCGCAAGCACAACCACCCTATTGTTAAGGGCAAAATCGACAAGAAATCGAATCATGATCTATCCCCCAGCTACCTTTCAGCGGCTACTTGTTGTCGATTTCGTTTTGCAACGCGAGCGGATTCGTCACCATCTGCTGTCCAGCCTGGATGCCCGATTTGATCTCCTGCATACCGCCCGGCAAGGCGTCTCCGCCAGCGACCATCACTCTGCGGAATCTGTTGTCGGACGTGGGCACATAGACCCAGTCGCGGTCATGCAAGTGGAGAATGGCGGATGCGGGCACGGCGACATTCACTACGTCCTTCTGTCCGCGGAAGGTTGCGGTGACGAACATTCCCACTTTCATGAAACCTGGATTCCGCACTTCAATGCGGACCTTGCCGGTGCGGATATTGGGATCGAGGATAGGCAGAATGTTGCTGACCGTTCCCTTGAACACCTGGCCCGGATATGCGTTCAGCGTGATCTCAGCGGGGTCTCCCGTGTGAACGCTGGGAAGATCGTTCTCGTAGACATCGCAAACGATCCACACGGTGGAGAGGTCGGAGATGGTAAAGGGACTCGTCCCCAGGCTCTGCACGCCCGCTGCGTTGGTAACTTCCTGATCGGTGATCACGCCGGAGACCGGCGCCGTGATGTCCACGATCCCCGATGGATGATCGGTGCTGCTGCCCAACAGACGCAGGTGTTCGGCCGCAGTGTCCATCGTCACCTTTGCCTTGTCCTCCGTATCCTGCGCTACTTGCAAGTCGTTGAGCGCGATTGCGCCGTGTTTGTATAGCTCTTGGGAACGCTCATATTGAGCGCGCGCGAGGGTTTCGTCGGCCACCGCCATCTGATAGTTGGCAAAGCCGCCGGAGATATCGTCGCTGCGAAGCTTGAGCAGCAACTGACCCTTCTTGACCACATCGCCCAGGCGGGCGTAGATGCCCACGATGCGGCCCGAGGCCAGCGAGATTACCGGAACCGTGCGCGCAATATCGGGGTTCACCGTGCCGGTCACGGTCAGCTTCACCGGCGCTCGATGCTCTGTTGCGGCGGCCAGAGGAAAGTTCTCCGGATGATCGACGGAGAACAATGTAGCATTGAAGTCCGGAACCACCTTGGCAGGAGGCGGCGCCTCGGCGGCCGCATCCACCTTGTCGCTCTTGCAGCCGCTCGTGGTCAGAAGAGCAACCAGAACGATCGCCATCAAACCAATTCCCAAAACTTTGCTTTTCATATGACTTCCTGCACCTTCTGGTGTTTCCCGGTCGTTCTGCCACGCGACGAACCCTCACCACCATGGTGTTGAGGGTTCGTCGCGGCGTAGAGAATATCAACGTCCTGGAGCAGCACCGGAACTCAAAGGAACCCCGGTGTTGCTTCTTCAGTTAGCGCCGGCCGCACTTAGCACGCGCGTCTCCGCAGATTTTGCGGCTAGAACCTGACCATGATCGCAACCGTGCTGACGGTCTGGTTGGTGCGCAGATCGGGCCACCAGATCGCGCTCGTACCCGCACCCACGCCGCCGCAGTTATATTCCGCCTGGGCAAGACCGGTCGCAAACGACGCCGAAGTTGGGAAGTAGCCCACTCCGGCGGGAGCGCCGCTGGCGCAGGCATATTGTGCCGGAGAGCCGTTGTTGCCGCCAGGAGGCGTGATGCCGCCGCGTCCGGTCCAGTAGGGAGTGTCGGAGTAGCGGTAGCCAGTCTCCAGGCGGAAGGTGATGAACTGGCTCGGCATGTAATCGAAAGTGACTGTGCCGTCGTGCATCTGAGCGCGATCACCCGCGTTCTCGGTATAGTACGGGGTGCCGGTGATGGCCGTGGCGCCGTCGATGGGTGGCAGCAGCGTAAGGTAACGGCCGGGGTTGTTCATCAGACCGCCGCCGAGGGTCACAGCGTAGAGGTCCTTCTTGAACCAGAAGCGCAAGTAGCTCATGGTGCCGATGAACATCTGCTTGGGTCTGCCGTTGGCGCTGTTGTGACAATTGACGCCGCCGCTGTAGGTATCGGCGGTGCCCATCTCCGGGGAGAGCCCCTTCGGATTGTAGTAGCCGACGGCAGGGCCGCCGCCGTATTCGCAACCGGCATCGCCTGTGAGTGTCCAGGCAATCTTGTCCATAAAGTTCCTGGGCTTGTCATAGAACTTGACCTGCGCGCTGTAGTCGGCGTGGACCCGAGAACGTCCGGGATAGCCGGCGTCGTCTTCACCCATTCCGTAGTTGTTGAAGACGAAGTCCAGGTAGGGCGCGGGGCGCCAGAGGATCTGTCCGCCCAAACCCCCGTGGCCATTGTAGCGGGCATATGACTGCCACCCGTTGATGATCCACGGCTCGATCTTTAGCTTCGCCGTCGGAAAATACTGGATGCGAAGGCCGTTGAAGAACCACGGCGTGTTGGACGAAACGAACGAAGGTTGATAGGTCCAGTTGTCAAAGTTGTAGTAGCTGAACAGGCCGATGTAGGAAACGAAGATGCCGGCATCCACGTTGAGGCCGTGGCTCACATCCCAGTGATATCCGCCCCATGCCTCAGAGACGTACTTGTATGCGTTGGCCAGATCCCACTGGCCGCGGTTAGGGCTGCCGTCGTTACGTACGGTGGTCGTGGCGAACAGGCCATCCATGGTGAGGATGCGCCCGCGCACGTTATTGATGCGGAAGTCGCCGCCGACGCTGATCTGCTCCAATTGCCACTCGTCGGAGCGAAAGGTCTCCGTCGATCCACCCAGGCTGTCGTCTTCGGGGTGGTTGTAGTCGAGGGTGTAGTTCGCGTCGGCCCGAAACTCCGGCGTGAAGTACTTGGTGGCCATGGGGCTGTCCGTCTGGTGCCCGTTGCTGTTCAGCCACGTCCAGTCGCCTGGGAACGGCGCCGACTTGGTCGTGACCTCCGCGGTGATCTCCGGAGGCGCCGGAGCCGCGGCTGGGGCAGGCCCTGCCGCGGCTTGGCCCACGGCCATGGAGCCACTGCCTTCGCCCGTCTCAGCCGAACGCAACGCGTTGGCGTCCCGTTCCGCGCCGGCCGCATCGTTCGCTCCGCTGTTCGCCTTCAGCTCGGCTTCGAGTTGCGCAATGCGGGCCTTCATCTCCGCGAGTTCCTTGATGACCGCATCGTTGTTGAGCGGCACGGCAACGGAAGCAGTCGCCGCAGTGGCTGCGCTTGAAGCAGGCGAGGCGCCGGCTGTGCCAGTTGCCGCGGCAGGGGCGGGGCTGGCCGCTTCGCCGACTGCTGCGCCGGGGCCCGTCCCCGGTTCTTCCACGGCCGCTAACTCTACCGAAGCTGCTTGAACCGGCGGCCCCGCGGTCGCGGCTCGCGGCAAGGGGGTTTTGGTGAACGTCGAAGCCGCGTCTTGGGCTTGACACGCGAGCTGCGCGGTTAACCCGCAGATTGCAGCTCCCAATGCGATGGCCGTCCTGAAGTTACTTTTCATACGCATCCGATCTCCTCGACGCCTGGCGTCTTCGTGTTGGCAAGCGTTGGCTCTCAATGAGGAAGGGGGGCTAGCTTGTTCGTATTGCCCCCTCATCCCAAGTGTTATGCGAAGCGACGTAAAGGAGCCGCAAAGAATATGCAGTGTTTCCGTTAGAAATAGGTAGTATTGCGCCTCATGGCAAGCGCTCTTCATAGTCCTCTTGCATCCGCTCCGGCTTTGGGAGTGGGGCGGCTTACATTGACGCTACTGTGGAGGCCATAAAGATTCCGTGGAGGTTTTGAAGAAAGTTATGAGCATAGCATTATGCTTACATAAGGAAGTCATGAATTCTTTCTAAGAAAGTTATTGCCGGCGGTTGTTTCTCGAATCCGCCCAGTCCAAAAACGGGCCAGCCATGAGCTTGCCGCTGCTCCACTGTCTTTATCTCATCCTTATCCTTTCGCGCCTAGCATGGAGATCATCGGCGGGCGCGCCTGCCTGGATCGAGGCCAACGGATAGCCGGACTCGGCCAGTCATGGGGCAGCGTTGGCGGACGAGCCGCGGCGAGCAGCCTGGCGATGCATGGAATCAAAGAGTACAGATTGGAGAATTGAATGCGGCAAGCGGAATATGCATGGGCTCTTCTGGCGCTGTCGGCCATTGCCGTTTGGGGGCAGGATTCAGTATCGCCGAGTCGGCCGGTTCATCAGGCGCCCGACAAGGATGGCATGTACTACGCGGGCCCCGAGGTCACCGCGCCCCGGCTGGTTCGCACCGTTTTTGTGCCCTATCCAGACGACGTGCTTGACAAAGAGGCACAGGGCATGACGGTGTTGGCCATGGTCATTGACGCCAACGGCATCCCGGCGCACATTCAGCTCTTGCACTCGCACGGAGAGGCATTCGATGAGGCCTCCATTGCGGCGGTGAAGCACTCTACGTTCGAGCCGGGCAGATTGGCGGGCAAGCCGGTTCCCGTATGGATCGATGTTCGAGTTGTCTTCCGCGCCAACCGCAGCCAGACCGTTCCCGAAGTCCTAATCGCCGAGCGAGATCTGCCTGTGCCGGATGAATCGAAGTTTGTGGACAAGCATCGCAACCCCTTGCCGTACACAGCGCCCATCGCTGTCCACACGGTTGATGCGGACTTCGCCGATCCGTTTGCAGTTCATCCCTGGGTGCAGGAGGCCGTCGTCACGGTATTGGTGGGCGAGAACGGATTGCCGAAAGAGGTTCGCGTGAGGCGCGGCCTCGGGTTTGGATTGGACCAGAAGGCCGAGGCCGCTGTCTGGCAATACAGGTTCTACCCCGCCACCAGAAGGGGCAAGCCCGTTGCCGCGAGCAGAGAGGTCGTGGTCGATTTCGCCAAGTTCTGATGGTTGGCTGACATGTGAGTCCTGGAACGGCGCGGCTTGACGATCCGCCTCTCAACAGCATCCGCACTTCTGGCTTTGCCAAGCCGCTCGGGCCTGTGCCTCGCCAAAATTCCATCTGGCGCAATCAGGACACGAGCTTTGAATTCGGATCAGTCCGGCATGGATTTCCGACTGAGCAGACGGGTGCTTCGGAGACCTCGGTGAATCATGAAGACACCGCCAAGGGGGCGGCGGAAGATTGGCGGCAACACCTCTCAGCGCAGTTCATCTTCGACTCTGAGGCGATCTGTTCGAAGCGGACCTCAGGCGGCCAGATCGTAACGATGATGCGGACCGGCAAGCC
>JBEKZJ010000258.1:0-5581 GCA_049509995.1 Occallatibacter sp. | reverse complement strand
GGGAAGCAGGCTCGTTTTCCGTCCGGAAGGAATTTTGGCGAGGGACAAGTTCAACCTGGTAACGGTTCGTGGCTTTGTCGAGTTCACTTTTTGCGGTTTGCAGCATTTCCGCGTACTTGTGCCTCTCCTGATCTAGCGCTTTCCTCATCGCCGCTTACCTTTTGCTGTTCAATCAACTCGCTTAGGAAGAGGTTTTGCGGCGGCAAGGACAAAGGAGCGCTGGCGGCTGTTTTGCTCCGCCGGCGCTCCTCCTTTGTAGTCGTCGCTCAGAACTCGAATGGAGCGTTGGTGCTCCAAAGAGCGCCTTGCCCCTGGATGTTGGACGCGCCCCAAAGTGCCGTCGTTCCGCTCAGGTTGTTGGCTCCCCAGAGGGCTGTTTGACCCTCCATGTCGGTTGCGCCCCACAGCGCAGTCATAGCTTGCGCGGTGTCTGCGCCCCACAGGGCCGTCGCTCCCCACAGGGCTGTGAATCCGTCGGGATCGCCGGCGCCCCAGAGCGCGGTGGCGCCCCAAAGTGCTGTCGTGCCGCCGACAAATGCGTTTTGGCCGTAGACGTTGGAGGCGCCCCAGAGAGCCGTTGCGCCCCACAGCGCAGTCGTATCTGTGACCAATGTCGTGTTACCGTTCGCGGAGTTGTAGACCGCGACCGGCGACATGGCTGTGCCCGAAGGCACTGTTGTGCCGCTGTTGATGTCCTTCAGAGCGGCGGCTATGTCCAGATAGCCGGCACCGACTGTGAATGCATCGTAGTAGGCGCGGTAGGCGATTCCGGTGTTGGGATCCACGACAACACTGGTTGACGGAAAGTAACTCCGGTCCGCGTTGCGCATCAGATACGCCTTCACCTGGTCGGGAGTCAGGTTGGGCTGCGCCTGAAGCAGCAAGGCTACCGCGCCGCTGGTGACGCCTGTCGCCATGCTGGTCCCGCTCAAGGGGAAGTAATCCGACGAGGCTTTGGAATTGTTCCCATTATGGTAGAAACTCATGGGCGTAACGAAGCTCGGGTTCTGTGCTGCCAGCGAATCCTGGCTGAACTCAAGGCTGGCCACCAGGTTGCCCGGAGCGACGATATCGGGCTTGGAGATGTGATCGATGTAGCTGGGCCCCTTCGAGCTGTAGCTGGCGATCACATCGTCGTTGATGCCCGGCGTTCCCTTGGTATTCATCGCGCCGACGGTGATCACATAGGGATCGTTGCCGGGAGCTTCTATGGTGCCGTAGCCCTCGGGGTTGAGAGTGAGGGTACGGCCATCATTGCCCGCGGCCGCGACCACCACGATGCCGGCCTTCCATGCCGCCTCTGCCGCCTGGCACAGGGGGTCCAGCGTGTAGCTTTCAAAGATGGGCCGGCCCAGCGACAGGTTGATCACGCGAATGTTGTAGGTGCTCTTCAGGGCGATTGCGGTCTGAATGGCCTGAATCACGGCAGAGTCGGTCCCGCGGCCGTTGGCGTCGAGAACGCGTAGATTGACGAGGTTTGCGTTGGGCGCAACGCCCAGGAAGGTGCGTGTAAATTGCGGCCCGGTTGAGGCAGCGCCATTGCCGGCGATGAGACCGGCGACATGCGTCCCATGACCAAACTCATCGGCGGCCGAACCATTGGTTGTGTTCAGCAGCGGAGTGGGCGGCGGCAATGTTGCGGGCGGCGGCAGCGGCTGCATGCCCGGCGGCAAAGGCGCAGGCGCCGGCGCAGGCGTGGGAGGCGGCGTCGAAGCCGACGACTGGAGCGACGGAGGCGCGGATACGAAGCTGGCGCTATAGACAATCCGGTTGGCCTGCGCATTCTTACCGCTTGCGGCAGCATTGGGTCCTAAATCCTGGACACTGTTGATGCCGCTATCGATCACCGCGACGCCGATGCCGGAGCCATTGTAACCCTGCTGCCAAACCTGGGCAGCGTTGATCGGCTCCACGGTATACTCGGGAACCATCGTGATGGACGAAGCGGACGCCTGGGCCTTTGCGTGCGAGTGAAGTGGCCGGTCAAGCGAGATGAAGACAATGTTGGGATCGGTTGACAACGTAGCCAGCGATGCTTGCGGTATGTCGGCCACGAGCCCGTTGATGATCGGCAGTGGGAAATTAATGGAGCCACCGGCAGTCAGGATTGCATTGACCTGGGTGGTTCCGGGGGCCGTTGCGTACTGGATGATGACCTGCACCATGGATTGCGTGGAGTTGGTCGCGTCGTTTGAGACCTTCGTCTTGTGTGTACGCGCGGGCGTCGGCGCGGCTGTCGTTGTTTGAGCGGCAACGTGACCGGCCAAGAGACTAAGGCTAAGAGCGAAAACCGGCAGTAATGTATGCCACCTGACGCTCACGGGTTGTCTGCAGACCATTCTGTTTCTCCTTTTGCGCCCATTCGAAAAATCGTAGGTTTCCCGAGTCGGCGCCTTTGCGTACTCTCTTTATCGGGGCAGGATGTGTTTTCTCCAATAACCGAAGTAATGTATGGAAAGTTGGCGATAGACTCAGCCGCTCAATCTCGTCGCTCCCGGCACATAAGTCCCGCAATCTGTCATTGATTGCGCCGCGCATCCTCCGTTTTCCACGAACTGGAAATTGTCGCCAGAAGCGGGTTGCCGCCCTTACTCGGCGCACAAGTGCCCCGATATGCGACAGCGCAGCTGGGCTGCGGATGGCTCTGGTGGAGCAGTAGTTACGATCTAAAAGCACTTTCGATTTGAGTATTGCCCTCGCGGCATCGAGGAAGATGGCTTTTCTTAAGGAAGAAGCCACTTCAGAGCGTGCTTTCGGCGTACAGCAATTGGAGAACCGCTATCGATGTGGGGATTAGGAGGGCTGCCCGAGGAGGTGAACTTGGTTGTTGGCATTGCTCTGTGTTGCTTCGACGGAGTTCCGGCACTCCGCCTCGGGAGGTGTAATGCCGCTTTTCGCGGCCTCGAATGCGTCGCGCAAAGCGCGTGAAAGCTTGGGTTCCACCGCCAGCAGAATAGGAAGATGATCTTTAGAGAAGGCATCTTCCTTTGTTGAATAGAGGGTGAGAACTCCAATGGCTCCCGCACCCGCTTCGCGGAGCGGAACGGAAAGCGCGGAACGCAACTGTCCTGGCGATCCGCGTTCCGCGGCGTAGTTGGGTTCCACTTCGGGGTTCCCGTTGACGATGGGCATTCCGCTGTTGAGCACCCAGCCGGACAAGCCTTCGCGGGCTGGGATTTGGGCCGTCGAAAGCGAATGCTGGAAAACTCCGTCGCGATAGTAGGCGCAAAGGGAATCGCCCTTTTTCATATAGATTGCGAAGCAGTCGAAATTCATCCACCGGCTGAGGCTGAACGACATTGCCGCGGTGCACTCATCGAAGCCGGCGAAGTCATCGAGCACTGCGCTCACCTCGGCAATAGCCTGCGTCTGGTTTCTTGCCGCGGCAATCAGATCGAAGGCCTCGTTAGCGGAGGCTGGCTGCGCACCGGCAGCCGAGGACGGTTGCTCGCCGACGGCTCCGAAGGGGCTGTATTTCTCGAATCCGGCACCCGGAGCCGCACCCCGGGTGACGGTGAACGCTGTCCCCAGAGGGGCGATTGAGTGACAACCCGCCCGCGCCAATTCCTCGATTTCGGCGTAATGATTCTCCAGGATGGCGACGATCTCCGGGTCAAACTCGATACCGGCCTTGCTCTTGACGAAGGCCAGGGCTTCCTCCAGCGGCAGAGCGCGGCGATAGGGACGGTCCGACGACAGGGCATCGAAACAATCCACTACTTTCAGAATGCGCGCTCCGACAGGAATCTCCTCGCCCTTCAGGCCATCGGGATAGCCGCTGCCGTCCCAGGCCTCATGGTGCGAGCGCACGATCGGCGTAACCGGGTACGGAAATCGGATACGTTCCAGGATGTCGGCACCCACGACAGGATGAATCTTCATCTTGTGGAACTCTTCCGGGGTCAGTTTGCCGGGCTTGTTGATGATGTGCTCGGGGACGGCAAGCTTGCCGATGTCATGCAAAAACGAGGCGGTCAGCAGGGCCTGCAGTTGCAATTCGTCCTGCTTCATGTGCCTGCCGATCTCCGCCACATAGACGCGGACGCGAAGAAGGTGTTTGTGGGTTCCCTGATCCTTGGCTTCGATTGCCAGACCGAGAGCTTCGATGGTGCGCAGATGCACCGCCTTGATCTCGTCCAAATGTCTTTGCTTTTCCCGTATCGCGGCGATTTGTTCCCGATAGGTGCGATAGATGGTATAGACCGCCGGAATAATCAGCAGGGAGGTCAACCATCCAAATCGAATGCTGATCCAATGGACGATGGCCGCCAGAAAGGCCCCGACCAGATAGAAGGGAAGGAACCAGGGAAACCGGCTGCGCCAGAGACTGAGGGCGCCCTCACCGCTGCTCCAGGCAATTGCCATAGCGACGGGAATCGTATTTGTGAGGAAATAGATTGTGGCAGCCATGGCCAGAGCCGGCGCCATCTCCAGGCCGTGCTGGGTCGAATACCTGAAGACATGACAGGCGCAGGCGGTTGAAATCACCACACTGCCGAGATTGAAAGCGATCTGCGCGAGGGTGAAGGGTTTGAGGACACGAATGCGGCACTGGATGAAAACCGAAGCCAGGGCAAGCGCCACCGCCTGCAGAGGCGAAAGTTGCAGAATGCCGAGCAGGATGAAAGGGAAGTTGACGGACATGGTGCCATCGCCTTTCGGCATGGCGACCTTCATGTGGGAACTCAACAGGATAGCCGCCAAATAGACGGCGAAGCGGATCCAGAGAAGCGTCGGCGGCCCTGCGATCAACCTTAAGCTGCAAAGAGCGCCAGCAAGTACGAGTCCAATCAGAATCTTGACTCTTCCCGGCATTCACGCTCTCCAATTCAGGCGCAACCTTCCGCCATTCTTTCAAGGCATTTGTCATTCCGCCCTCGCCGATCGGCGGACCTGCGTACTATTTCTATCGGTAATCCGCGGCGAAACTGCACCTCTCTTCTTCCTGTGAACCTGTGTTTATCTTCTTTACAGCTTGATATTTAGTTTGTTCCTCAGGGGCGCTCCGGATACTTCGCACACCTTTTCTCCTAAGTGCGGAAGATGTTGAAAAGAGAGAATCGTTTCGGGACTGAAGGTGTCCTCCTGATCCAATGGGTTAATCCAAAGAGGTGACACGCCGATAAAATCAATAGGATTCAGGGTGCTTTGCGAAGTGGGAGGCGAGACCATTGTCCCGATCCGCCATTTCCAATTCCGTCGTGCAAGATTTCCGCTGCGGACTCAAAATCAGCCGACCCTTGCGGTCATGGGGGTTCGACCCCCCCTCCCGGCACCATAAAATCAACAACTTACAAGAAATCCTTCAAGAGCGACGACGTGTGTCTTGAAGCTGGTGATACCTATGGGGAAGCTTTGTACCAGATGATCCTTGGAGAGCAAAGTGCCTCGAAAGGAGCAGTCCCGCGTCCCCGGTGTCTGGGAGAAGGTTCCCGGCAGCGGCGTGTGGTGGATTCGGTATAGGGTCGATGGAAAGCTCAAGCGCGAGAAGGTGGGGCGAAGGGGAGATGCAATCGCGCTTTACCAGCAGCGGAAGTCAGCGACTCGAGCCGGAGCAAAGCTCCCTGACAACATGCGCAAT
>JBEKZJ010000257.1:0-5630 GCA_049509995.1 Occallatibacter sp. | reverse complement strand
AGCAGGCTGCCAAACAGCTTTGTGAACGTCTCCATCGGTCGCCCTCTCATGTTCTCGTCTGGACAACAAGATCATCGGACGGGCAACCGGTGGGGTCAAATTTCAAATATGTTTGGCTAGCCTTAAGCCAGAATTCCTCCCGGCTACATGGGCGTTTGAACTAAGCCGTTGGCGCGGTGGACGCTGCTGTGTGGGCCGTCCTCGAGCGTTGTTGGCTGTGTAAGCCTCGGGTCACAGGAGGTTTACCGTGACCCATCTTCGGCAGATGATGCTGGATGAACTTTAGCGTCGCAACTACTCTCGGAGCACTGTACGTTTGTACATCTTTGCGGTGGAAGACTTCGCGAGGTACTTTCATCGTTCGCCGGAACGGCTTGGCCCAGAGCATATCCGCCAGTACCAGGCGTATCTGTTTCGCGAGCGCAAGCTTTCTCCCGGAACCATCGAAGGCCGCACTGCAGCGCTGCGTTTTCTCTTCATCAAGACGCTGCGTCGGCCATACCTTCCAGATCACATCCCATTTCCCAAGCGTCAGCGGCGGCTGCCGACCATACTCGACCAGCAAGAGGTGGCACGTCTCATCGATTCGGCCAGGAACCTGATGCATCGCACCATGATGATGATGCTGTATGCAACGGGTCTGCGCCGGGCCGAGATGTGCCACCTCAAGGTCTCCGATATCGACAGCACGCGCATGGTCATTCATGTGCGTCAGGGCAAGGTTGGCCGTGATCACGACGTGCTGCTGACCCCGAAGCTGCTGGAGACTCTGCGCGAGTACTGGCGCTGGATGAAGCCCAAGACCTATCTTTTCCCAGGCACGGTGAAGGGCTGGCGGGCCGATGTACCCATTACCGAGAAGATTGTCTGGCACGCTGTGAGCGAGGCCGCCAAGCGTGCAGGCATCACCAAGCATGTATCTCCGCATTCGCTGCGACACTATTCCGTGTTTCGAACTATGCCGAGCGATCCGGGAGAGGGATATACTCACGCCCGTGTTTCCCGACCAATTCCAAGATTGTCGGGGCAATCACTCGGCATAGTTCTGTTGAGCCTACAGGTTGTTGAGGAACCCAAGGAGTTGGTCTCCAGGGTGATAGCAGGAGAACTTGCTGGTCAGCGGTTCCGTTTTTTCAAGCGCCTTCTCTTTCATCGCCAGCGTGGCTTCCAGATAGATTTGAGTTGTTTCGACCGATTCGTGCCCAAGCCACAATGCAATGACAGAGCGATCCACGCCCCCTTGCAGTAAATCGAGGGCCATTGTGTGTCGAAGGACATGAACTGTGACGCGTTTCCCGATTCAAGAGGGACAGGTCTTGGCGGCGGCCTTCACATGCCTGAGAAACAGATAATGCACACCATCAGGGCTGAGAGACGTGCCGCGAAGATTAGGAAATACAATCTGTCCATCGCCGCGCGGCGGTTCACGGAGCCAGGTTTTCAACACGGCCACTGTGGGTTTGGCAAGAGGTACGCATCGTTCCTTTCGGCCTTTTCCAATCACGCGGACATGAGCACCCTGACCGAGGATGACATCCTTACGCGTCAACCCGGTCATCTCTGACAAGCGGAGCCCGGTCTGCACCGCTACCAGGAGAAATGCGTGGTCACGCCGGCCGAACCGAGTATGTTGATCGGGAGCGGCAAGCAACGCCTTGACCTCCTGACGTGTGAGAAAGTGCACTTGCATCCGCGTAAACCGCTTGTTGGGAATAGCTAGAACACGTTGGATCTGGGCGGCGTGGTCCGGCGCTTCGAATGCGGCATATCGAAAAAAGGAGTGGATAGCGGTCAACCGCAGATTGCGACTGCGCGCGCTCAGGCTATGATGTTTTTCTAGGTCATCGAGAAATCCCACGATCAACGGTGCGTCGAGCGCCTGGAGCGTGAGCCGGTTGGGCGGCGTATGCAACTGTTGCTGCGCGAACTTCAGCAGCATGCGGAAGGTGTCGCAATACGAACTGATCGTATGTGGACTGGCCTGCCGCTGCTGCATGAGGCGCTGGGTGAAGAACCGTTCCAACAACGGGGCTAGGCTGGTCTTGGTGGATTTCATGACTGGCCCTCCCAGCAACGCTCGAGACGGGACATCGCCTCTTGCATCAGCTCGGGCCGTGCGCTGAGATACCAATATGTGTCACTGACGTGGACATGGCCAAGATAGGCAGATAAAAAGGGTAACCTCCGCTCGACATCTTCATCGGAGCGGTACCACCGCAAGAGCGCCATCACCGCGAAGCGGTGACGAAAATGCCGAGTGCCGCCTTTTAGAGGTCGATTTGTGTTCCTGTTGCTGATCGTGGCCTCGGCATTATTTGATGTCTTCTCCTCATCCTTGAGGCTAGGAGAAGACATGAGCATGAGCACGGTTTTTAAGTTTCCGAGTGTAATTCGTCGCCAGCACGATGGTCCGCTGGGCATTGATATCGATGCGTATGAAGCTCTGCTGCAAGAGGAGGGGTATTCACGCAGGTCCACTTACGTGCATCTGCACGTCGTGGCCGACTTCAGTCGTTGGCTGAAGCGCAAAAGACTCGCTGCTGACCATATTGGCGAGCAGACGGTGAAGCGCTATCTTCGGTGCCGTCGGCGTTTTGGGGAACGTTATCGCGGCGCGTCCTCCGTGCCATACAAGTTCCTTGGCATGTTGCGGGATCAGGGGATCATCAACCATAAGACCCCAGCGGTCCGGGCAGACGCATGCAAGATGGCAGTCGCCGACTTCGAGCGATACTTGTCGAAAGAGCGTGGGTTATCGGCAGCGACTCAGTGCAATTACCTGCCCTTTGCGCATCAGTTTCTTCGGGAGCGATTTGGGCGCGGTTCTTTGCGGTTCTCGGAACTGCGTGGCTCAGATATCACGGGATTCATTCAGCGCCACGCTCACAAGCGCAGTCCGCGCAGTGCGCAAAAAATCGTCGGTTCTCTACGAGCCTTTCTGCGCTATTTGCGATACCGCGGCGAGATCTCGACCGATTTTGCTGCCTGTGTGCCCACAGTGGCGAACTTCTCATATTCGTCATGGCCCCGGTTCCTGCAGCCGGGACAAGTACAACAGGTGCTCGATCACTGCAATCGGCACAGCGATTTGGGCCGACGCAACTATGCGATCTTACTGCTGTTGGCGCGGCTCGGTTTGCGGGCGTGCGAGGTGGTTGCTATGACGCTTGACGACATCGATTGGAAAGCGGGTCATTTGACGGTGCGTGGCAAGGGTGGACAGCGTGCGCAAATGCCGTTGTCAGCAGAACTCGGCCGCGCGATCGCCGCCTACCTGAAGAATGGACGGCCACGCTGTGCAAGTCGACGACTATTCATTCGGGAGCATGCACCGCGGGTCGGTTTTGCCAATTCTGCCGCTGTATCCACGCTGGTCCAACGCGCCTTGGCCGACGCTGGAGTGGACTCGCCGCACACTGGCGCCCATGTATTCAGGCACTCCCTGGCCACGGAGATGCTCAAGCATGGAGCCTCGCTGGGGGAGATAGGACAGCTGTTGCGTCATGCACATCCGGACACGACCCAAATTTATGCGAAGGTCGATGTCTGCGCCTTACGTCCGCTGGCACTGCGCTGGCCGGGAGGTAAGCAATGAAAGCGCTCAGACAAGCAGCTCAGGATTACATACGGATGCGCCGGCACCTCGGCTTCAAGATGCGGCATGAGGAGCGGCGCTTAAGGCGCTTTGTCTTCTTCATGGAAGAATGCGATGCATCCTATATCACGACCAAACTGGCACTGAGGCGGGCGACAGAGCCAACCGATGCGCAACCCTCCACGTGGGCCGAACGGCTGATGTGCGTACGTGTTTTCGCGCGCTATTGCATCGGCGCGGATCCGCGCACAGAAGTTCCTCCGCTAAGCCTTTTACCCCATCGCCCGAAACGAGCCACACCTTACCTTTATAGCGAGGAAGAGATTCGAGAGCTGATGGACGCCGCCCAGTTGCTGCCGCCGAGCGGCGGTTTACGGGGCTTGACCTATCGTTGCCTGTTCGGCCTGCTCACGGTGACCGGTTTGCGGATCAGCGAAGCCCTCGCACTCACCCGTGATGATGTCGACCTGCAAAACGGTCTGCTCACGATACGCGGGGCAAAATTCGGAAAGAGCCGACTGGTCCCTTTACATGCTTCTGCGTGCCGTGCTCTTGCGCGCTACGCGCGGCAGCGGGATGCGTTTCTACATCCCCCGTACGCCGCTAACTTCCTGCTCTGTGCCCGTGGCCGCCCCCAGAGGTCTCCACGGTCCGCCGTGTCTTTTATCAACTCTCACGTCATACTGGGCTGCGGGGTTCGTCGGATCGTCGCGGGCCTCGCTTGCAAGACTTCCGTCACCGCTGCGCGACGGAGATCTTACTCAAGTGGTATCAAGCTGGTGAAGACGTCGAACGCCGCTTGCCAGTGCTCTCCACGTTCTTGGGCCATGAGCATGTCAGCGACACATACTGGTACTTGTCAGGGTCGTCGCAACTTCTGGAGCAGGCGGCCCTGCGATTGGAAAAGCGCTGGGAGGTGCGGCCATGAAATCGACACCCACCCTGCCGGCCTTGCTTGAGAGTTACTTTACCCAGCGTTTGATGGCTCAACGACAAGCCAGCCCACACACCATCGCCTCTTATAGGGACACCTTCCGTTTACTCTTGAACTTTGCGCAAAAGCGATGCGGCAAGTCGCCTTCCAGCTTAAACCTTACGGACCTGGATGCGCCCTTGGTCAGTGCGTTTCTCGATGATCTACAGAAGCAACGCGGCAACTCCATTAGCAGTCGCAATGTGCGCCTGACGGCCATCCGTTCTTTCTTCCGCTATGCCGCATACGAAGAGCCCGCACAATCTGCGCACATTCAACGCGTGTTGGCAATACAGAACAAGCGCCAGTCTCGCCCGATAATCAGCTTTCTAGTTCGGGAGGAAATCGAGGCGCTACTTGCGACGCCTGATCGACAAACCTGGAATGGACGACGCGATCACGCGTTGCTGCGGTTGGCAGTGCAGGCAGGCCTGCGCCTATCGGAGGTGACAAGTCTCGATCGCCAGGCCTTGGTGTTGACCACCGGTGCGCGTGTTCAGTGTCTGGGAAAAGGACGCAAGACAAGATGCACACCTTTGACAAAACAGACCGCCGCCGTCTTGAGAGCTTGGTTGAAGGAACCGGTTCGGAGAAATGCCCACGCGTTGTTTCCCAATGTTCATGGAGGGCGGCTCAGTTCCGACGCCGTGCAGTACTTGCTTGCCAAATACCTCGCCATCGCTCAGCAGCGGTGTCCGACGCTGCAGGAGAAACGAGTGACTTTCCATTCCTTGAGGCACACTTCGGCCATGGAACTGCTCGCAGCGGGTGTGCATACCTCGGTCATTGCGCTCTGGTTAGGTCACGAAAATGTGGAGACAACCCAGATCTATCTCCATGCCCACCTCGCTCTGAAAGAAGCAGCGCTTGCCAAAACAAGACCATTGAACAGCAAGTACGCTCGCTTCCAACCAAGCGATGAACTCATCGAGTTTCTAAACGGCCTATAGAAAACTCCGCAGAGGCGGGAAATAATGCCGAGTCACACAAACCCGAGGGTATCGCTAGGTGCTTCGATCCCAGTCGCTTCAAGCAGATTCCAGAGTGTGATGCGGCATTTTC
>JBEKZJ010000256.1:0-5651 GCA_049509995.1 Occallatibacter sp. | reverse complement strand
GGCGAGCGGCCGATCGTGCTGATCCGCTTCGTCACTCGCGATTACTTCCGCGCTATGGCCATCCCGCTCGAAGCCGGCCGCGAATTCGACGATTCCGACACCGCCGAGTCGCCGCTGGTGGCGATCGTGAATCGCACCCTGGCGCGGCGCTATTGGTTCACCGCGAGTTCCCTGGGCGAACGCCTGGCGATGGAAACCGTTCCACCGCGCACGGCCCGGATCGTGGGCGTGGTGGGCGACGTCAAACCCGAGCGCGTGGAGCCCGACGACTGGCCCACCATTTACATTCCTTTCCCCCAGATGCCCGCGTCGACCATGGTGCTGGTGGTGCGCACCGAAGGGCCGCCGGAGAGCCTGGCTGCAGCCATCGAGCGCCGCGTGCACGACCTCGACCCGGATCAGCCGCTCGCCGAGCGCCGCACCATGGCGCAAATTGTGGATCGCGCGGTTTCGGGCGCGCGTTTCAATACGCTGTTGCTCACCGGGTTCGGCCTGGTGGCATTTTCGCTGGCGGCGGTGGGCATTTACGGCGTCATCTCTTTCGACGTCGGCCGGCGCACGCGCGAATTGGCGATTCGCTCCGCGCTTGGCGCCCGGCCCGGCGATCTGCTGCGCCTGGTGGTGGGCGAAGGAGCCCGGCTGGCGGGGATTGGAATCCTGCTGGGGATCGCGGCGTCCTATCTGCTGGCCAGCCTGCTGGCGTCGATGCTGTACACCGTTCAGCCCCGCGATCTTCCGACTTTCGCCGCCGTCCCGGCGATGCTCGGCGCGGTGGCGCTGGCCGCCTGCTATATTCCGGCGCGCCGTACCCTGGCGCTCGATCCGTCCGCCGCTTTGCGGCACCAATAAAGACATCATGATTACGCTGCGAAATGTAGAGAAGTTTTACGAAGCCGGCTACGGCCGCACTTACGTGCTGCGCCGCATCAACCTCGAAATCAAGGAGGGCGAGTTCCTCACCATCATGGGGCCGTCCGGCGCGGGCAAATCCACTTTGCTCAGCATTCTGGGCATGCTGGACGCGGCCTGGACCGGGGAATTCGAGTTCTTCGGCCACGCCGTCCACCGCATGAAACCGAAGGACCGGGTCGAGCTCAACAAGCGCTACATCGGCTTCGTGTTTCAGAGCTACCACCTCATCGACAACCTGACAGTGTACGAGAACCTGGATATCCCGCTCTCTTACCGCAACGTGAAAAGCGCGGAGCGGGCGGCGCTGGTGTGCGACTCGCTCGACCGCTTCCACATCGTGGGCAAGCGCGATCTCTATCCCAGCCAGCTTTCTGGCGGGCAGCAGCAACTGGTGGCGGTGGCCCGCGCCGTAATCGCCAGCCCCAAGCTGATTCTGGCCGACGAGCCCACCGGCAACCTGCATTCGACGCAGGGCAAGGAGATCATGGATCTGTTTCAGAAGCTCAATGAGGAAGGCACCACCATCATACAGGTGACTCACTCGGAAGCCAACGCCGCCCGTGGCCATCGCACCATCCAGCTTGCCGACGGCTGGATCGTCTCCTGACCGCGGTGGATTTCTCCCGCGTTTCGCTCCATTTTCGCCGCCGCCGCATGGCCGCTTTCGCGCGCCGCATGGGTATCGCCGCCGCGACGCGCGTTCTCGATATCGGCGGTACTCCGGAATGCTGGGACCTGTTAGAAGTGAAACCGCGGGTGACGCTCGTCAACATGCCGAGAGCGGGGCAAGGTCTGGGTGCGGAATGGGTGGCGGGCGACGGCTGCGCGCTGCCGTTTCGCGACGGCGCATACGATGTGGTCTTCAGCAACTCGGTGATCGAGCACGTGGGAGACATGGGCCGCCAGCGGCTCTTTGCGGCCGAGGTTCGGCGGGTGGGGAAGGCGTACTGGGTCCAGACGCCCAATCGCTGGTTTCCCGTGGAACAGCATCTGCTCACGCCGCTGGTGCACTGGCTGCCCAAGCCCTGGCAGGAGCGCCTGGTTCCCGGCTGGAACCTGTGGAGCGTGCTGGTTCCGGCCAGGCCCGATCAGCGCCGGTTCTACATCGAGCACTATCTCCGCGACGTGCGCCTGCTCGGGGTGCGCGATGTGCGCCAACTGTTCCCCGGCGCGCGCATCCTGCGGGAGCGCTTCTGCGGCTGGACGAAGTCGTTGATCGCGATGGGCGGCGGGCGGTAGGGCCGCGCTCCGGGCCCGCTACGGCTTCACGACGTCCGCACGGCCCGCCGACCACAGCACAGCGCGCTGCACCAGTTGCCGGTACCATGGCATCTCGCAGGTTTCGCGCCCATGCCCCGGCTGAATGTAAACCACTCTCGACTTTGGATACGGGCTCACCCAGGCGATGTCCCGATCGCTGGTCGGGTGATCGGTGGTCAGCAAGACTGTCACGTTCGGCGCATGCCATACCAGCTTGTAGGTCTCGTCGAAGAGACGCATCTGCGGCAGGTTCGTCGAGATGGGGTGCCCCGGCCTGGGCGTCGCCACTTCCTCCACCTCGTGCAGATACTTGGAGGCCGGCAAGGGTGGATCGGCCTTGAGCAGATAGCGGCCGGCCACCACCTCCTTCCACCACCAGTCCCAATCCTGAAAATCGGCGATCGCGTGATGAAGCACTACCACCCCCTTGCCCGATTCAACGAAGTCTTTCAGGTTCCGCAGGTGCATCTCGGGCAGTTGGTCCCGCTGGATGGTATCGTACAAAACCAGAACGTCGTAGCTGTTGCGAAGGTCATTGCGGAACGCCACCGGATGCGGGTCGACATTCACGCGAATGTCGCGGCGGCCGTCCAGCACGTTGTAGAACATTGCATCGTGATCATGTCCGCCAGTGACCAGCAGCACGCGCACCGCGTCCTGGTTCTTCGGATTGGTGTCGATTCGCGCGGGCAGCGTCACCGCGTTGCGCGCGGCCCATTCCGTGCCGCGGGCGTAGGTCACGGTGAAGCCGGGCGTCTCGATGGCATCGAGATCGTGGCCCAGCGCAGTCTGGAAGACGCGGCCTTTGCCGTAGGCGTTCGTCCACAACAGCGGCTCGTCCTTGCCGTTGCCGCCGAACTCGGGCGAATCGAAGGCCGAGGCCAACACGCGCACGCCGGGCTTCATGCGGAAGTTGTGATAGAGTTCGTCGCTGATCAGAAAGGTGGCGGGCAGTCCCGCGGAAATGGGATGCCGCGTATCCCGCCACTTCACTTCATAGGCGTGGCGCCGGGCATGCCCGGTCTGCGGTGCCGCGTCCGACCACACTGCGCCCACCATCTGTCCCCACTGCGTCCAGGGTTGTTGAACCACGCCGGTGCGGCCCATGTTCTCGCTCAGCACCGCTGTTTCGCCAAACGGATAACTCGCGGCATGCACGACAACCAATCCCTTGCCGCCGCTCACAAATTCCTCCACGGCCTTCTCCGCCTGAGAGCTCCAGCGCGGACCGCAGTAATTCGCAACCAGGACGTCATAGGGCTCCAACGTTTCTTCCGTGAGTCCACCCGGTTCTTCGGTCACGCGAACGTCGAACTTTCCCGTGAGTTCAAGCGCGTGGCGCAGGTAAGGAGTCGTCGAGCGCCAATCATGATTGTTGCGGCCGGTAAGAATCAGGACTCTGATCTTGCCTTCCTCAAAGAAGAAACGATCCGGGACTGTCTGGGCCGCGGCGCCGGCGGCCAGAAGCAGAGTCATGCCGAGGAAAAGTGGAGGTCTAGTCACGGTTCAACACCTCCTTCAAATGCGCCAGAGAGCGCTGCGCCTGCAAGGGGGTGCCACACTCCACCGACAACACGCCGCTGTAGCCCGCTCCGCGCAGAATGCCCGTGACACGGCCCCAGTCGATGACGCCATCTCCGCAGGCGCATCCCACGGGCGTGCCCGTCACTTTGCCCTTCTCGGCTTCGGCGTGTTCGATGGAGATGTCCTTGGCGTGAACGTGAACCACCCGGTCGAGGACGGCTTGAAGCCCCGCATAGGGATCTTCCCCGCCAAGGAACGCGTTGCCCGTGTCGTAGTTCACCCGCAGCATGGGCGAATCCACAAGCGAAGCGATGCGCAACAGTCCGTCCGTGGTCTTCGAGATGGACTGATGCGGTTCAATGCCCACATAGATGCCGTGCCGCTCCGCCGTGCGCAGCACGGTCTTCAGCGTGTAGCGCATCACTTCAAAGCACTCGCTGTCCGTCAACCACGACGGCCGGATGCCCTCGTCAGTGTTCACCACGGGGGCGCCCAGCACCTTGGCGAAGCGGATGGCCTTTTCGAGGTAGAGTACGCTGATCTCTGGCCGCATCAGCGGGCAATGCGCCGACAGGGCGGAACATTTCACGCCGTTTGCGTCGCAGACATCCTTCACCCACAGCGCATCTTCGTCCATGGAAACGGAGTGGAAATAACCCGCCTCGCTGAGCAACTCGCGCCCATTGTGCACCATCGGCTCGATGTACCGGTAACCGATCTGCGCGGCTCGTTCAACGCCCGCCGCGAAACTTTTGTCCTCGCAGCGGATGAATTCCATATTGATACCGGGCGTCATCATACGTCCCACTCGCTCCGCCATTTCACGGGTTGGCCTGTCTGGTATGCGATGTTGCCGATATGGCAGGCCATGGCGCCATAGTGGCCGTCCACCGCGTTAGCGTTGGGCTGCCTGCGCGAGCGCACACAATCCAGGAAGTTGCCCATATGCGCCGGTTCCGGACCGCCCCTGGCCACAATCGGTTCGCCGCCGCCGGCAGGCAGGAACCGGTAGCCGCTCCGGAAGATGTTCAGCCGCCCCTTTTCGCCGAAGAACACGATATCGGCCGATTCAAGCGGAATCATATCGGTGATGGTGGCCTCGAAAGTCACATTCAACTTCTGCGGGTAGCTCAGAATGAAGTTGATATTGTCGGGGGTGTCGCGGCCGTCGTTGTATTGGTAAATGCCACCCAGGGCCACGGCCGACAGTGGCCTGGCGAGGCCCAGGTACCAGTGGACGACGTCCACCATGTGCGCGAACAGGCCTCCCGTTTGGCCGCCGGTGGAAAACTCCCAGTAGGCGAAGCGGTTGAAGTACATCTTCGGATTCCACGGCCGCTGGGGGAGCCAGCCGAGCACGGCCTGCCAATCCAGCCCTTCGGGCTTGGTCTCCATGCCGGGCGGCACTGGCGTCAGGTAGCCGCTGTTGGCGTTCCAGTAGGTGCGAACCAGGTGCACCGGGCCGATCATTCCGCCATCGAAGAACCTCTGCTTGGCCTCAATGAAATGGTCGATTGAGCGCTGCTGCACGCCCACCTGCACCAGTTTGCCCGTGGCGCGCACAGCCCTCACGACATCCAGTCCCTGCTCCGGCAGCGAGGTCATCGGCTTTTCGCAGAAGACGTCCTTGCCGGCGTGCAATGCGTCCACTGTCATGCGAGAGTGCCAGTGGTCCGTGGCTGCCACGATGACGGCGTCCACATCTTTCCGCTCCAGCATCTTGCGGTAGTCGGCGTACTGCTCCACTTTGGAACCGGGCAGTTCCTTCTCCAGGTAAGCCGCGCCTTCGCGCCGGCGCGCATCCCAGGCGTCGCAGACGGCGACAAACTCAGCCCCGCCGGCCGCCTTCGCCATGCGCATCAGGTGCTGGCCGCGTCCACCACAGCCGATTGAGGCGAGGCGAACGCGGTCGTTCGCGCCCAGGACTCTGGCGGCAGCGGCCGCGGTGATGACAA
>JBEKZJ010000255.1:0-6400 GCA_049509995.1 Occallatibacter sp. | reverse complement strand
AGCAGCAGGTCCAGCTGCGCCTCGCGCAGCGCCTCCACCTTCGTCACGTTGCCTCCGCCTTCAGCCCACCTCTTGTAGAAATCCCCCATCAACTCGCCCGTACTCGCGTCGTCCACCGCCCACAGAGACGAGATCACCGCCTTGGCCCCTTTCAGTTGCGCCGTCGTGCCCAGCCCATCCACCTCGCGCCCGTTGCTTGCGTTGCCGCTCATCCCCGTCTCGCACGCCGAAAGCGTCAGCAGGTCCGTATCGTCCAGCGCCAGCTTCTGGTCGTCGCGGAAATCGGCCACTGTCAGATGAAATCCTTGGCCGCCCTCGTCCTTGCCCGTCAGCAGCAGATAACTCTGGCTGTCGTCCCCCGGCTTGAACACAAAGTGGCTGGCGATGTGCACCACCGCATGCTGCCCGCCCAACTGGCTCTCCATCGCCTTCTCGGTAAACTGCCCGTTGAGCAGAATCGTTCCCGGCAACACGCCGTTCGCCCCCTGCACCTGCGCGTCCTTCACCACGCCGTCCAACTCGCCCACCACCGCGGGCAGCGCCGTCAATCCCTCCTCATACTTGCGCGAAATCCCCATTGCCGCCGCGCTCAGGCTGCTCACATCCGGCTTCTCCGCCAGGTGCGCAATGCTCGCCGGCGTAATCGTCACCGTGTTGTAGTTTTCCACTTTCCGCGGGCTGCGTGGTCGGAATTGACCCCGAAGCGGCTTCGTCCTATCCTTGGGCTACGCCGTCCATACGGAATGTGGCCGGACAGGCCGAACTCCCGTGAGAGCCAAGCGCAAACAAATTCCGGCGTCCCTCAGCTCGGCGCAGGCCCGCTCCAATCCAGGGCAAATCATCCGCCGTGCCTCGGCGAAGAAACCCGAGCGCTTTCTGATCGGCCTGCGAGGAGAACCCAAGGTGGTGGTCCTGGGAGTTGAGGACTACTTTTCACTGATCGCTCCGACGCCGGCGATCACGGCAGAGATGCACGCCATTTCAAGAGCCAACGGCGCCGACAAGATGACGATGGACGAAATCGACGCCGAAATTGCCGCCTGCAGGGCAGAGCAGCGAGCCGCGGATGCCTGCTGCGTCTGAGGAGGGGTCTGCCATGAAGATTGCATTTCTGGGCCTGGGCAAGATGGGTTTGCCCATGGCGCGGCGCCTGCTCGAAGCTGGCCACGAGCTCACCGTGTGGAACCGCAGCCCCGAGCGCGCCGAAGCCCTGGTCGCAGCCGGAGCTACGCTCGCCGGCTCGCCCGCCGAGGCTGCGCAAACCGCGAACGCCGTCCTCACCTCGCTCTTCGACGATGCGGCCAACGAAGAAGTCCTCTTCGGCACACGGGGCGATTCATCCGCGGGTGGGACGTCCACAGACCGAGCGTCCGCAGGTGGGGCGTCCGCAGGCCGAGCGTCCGCGGGCGGGCCATCTACAGGCGGGTCGTCCGCGGGCCTTCGGGCCGCGGGTGTAGTGGACGCGCTGCGGCCCGGCGCGCTGCACATTTCGCTCTCCACCATCAGCGTGGCGCTCAGTGAGCGGCTGACCGCCGAACACGCGCGGCGCGGCCAGCCCTTTGTGGCCGCTCCGGTCTTCGGCCGGCCTGACGTCGCCGAGGAAGGCCGCCTGTGGATCGTCGCCGCCGGCGAGGAATCGGCCATTGCTGCCGCTCGCCCGCTGCTCGAACCGCTGGCGCGCGGCATCTCGGTGATCGGTGCTGAGCCACGCCAGGCGCACGCCCTGAAGCTGGGCGGAAACTTCCTGATCAGCGCCATGATTCATTCGCTCGGCGAGTCCTTTGTCTACGCCGCCGCGCAGGGCATCGACCCCGAAGTCTTCCTCGAAACCGTCAACAGCGCGCTGTTCCAATCGCCGTTCTACGCGGCCTACGGGAAGGTGATGCTGCATCCGCCCCTGCAGCCCGGCGCAACCATGGCGCTGGGAGAAAAGGACCTGCGGCTGCTGCGCGAAGCCGCCGCCGGACGCAACACAAGGCTCAGCCTGGCCGACAATCTGGCCGAGGTCTTCGCCCAGGCGCGGCAGGCCGGTCTGGGCGGCGAGGATTGGGCCGTGGGCCAATACCGCATGGCCCAGCGCAGAGGCGGGATTGAATAGCAGCATCTTTGGCTCGGACGTCAAAGCCGGCAGAATGACCGTGGGCTTGAGCCGCTGCGGCTGGCTTTTCCGGGAATTCGCTGGGAATCTGGCGCTTTTGCGCGGGCCGGCAACCCTGGATCGTCGCGGCTAAACTGTTTCAGAGACAACTTCAAACAATTCTGTTTAGATGATTCCATGAGCCTCAAAGGAAAAATCGTCTTCATCACCGGAGCCAGCAGCGGAATCGGCGCGGCCACGGCGATGGCCTTCGCCGCCAAGGGAACCCGGTTGCTGCTGGCCGCCCGCCGCGCCGGAAAGCTGGCCCAGGTGGCCTCGGCCGCCCTGGAGCGCGGCGCCGCCCAAGTGCACTCCATCGACCTGGACGTGCGCAACCACCGCGCCGTCCAGAACGCCATCGACACCCTCCCGCCCGAGTGGGCGGAGATCGACATCCTGGTCAACAACGCCGGCCTCAGCCGCGGGCTGGACAAGCTCTATATGGGCAACATCGAAGACTGGGACGAGATGATCGACACCAACGTCAAGGGCCTGCTGTACGTCTCGCGCGCGGTGGTTCCCGGCATGGTGGTGCGGGGGCGCGGGCACGTGGTCAATCTGGGTTCGACGGCCGGCGAGATCACCTACCCCAACGGAGCCGTCTACTGCGCCAGCAAGGCCGCCGAGCGCGCCATCAACGACGGCCTGCGCCAGGACCTGCTGGGAACTCCCGTGCGCGTGACCACCATCGACCCCGGCATGGTGGAGACGGATTTCAGCCTGGTGCGCTTTCGCGGCGATGAGGAGAAGGCCGCAAAAGTCTACCAGGGCATCACCCCGCTGACGCCGGAAGACGTAGCCGATGCCATCCTGTGGGCCGTGTGCCGGCCGGCACATGTGAACATTGCGCGGGTGAGCCTGACGTCCATCCACCAGGCCAACTCGCTGCTGTTTCACCGCCAGCCGTAGCGTTGTCGCGCGCTGTCCCGGCGGCAGGGAAGAATCCGCCCGGCATCGTGGGAGTTAGTTCAGCGACTCGATCTGCGCATCCACCTGCGCCAAAGCCGCCTCGAGGGCGGTGCGGCGCGCCGGATGCGAAGTTTTCTGGGAGAGAATATTCTCCCGCTGCAGGTGCAGCGACTGCTTCTGCCGTTCCTTCACGGTGCGGACCTGTTCGGCCGCCCGTCTTTGGTCCTCGCTCACAAAGCCGTTGCCGGGTTTGACCTCCGGATGCTGCAGGTTGCTTGCCATTTGCTCCTCCACCGATTTACTTTCCCAACCACGAGACCTATCTTCATTCTACGGGGGTTTGGCCGCATTGCGTCCCGCGGAACTTAACTTCCTTCCCTGGGCAGGCTGGAGGAGCGCTCATGCGCGTTTGGCAGATTTCATCGTTTGGCGTTGATTCTTTGGAGTTTGTGGACCGTCCCACCCCCTCGCCCGAGCTCGGCGAGGTGCTCGTGAAGGTGCGCGCGATTTCTTTCAACTATCGCGATCTGCTCATCGTGAAGGGCCTCTACAACCCCAAATTGAAGCTCCCCCGCATCCCTGTGTCCGATGGCGCCGGTGAGGTGGTGGCCGTCGGCGACGGCGTCAGCGCCTGGAAGCCGGGGGACCGCGTGGCCGGCATCTTCATGCAAAACTGGTTCGACGGGCCGCTCACTCCCGGCAAAGCCCGTCACGCCCTGGGCGGCGACATCGACGGCATGTTGGCCGAATACGTCCTCCTCGAGGACACCGGCCTGGTCGCCATCCCCGAACACCTTAGTTTTCAGGAAGCCGCCACGCTGCCCTGCGCCGCCGTCACCGCCTGGAACGCCCTCTCTGCCGGCGACCTGAAGCCCGGAGCCACCGTCCTCATTCAGGGAACCGGCGGCGTAGCCATCTTTGCGCTCCAACTGGCCCGGCTCAAGGGCGCCCGCGTCCTCGGCATTTCCAGCAGTTACGAAAAGCTCGATCGCGCTTACTCCCTCGGCCTGGACGCCGGCCTCAACTACCGCGAAAATCCCGAATGGGACCGCTGGGCGCTCGAGGAAACCGCCGGCCAGGGCGTCGACCTGATCGTCGAAGTCGGCGGCGCTGCCACTCTGCCCCGCTCCCTCCGCGCCCTGCGCATCGGCGGAACCATCGCCCAGGTCGGCGTGCTCTCTGGCCCCGCCGATCCCGGACCGTTCCCCATCGCCTCCATCCTTCACAAGCAGGCCCGCATCCACGGCATCTACGTCGGCTCACGCAAGGACTTCGAGGACCTGAACAAAGCCATCTCCCTCACCCAACTTCGCCCCGTAGGCGAAAACTTCCCCTGGTCGATGGCCCGCGAAGTTCTCGCTCGCATGGAAGAAGGCAGCCACTTCGGCAAGCTGGTGCTCACCGTGGCATAGGAGGCTGGCCGGATCGATTGCGGATTCGCGACCATCCGTGAAGGGTCGAATGCGGTTCATGCAAGGGCGTTTGACCGCCATGGGAGCAGCGGTTGCCCGCCGACCCCTGCCACACCACCGACGGCACGGGTCCGCACACGGCGGTTCGAAAGCTTGCGCCATCACTCCCCGGCCCGCGAAGGAAGGCCGAGCGATTTGGACCAGGCAAAAGACTCGCCCCGGGAGCTTGCAGAACGATGATCCGTCACACGCTGTGCTGTTCGACCTGAGGCCGTTGCAGCTTCATTGTTGCCGCGGTTACATCCGTGTAACTTGAGCTCGGCACCGGCAATAAAGAGCACGACGCGATCTGACGCCTGGAGAGTACCTTTGGCCGGCAACTTGTCGTATGCCGCCGTGACGGAGGCGCCTTCAGGCGAGAGGAAGATTCCCTCATTCCTGGCCCAATCAAGGATAGCGCCCGCAGTCTCATCATCGGTCACGGCGAGCGCGACGCCCTCGGAAGCGCGAAGAATATCGAGCATAATGGCGTCACCGCAGGGCTTGGGAACGCGCCATCCCGCGGCGCATTTCGAATTGCCTCTGATTCCCCTCCCCTTGTAAACACATCGTCCGGCTTGATGACCGCAAAAGAGGATCGAAAAGGGGGGCGAAAACGATCGAAAGGGGGGCAAAAACCATCAATTTTGAGCTGTTTTACGCGCTTTATGTTGGGTTCCAGCAGGACCCTCTGCGGATTTTTGCACCCATGGAATAGGACGTTTTTCGAGCTTCGCATGAGGCCCTGCCGTTTGTAGGCTTGGATGCCGGCATTTTCCTTATTTTTGTAGGCTTATAGCACTACACAGTTTCACAGTGCGCTGAATTGCTCACTGCCCCGCAGCCTGATCCCTAATCCCTATTCCCTATTCCCTAATCCCTAGTATTACAACGTTAAGTGCTACGGTCTGTGTGAGCGGTCCACCGCGACCCCGCAGTAAGCGCAGTTGCCTGTCCACGTGAAGAGCAAGTATTGGATTTCACGCCGGGTCCTGGGCAGGGTCCACCCAGAAGTTTCTTTTACTGCGCAAAGTTTCCAGGGTCAGGAAGGGGTGCGCCAGCATCACCAAGGTCACGTGATGGTGCCAAGTTTCCAGGGTCAGGAAGGAGTGCGCCAGCATCACCAAGGTCACGTGATGGTGCCAGCCGTTCCAACTCCTTCCTTCGTAATGATCCAGGCCAAGCTCTTCCTTCAACTGGTGGTAGTCTTGTTCGATCTTCCACCTGCACTTGGTGATGCGCACCAAGCGGCGCAGGGTGTAGCTCGCCGGCAGGTCGCAAAAGAAGTATTTGATCGGTTCTTTCTCCCCTTCCGGCCACTCTACCAATAGCCAAGCTTCCTTGTGCGGCGGATCTCCGTGGACGAATCCGTGGGAGGGCTGTACCCGCAGAGCAAGGAAGCGCGACTCCAACCAACCCTTGGACCCCTCGCGCCAACGGACCTGCTTCCATCCCTTGGCCTTCAGCGCCACCTCTTTCACCGAACTCGGCCTTTGATCGCCGTAGTCCCAGTTCTTCGGCGGAGCGCCACGCCCGCTGTATGACGGCACTTTAGTCTTGGGTGGCTTGATCCAAACTCCGACCTGCGGCGCGATGCCAACCGCATAGCGGAGACCGCGCTCTTCCAGCGCATCGCGAAACTCCGTGGCCTCGCCGTATCCCGCATCGCCAAGCACAATCCGGTCGGGCAAGCCCCAATCCCTCGCCTGATCGATCAGGTCCAGCGCCAACTCCCACTTCTTCTTAAAGACAACTTCTTCGGGAACCCCGGCGGCCTGGCGCCGCTCCGGGTCCTTCGTCCAAGTCTCCGGCAGATATAGTCGCCAACCCAGAACGGCATTCCCCTGCTCGCCCACATGGTGGAGACTCACCGCTACCTGGCAACTGCCTGTCTTACCCAGCG
>JBEKZJ010000254.1:0-5728 GCA_049509995.1 Occallatibacter sp. | reverse complement strand
TGGCAAGCTTCTTGTTCCCAGGTCCGAGAATCCGGACCTGGGGCACCCAGTCTTACCAAAGGGGACCTGGGCCACCCGCCAACTGCCAGGCCGCCGCCGTAGTAGCCCGATGGGAAGGCGAGCTGAAGCTTGCGCCTTGATGCAGCTGCTGAGTGCTGACATGATAGACTTGGCCGTTCGAAAGGTCCTCCTCTCAGGAGTCGCCCGTGCGCATCCAGTTCGCTAGCTTCTTCAGGTCTGTCGCAGGTGGTTCACTTCTTTTGGTCAGTGTTCTCGCATCGCCACAGACCGCAAAGCAGGTCGCCAAATCCAGTTTTCCCTCCATTGCTTTGCTTGTTCTACAGGACTCGCACCAACAGCCGATCTCGTTGGGCAGCGGCTTCTTCGTGCGCGAGGGGGTTGTGGCCACAAGTCTGCATGTTCTCGCAGGGGCATCGGGCGGGTACATCAAAATAGTTGGAGGGCGCACCAAATACCCCATCAACGGCATTGTTGGTCGAGACTCGCGTTCTGACCTCGCCTTGATCGCCGTAGGAACAAATGCCCCAGCGCTGTCCTTAGCAGAAGACGCTGCTCCTGATATTGGAGAGGATATCTTTGCCCTTGGCAATCCGGAGGGCTTGGAGGGAACTCTGTCATCCGGGATCGTTAGCGGGATCCGTCAAGTCGGCGCCGAATCGCTGTTGCAGATAACGGCGCCCATTTCCCCGGGAAGCAGCGGCGGGCCCCTACTCAGCAGCAGCGGTAAAGTCATTGGTATTACGGCCGCAACATATAGCGAAGGACAGAATCTGAACTTCGCGATCCCGGTTAAGTACCTCCGGCATCTTTTGGCGGGACTGAATCCAACTTCAAAGATTCCGCTGCAGCAAAACGTAAAATCGTCCGAAGGGCGGTCTGTTCTTGAAGATTTGGGGAGCCCGGCCACGGCGGGAGTCGTCGCTGGCCAGTTTCGATGGGACGATAATGGGAAGGGCTACACATTTTCCCTGCGCAACGAAATGACGAGCCCAGTGAGGGACGTCTATTGCCTTGTGATCCTTTACGATCGAAACAAAAATCCGATCGACTTCAACGCCATTAGTTACCCGAGCGTCCTGCCTCCGGGGTTGGCGAAGAGACTCCACGGCGACGATTTGGATTTCAGCGTCTTCGGCTTAGTTGAGGCATACCTACCAAGCGACCCCCCGGGCGGCATTGGCAGGAATTATCGTGCCGAGGATCCCGCAAAGGGACAAGTTGAATTCAGAGTTTTAGACTTCAGAATCGCGAATTGAAGTCGACGGTTCGATGGGAGGCTGGGAGTGGGCGTGAACACGGTCCGGTCAATTGAGGAGTTGCTCGCAGCCGTGCGCGACCTCAGAAAACGCTGGAAGCTCCGCCGGCATCAGGAGCTTTGGTTCCGAGCGGAGGACGCATCGCACCGCAGCACTCACCTACAGCCCGGACTTTATCGACCCAAAGAGGGGAGAGCGCGCAAATCAGTGCCCAAATTGCTAGAGATTGAAAATGAGCTTTATGAGGAGTTCAGAAGATGCTCAACTCAGCTTTCGGATGCGAATCCCAATGAAGAAGACGGCGAGTGGGACTCCTACTTCCTTATGCAACACCATGGGGTGCCAACCCGCCTTCTCGACTGGTCGGATGGGGCACTTATTGCTCTGCATTTCGCCATAAGGGATAAGCCTACGCCTCCGAAGACAGGCTCTATCATCTACGTTCTTGATCCGCACTGGCTTGTCAAAATTCTAAGAGCGCACCCAGATCAAAAAGACGCCGAAAAGAGGTGGAAGCAATATTGGAAAGAGAACCCGCAGGACACATACGAAGATGATTCAGATCGACTGTACCTTCCTTGCGACGAGGCCGATCTTCGGGAGCAATTGTTGGCCACCCCGATAACTCCCGTGCTCTGGGATTCTCCTCACCTTACGAGGCGAGTCGCCGCCCAGCGGAGCAGATTCATGATCTTCGGCACAGACCCGACCTGGCTCGCCGAACTGGCAAGAGATAAAGATTCCCGCCTTATCGCAATGAATATACCGGTGGGCTCCATTAACACGATCAAGCAGGAACTCAAGGATGCGGGCATAACCGAATCGGTTGTCTTTCCGGACCTGGATGGCCTCGGACGCGAGTTGAAACAAGTTTGGAATGCAAGAAGATAGTCAGAATCGTCTGTCGGCGGGTGGCCCCGTCCTTTCGTCCAATCCAAACCACAAATGAGGGTGCCCCCGGTCCCTCGCACCTGGGGACCGGGGATACCACCGGGCACAACTTGGCGGGTGGCCCAGGTCTGGGGTGTAAGAAAATGGGTGCCCCAGGTCTCGCTTCAGAGACCTGGGATGGAGGACATGCGCATGGAGCAGAGTTACGACGCCGCAGGTAACGTTCTCAGCGACAACGCCAATACCTATAGCTAGGACGGCGAGCGCCGCATCTGCGCTGTCAAGAGCGAGCCCGTGGCCGGCATCTACACCATGACGCAGTACATTTACGACGCGGAGGGCACGTGCGTAGCCAAGGGCGCCATCACAAACGGGGCCGCCGGCTGCAACATTCTAAAGAAGTCATTGCAACGCTCGCGCGCAGGAATCGCGTATTTGTACCCGTTTTTTCGATTTCAGGTGTACGTCTTTCAACACCATCCATTGCCGAATTTGCCCATCCTCCAGACTTGTTGTGGCTTCGTTCGCCCACCGTACTTCGACTCGCTCACGCACCATTCCCTGGGCCCTGACCCGATGTCCCTTGCCCCCTGTTACACTCTCTAGCGTGACAGACCAAGCCAAGCCGCCCGTCTTCCTGCTCGACACCATGTCGTTCATCTTCCGCGCTTACCACGCCATGCAGCGCAGCCGCCCCATGTCCACCCGCGACGGCCTTCCCACCGCGGCCACCTACGTTTTCGTCAACATGATCAAGAAGTTACGGCAGGATTTTGCGCCGTTTTACTTTGCCGCAGTGTTCGACGTGAGCGGTGAGGTCTTTCGCGACGAGCGGGCGCGGGCCATCGGCACACTGCGCAAATGGAACGGCAAGACGCAGAGCTTTGACGAGGTGGGGTACGAGGGGTACAAGGCCAATCGCGCGGCGATGCCGGAGGATTTGCGGCGGCAAATCCCGTACATTCGGCGCGCTTTGGTGGCGCTGCGCATCCCCATTCTGGAGGCGGAGGGATTTGAGGCCGACGATGTGATCGGCACGCTGGCCCGCGAGGCCGCCGAGCAGGAGCACGAGGTCTTCATCGTATCCGGCGACAAGGACATGATGCAGTTGGTCACGCCCACGGTGAAGATCCTCAACCCGCAGAAGGACAACCTGATCCTCGATCCCGCCAAAGTGATTGAAACGCTTGGGGTTCCACCGGAGAAGGTGGTCGATGTGATGGCCCTGCGCGGCGACGCGGTCGATAACATTCCCGGCGCGCCGGGCATCGGCGACAAGGGCAGCGTGGAGCTGATTCTGGAGTTTGGCAGCGTGGAAGCGGTGCTGGACAGGGCTAGCGAGGTCAAGCGCAAGAGCTATCGCGAATCGCTGGAACAGAATCGCGACGCCGTTTTGCTCTCAAAAGAACTGGTCACCATCGACAGCCACGTGCCGCTCGAGCTGGATCTGGCGGCCATGGAGACGCAGCAGCCGGATATCGAGGCCTGCCGCGAACTCTTTACGGAGCTTGAGTTTACGTCCATGCTCCGGGACCTTGGTCCTGCGGACGGCAGCCCTTTGGTTGAGTTTATTGACGAGCCGACACCGGAACAGGCCGCGGCGTTCTACGCTGCCGCGCGGGAACATGGCTTTGCCTTTGCGCTCAATGCGGCTGCGCCCGCAGTTGAGGAGGCAGAAGACGAGGCGCCGCAGACGCTTTCGTTGCTGGATGTGGCTGAGGCTGCGGAGAAACAGACCAGCTTCAGCGTGGGCGTGTGCGCGGAGCCGGGAACGGCGCTGCGCTTGCCGCTGACGGCCGAGTTGCGCGCGCAGCTCGAAGACGCTTCAGTGGCTAAGTGCTTGCATGATTGGAAGTTGGCTTTGCACGTGCTGAGCGGGGGGGGGGTTGAGCTGCGGGGCCGGATCGACGATACGATGCTGCTCTCCTACGCGCTGAACCCAACCCACGCAACGCAGTCGCTGGCCGATGTGGCGGCGCGGCACGGGCAGGCGGCGCCGTCTTCGCTGGCGGCGGGCGCGGCGGCGATTCATGCCCTGGTTCCGGCGCTGCGGGCAGAGGTGGAAAAGGCGGGGGTGGGGCGGGTTTACAAGGAGATTGATCTGCCGCTGGCACCGGTCCTGTTCCGGATGGAGCGGGCCGGGGTGCGCATTGACAAAGGCGCATTGGACGTTCTTTCCAAACGGTTTAGCGTGGAACTGGAGCGGGTGGGCGAGCGCATTTTCGAGCTGGCGGGACGGCGATTCAACATCAACTCGCCCAAGCAACTCGGAGAAGTGCTCTTTACGCATCTGAGCCTGCCCGCGCCGGTGAGCCGGGGGAAGGGGAAGGCCGTTTCAACGGCGCAGGATGTGCTGGAGCAACTTGCCGAACAGCACGCGGTGCCCAGGCTGGTGCTCGAATACCGGCACCTGGCGAAGCTCAAGTCCAACTATATCGATGCCTTACCGCTGCTGGCCGACGCGGAGTCGCGAGTACACACGACGTTTATGGCGGCGGCTACGGCGACCGGACGGCTGTCTTCGGTGAACCCGAATCTGCAGAACATTCCCATTCGGACGGAGCTGGGGCGGGAGATTCGGGCGGCGTTTACGGCATCGCCTGGGACGCAACTGCTTTCGGCGGACTACTCGCAGATTGAGTTGAGGCTTCTGGCGCACTTCAGCGATGATCCCCTGCTGGTGCGGGCCTACATGCAAGGCGATGATATTCATACACTTACGGCGAGCGAAGTGTTCGGCGTTCCGGCCGAGACGATGGACAAGGAGACGCGGGGACGGGCCAAGGCGGTGAATTTCGGCATCGTCTACGGGATTTCGGCGTTCGGGCTGGCCGCGCAACTGGGGATTCCGCAGGCGGAGGCACGGGCTTACATCGAGCGGTATTTTGCGCGGTATGTTGGAGTTAAAGCCTTCATAGAAAAGACGTTAGAGCAGACGCGGCGGGAGGGGTCGGTGCGCACGATGTTCGGGCGGGTGCGGCCGATTCCGGACATCGAGAGCCGCAACCCGAACCAGCGTGGATTTGCCGAGCGGACGGCCATCAATACGCCGCTACAGGGCACGGCGGCCGACCTGATCAAGCTGGCCATGATCGCCATCGACCGCAAGCTGACGGAGCGCAAGCTCAAGACGCGCATGGTTTTACAGGTACACGACGAGCTGCTGTTCGAGGTTCCCACTGAGGAGACCGCCGAGGTGGAAGAGCTGGTGCGGGCGGAGATGGAGGGGGTTGTGAAGCTCAATGTTCCACTGGTAGCCGACCTGGCTTTTGGGGCAAACTGGCGGGATCTATAAGCAGGGAACAGGGATTAGGGAACAGGGAACAGGGATCAGGGAAACGGGATCGGCGGGGCAGCGAGCAATTCAGCGCACTGTGAAATTGTGTAGTGCTATAAGCGTACAAACTGTGTAGTGCTATAAGCCTACAAAGAGAAGGAAAATGCCGGCCCCCAAGCCTACAAACGGAAGGGCCTCATGCGAAGTGGCAAAAACGTCCTGTTCCAAGGGTGCAAAAAACCGCGGAGGGTCCGGCTGGAACCCAACATAAAGCGCGTAAAAC
>JBEKZJ010000253.1:0-5847 GCA_049509995.1 Occallatibacter sp. | reverse complement strand
AATGTTGTTGGTGATGACCCACAAAAGGGAAAAGAGCAGCAGAGAATAGCTGATCTCCCTGAGGGCATCCGGAGGAATCGATGAAGACCATTCAGCTAGCTTTTGCTACATTGCTCGTTCTTGCTGTTCCAGCGTTTGCCCAGCACCGCGAAGCTGGTGGGGAATCCCATGCCGCGGGGGGCGGCCACCAAGCCGTTCCGGCGCATGGGCCCAAGGCGTACACAGGCACTCCGAAGGCGCCCGACCCCAAGCGTAACTACAGCGACAAGGCAGGCCACCCCAACGTCCCGCACGTGGACGGGAAGACCTGGGTGGGTCATGACACGGGCCGCAACGACGCGAACTATCATTTGGACCATCCCTTTGCGCATGGCAGATTCACCGGCGGCATTGGCCGCGATCATGAATGGCGTCTTGGCGGCGGCGGTCCCGGCCGGTTCTGGTTCAACGGGTGGTACTGGGACGTGGCGGCCTTTGACATTGGGTTTTGTGACGGATGGCTGTGGGACTCCGACCAGATCGTGATATACGAGGACCCCGACCACATCGGCTGGTACCTGGCCTACAACGTGCGGCTCGGCACCTATGTGCATGTGGAGTATCTGGGAATGTAAATCGCTCCATCATCAGACAAGTCCAGGGAAATAGGCTGCGAGGCTTATCCCCTTGGTGTTTGCAGCGCCCTGTTGCGGCGGCTTCAAAGTATACAGGCTGGGCTGCCAGGCGATAAGATTGCGAGTCCGTCCGGAGCAGCCGCTTGCGCGCGTTGAATTGCGGCAATGGCTCCAATCCAATCGCACATTGTCGAGGGTCTGGAATGAAACCACTGTTTGCCCGCCTGTTTGCACGGTGTAGCGCAGTTATGCCCGCCGGGACTGTCCTGGTTGCTGCCACGGGAGCGCTTTTTGCGGCCAGTGCATTGTGGGCCGAGACAGCGCCGGCGCGCGCGCCGATTGTTCTTACCGGAGCGGACCGGCGGCCCGCCACCTCTCTGAATGGGGATTGGGCCACGATCGTCGATCCATACTCGAATGGATTCTCAAGTTACTTCCGCGACCAGAAGCAGCAGCCCGGCGATACCAGGCCGGTGGAGTATGACTTTGCCAAGTCGCCGACGCTGAAGGTGCCGGGCGACTGGAACACGCAGCGCGAGTCGCTTTTCTACTATGAGGGGCCGGTGTGGTATGAGCGCGACTTCACCTATCAGCCCAAGGAACATACGCGGATATTTCTGCATGTGGGCGCGGCGAACTATCGCTCGTCTTTCTGGGTGAATGGGGAAAAGGTCTGCGAACACGAGGGCGGCTTTACGAGCTTCAACTGCGACGTGACGGCGGCGGTGCATGCGGGCGGCAACTTTGTGGTGGCCGCGGTGGATAACACGCGCCTTGCGGACGGCGTTCCCACGCTCAAGACCGATTGGTGGAACTATGGCGGTCTTACCCGTGCGGTTTCGCTGATCGAGGTTCCAGAAGTTTTCATCGATCAGTATGATCTGCACCTGGGCCGCACGGAGGGCTTTTTAATTGACGGATGGGTGCATGTAGAGGGTGGCGAGCAGGGAACAAAGGTCGAGGTGGAAATTCCGGAGTTAGGCGCAAGAACATCCGCCGTTGCAGGCGAGGAAGGCCGCGCGGCGATTCATATGGCAGTGCAGGGGTTGGAGCGGTGGTCGCCGGAGACGCCCAAGCTCTACAAAGTCCAGGTGCGCGCGGGCCAGGACGCAATCGAGGACCTGATCGGCCTTCGCACCGTGGAGACGCGCGGCACCGAGATACTGCTGAATGGGAAGCCGATCTTTCTGCGCGGGGTCAGCATCCACGCCGAGGCGCCTTACCGTACCGGTCGCGCTTACTCAGATAAAGATGCGGAGACGCTGCTGGGCTGGGTCAAAGAACTGGGAGCCAACTTTGTGCGCCTGGCGCATTATCCGCATGATGAAACCATGCTGCGGGCGGCCGACCGGATGGGATTGCTGGTGTGGTCGGAGAATCCGGTGTATTGGGCAATCCAGTTCGACAATCCCAAGGTGCTGGCCAAGGCCGAGCAACAGTTGGACGAGGAGATTGGAACGTCGCGCAATCACGCGGCGATCATTTTATGGTCAATGGCCAACGAAACGCCCAACAACGAAGCGCGGACGCGCTTTATTGAAACCCTGCCCAGTCATGCGCGGGAGCTCGATCCGACGCGGCTGATTACAGCGGCGCTGCTGGTGCGCGGCGAGGGAGATACGAAGATAGTCGACGATCCACTGGGAAAGGCGCTGGATGTTATCGGCGCCAACGAGTATGTGGGCTGGTATGAGCAAACTCCAGAGGGCGCCGACACAACGGAGTGGCGCGTGGACTACCAGAAGCCCCTGATTATGAGCGAATTCGGCGGCGGCGCAAAGGCGGGACTGCACGGCGGAGACAACGACCGCTGGACCGAGGAGTATCAAGCCAATATCTATAGGCATCAACTCGGAATGCTCAACCGGATTCCGCAACTTAGAGGAATGAGCGCGTGGATTCTGATGGATTTCCGTTCTCCGACGCGGAACTTGGCGGGCATCCAGGATGGTTTCAACCGCAAGGGACTTATCTCCGACCAAGGGCAGAAAAAGCTGGCATTTTTCATTCTGCAGAAAGCTTACCAGGAGAAAGCCGTGGGCAAGCCGGAATGAATTGTTGCGGATTATGCGCGCGCAAGTTGGCGAAATCTGCGCGCCAGATTATGCAAAAGCGGAATTCTGAGTTATGCTTGACTTATGGCTATTGACTCTATTCTTGCCCAAATCGATGCAGAGATTGCAAGGCTTTCGCAGGTTCGCTCCCTGCTGGCCAACACCGGCATAGTCGCCGCCAAGGTAACTGAGCCCAAAACGAAGAAGACGCCGGCGAAGGCGACGGCCAAGAAGCGCCGCGTGCTGAGCCCCGAGGCGCGGAAGCGGATTGCCGATGCGCAGCGCAAGCGGTGGGCCGCACAGAAGGCCAAGTCCAAATAAGAAGCGTAAGTAACTAATAGCCTGCCTCTTTTTCACACGCGCAGAAGGCGGCCCAGTGACGGGGCGATAGCGTCCTCGAAAAAGAGGAGCCCGCCGTTTTGAGCAGCGGAAGTTGGCCGGATTGGTGGATGGCGATACCGGGTCATCGCCACCTGGTCGCGCTGGTGCTGCGTCGAGACCAGGCGCAGGGCATGTAGGAACCCATGCGCTCGATCATCGGTTTGTGGAGGCTTTCCTGTCGATTGATGGGCAAGGCAAGCCCGTCCATTGGCTCATTCCTTAAGAGAATTCGGCAAGAAACTACGCATAACCCCCGAGATTTACTTAGAGATTTACTTAAGTTACGGACTGGATGGGGCGGAAGAATTCTACCAAGTCTCAACGGCCAGAATGCCAGGCGGTCCGGGATGCCCCTCGATCACCTGTGTCTCGATGACGGCCTCCATATTCAACTGTTCCCAATTGGACGGGAGCTTGGCCAGCAGCGAGTCGAGATAGACGGGGTTATAAAGAATCTCGCCGGCGGCCTCGGTGCCCTCTTCGGAAATTCCGGCGGCGACGATCACCGGCTGCCCCGTGGTGCTGTCGTGGATGCGGGCCACGATCGCATAATCGCGCGAGAGCTTCTGATAGGGCAGATCCCAGGCGGTTGCCCATGTGGTCTGCTTCTGGCTTTTGCGGTCGACAATCAAGGCCACTCCATCCTTCGACTCGAATCCGAAGCGCAGCTTCTGCGTGACGCGCAGCGTCCAGATGTTGTCGAAGCCTCCAATCAGCACGATGGGGCCTTCGCGGAGTTGGGCGAAGCTGGCCTCGGAGGCGGGAAGCACCCGAAAGGCCTTGTGGCGCGTTTCCAGTGCGGCGGCGGTGCGGGTTAGCGTGATGACGTCGGCGAGGGCCAGGTGGCCGGAGAGGTGCAGGCGGAAGTAAAGCGGTTCCGGCTGGGATCCCTTCACGGGAGCATCGAAAGAATTGATCGATCCTACATCGATGTTCCTGGCCGGCTCGCCCAGGCAGTAAGTGGCCGTCGCGGTGCCATCCGTGATGGGCGCCCAGAAGCGGTCGATGGAGGTCGGGGGCTGGAAGTCGCGGAATTCGCGGTACCGCAACCCGATTCCAAAGCCGGCAGCGAGGGCCAACCCAAACAGAACCGCAACCAGCGCCCAGGGAAGGCGCGGTGCGAGTTTTTTGGGGGTGGGGGGGGTGGCTAGCGCCGCCAACTCAGGCGCGGACGGAGACACTTCGGGCTGCGGGGGAAGCTCAGGTGCATGAAAGACGGGGACATAGGAGCCGGTGGGGAGCTCGATCACCAGCTCCCCAACGTGGGAGGAGTCGTAGTAGTACTGCATCAGGCGCTTGCGCACCTCGCCGGCGGTGATGCGGACCACCGGATCGGCATTGGCGTCATAGGTTGGGGAGCGGCCGAAGACTTCGATGCCGATGTTTCGCTCCTTGAGCTCGGCGGCGTTGCCCTTGAGAGTCTGTTCGACGGTGTAAGCGAGCAGGGCAGGATAGCGCTTGCTGTTGGAAAAGAGCGGGTTAACGAGCAGCCGGTCCAATTGCTGGCGAATGGCGACGGCGTCCGGCACAGGGTTTGGGGCCGCGTTGGGGGGCGCGGCGTCGGGCACGGATTTTGGACCCACGGACATCCCCTGGTTCCTCCGCACGGGGTATCATACGTCCCTCAAAGACGATTGTCCATACTGGAATGAACCGGGTTAAACCGAATGGGAATAGAGATTTAGCCTCGAACCGGGGGACATGGTACCCGATGGAACCTTTCGCGGATGGAAGGCAATCATTACGTTTGAGTTGGTCCAGAAGATGTGCCCAAGGCTGATTCCTGCGAGGCGGTGCGATCCGACTCAGAGGGATCATGCTGGAGAGCGCGTTTTCTTGTGATTGCGGCTCCTCGCCCCTCCGGTTGGCAGACCTGGAAACTTTCCAGGCAAGCGTGACCGGGGGGCGTTTTTTTTGTTTTTCGGGAGTCAAACGTTGGCCTGGATGGTTACGTCCGGAGGCCCAACGGTGGCCTGGAAGGTGAGGGTTGACGGGCAAACGTTGGTTTGGAAGGTTGCGAAAAAGTTCATGACGCACCGTTCATACAACCGGCGGAGGAAAAAGGGCCGAGGGAAAGGTTATGAACGGCAGCCGGAGTTCGTTTGGAGCTACCCTAAAGTGGGCTAAAAACGCGCTAAATAGTGCGTTTCCGAGTGTTTTTGGCATGTTTTTTCTTGGGTTTTGTCTACATAGAAGGCTGCGGTTGTCAGGGGAGGGAGGACAGGGGGCAGCCGTTCCAGCGACGACGTCCTGCCGCCGGAGGGGTGGTTGCGGGCGATGCGGCAGGTGACGGGATTCCGGTGAGGGAGATTGCGGAGTACATGGAGTTCTCGCCGAAGATGGCCCTCCAGATGGAACAGCCGGAGCAGCAGAACACGATCACGCTGAAGCGGCTGGGGGAGTTGGCGTGGGCGATGCAGTGCGACCTGGTTTTACGGGATTGTGCCGTGGCCGCGGTCGCTCGAGGACCGGGCGTTGGAGATTGCGGAGAGGGAGCTGTGGAGGAAGAGGTATTCGAGGTGACGGAAGGCAGGGAACAGGGACCAGGGACTCGGGGTCGGGATGGTCAGCGTCCGGTGGCGTTGGGAGGGTGTCTTCAGGTGATGCCTCGGAATACACGAGATGTAGACCTGGGCGCGGGCTGACGCCGATGCGAGTCCATCGAGTCGGTCGCCACAACGGCGTTTTTCGGGAGTGATCCGTGACTCCTGGGCTTTTCTGCTTTCCCAGGTCCCCAAAAGCGAGGGACCTGGGGCACCCATTCATGACGTTAGAGCCAACCTCCACCCGGCGCCTGG
>JBEKZJ010000252.1:0-8304 GCA_049509995.1 Occallatibacter sp. | reverse complement strand
TGACCGTGTACGCGCGGCTGTGGTGGTTGATTGGCACCACCTGGTCCTCTGCCGACTACACCTACACCGAAGCGGGCACGCCGGTGCTTCCGGTGCTCACCACTCCCACACCGGGCAGTACTTTGGCAGGTTCGAGCGTGGCCTTTACGTGGACGGCCGGGGCCGGGCCTGCGGCTTACCAACTATACGTGGGCACCGCCGGAGTGGGCTCGCACAACTTGTATGAATCGGGTGCAACGACGGCTACCACTGAGACCGTGAGCGATCTGCCGACCACCGGAGTGACCGTGTACGTCCGGCTGTGGTGGGAGATCGACGCAGTCTGGCAGTCTGCCGACTGCACCTAGGCACGCCAGAAGTTGGCAAAATAATGCCAACGGTGGCCCCGCCGGTTCGCCCTGGAGATGCGCCCGGCAGCTTCCGCCTTCAATAGGCGGAGTGGGGAGGTCGCTTCCCTGGGCTTAAAGGCGAGACCTGGGACATCCGGATTCGGTTACCCCCTGAGATCTGGGGCACCCTCCGAAGCGATCTCAATAACCCCTGCCCCAAAGCTCCGGGGCAGCATCCAAGTAGACATGGGCATGAGAGCCTACGACCGTTCCAGCCAGATGCAGATAGATCGCCGACCGGTCTGGCTCATCACACTCGCCGTTGGCATCGTGCTCGGTCTCTTGCTGCTCTCGGCTTTTGCTCACGTCGCGCAAACTGGATTGTGGAACCGGGTGGCCGGTTACATGACTGGCCGCAGCACCAGCATCGACGTTTCGTCCCCTGCGGTCGTTGAGAAGATTCGTCAACTGTCGCGCCTGGAAACGGTTGTTTATTCGCTCGATAAGATCGTGGAGGGCGGCCGCCAGAGCGCCTGGGTGCCCGACTTTCTGGTTGGCGACAAGCTTCTTCTCATAGCCCACGGAGAGGTGATTGCGGGCATCGATCTGGGCCAGCTCAAGGCGGGCGATGTGTCCGTGAAGGGGGATGCCGTTCGGGTTCGACTGCCCGCGCCGCAGGTGCTCAGCACACGCATCGATAACGCGCGCTCACGGATCTATTCCCGGACGACCGGTCTCCTGGTCGACGCCGACATGAACCTGGAATCCGAGGCTCGCCTGGCCGCCGAACAGCAGATTGCCCAGGCCGCGCTCGACGACGGGATTCTGGACAAAGCCCGCCAGAACGCCCGGACCAGCGTCACCGCTCTGCTCTATGGATTGGGCTTCCACACCGTGGATGTGCAGTAGAGCGTTTCTCTGGACGCTGGGGTGCAGCGTAAATCTCCCGGAGCTCTGGTCCTCAACCCGTCTCCCAAGGAGCGGCAAGAAGGCTTACCCGTCGGCGCGGGTGTCGGAGTCGTCCAGAACGTCGCAACCGGTACATTCAACTCACGCCCGATCCGCACGGCATCCAGGCGACCAGATTGTGGGTTGAAAAGTTGGGGCTCAGCAACGTGAATTGTGTGTGCCAAAGCCATGTTCGAATCCTCTATTAAGCATCATTAAGGATGGCAAAAGTTGCGACAATATCGCAGAATTGTAGCGACAAAGTATCGAGACTGCCAATTTACTATTCGTTAGGCTGTCAACACTCCAAGGCATATTGTGCGAAGCATGCGAGCTGTGTTCTCCCCTTCAAAATTGATCCTGCCCGGAGGCGCAGGACCCAAAGAATATCATGTGCGTTTTGCCAGGAAATCATACACCTCGGTTCTGAACGGCATGGAGGCTTGTGCGCCGCGGCGCGTGACCTTGATGGCGGCTGCCGCGGAAGCAAACCGCGCGGCTGCCCATGGGTCCTTGCCTTCGAGCAGCGCCACGGCAAAGGCGCCGTTGAAGCAATCGCCGGCTCCGACGGTATCGATGGCCTCGACCGGGAATGGCTTCACCCAGGCCGCCTCGCCGCCTGCGACGGCCAGAAAGGCGCCTTCTGCGCCGCGCTTGAGGGCTACGCCGTGAAGGCCTTTGGCCAGTAGCTGCTGCGCGGCGTCCTCGGGTTCCGGGCTCTTGTCGAGATAGAAGGCCGCTTCAGTCTCGTTGGGCGTGAACCATGTGACCTGGCTCCAGGTGGCGTCTGGGAGCGGCGCGGCGGGAGCGGGGTCGAGCATGACCGGGACACCGGCTTCGGCACAGAGGGCAAGGACAAGGCTGACGGTTTCGATGGGAAGTTCGAGTTGGCAGAGAACCATGCCGGCGGAGCGAATCAAGGCGGCCTGCTTGTCGATGTATGCGGGGCAAACCTTGCCGTTGGCTCCGGGGACGACGACGATGCTGTTTTCGCCGTTCCCGGCAACCAGAATTGAGGCCACGCCGGAGGGTCCGGGGACACGCGCGACGGCTGCCGTTCCCACGCCTGCACGGGTCAGGTTGTCGAGGAGGGCCTGGCCGAAAACGTCTTCGCCGACCAAGCCTACCATTTGGACAGGGTAGCCCAACCGGGCGGCGGCGACGGCCTGGTTGGCGCCCTTGCCGCCGGGGGTGGTGTCAAAGCCGGTGCCGATGAGGGTCTGGCCGGGGACAGGAATCCTGGGGGTATGCGCGACCAGGTCCATGTTGATGCTGCCGACGACGACGATGGGCTTGCGGGTTGTTTGCATGATCTGAACCATGGTCCCCACCCTTCCGCAAAAAGCTGCGGAAGGATGGGGCACCCACATTTTAGTAAAAGTGAGTGTTTATCAGTAAAGCGGAGCCAGCGCCACGGCGCACAACCCCAGCACGAAGAAGATGAACATGAAGAGCAACAGCCGCTTGGCCGAGCGGGGCGCGCCGGCAAACTCGTGCCAGACAAAGACGCCCCAGCAGGCCGAGACCATGGTGGCGCCCTGGCCGATGGAATAGGAGACGGCCGGGCCGACGAGATGGGCTCCGGAGGCGACAAAGTTGGCTACAGCGCCTAAGCACCAGACGGCTCCGCCGAGCAGGCCCGCGAGGTGCCAGCGGAACGGAGCGGACCAGTAGCCGGAACCTCTGACAGGCGGCTTGCCGTCGAGGGGCTTGGCCATGAGGAGCAGGTTGGCCGGCACGGTGGAGAGCAGCACGCCGAAGGCGAAGAAGAGGGCCACGGCATAAGGGCCGGGGGCGGGTTTGTCCTGCGTGCCGGTAAGGGCGCGGGCAACGAGCGGGTAAAAGGTGCCCATCAGCACGCCGGCTACGAGCGAGAGGACGATGCCGCGGGTGGTGGCGGCTTTGGCCTGGGCCTCGCGTTTGCGATAGGCGGCGGCATCAAGGACGATGGCCACCACAACCAACAGCACCCCGCCAAACAGGAGCAGCGGATTGGCTTTGGGATTGACGAGGTAGCTGGAGACCGAGCCTACGACCAGCGCCAGGCCAATGCCGACGGGGAAGGCTACCGCAAGGCCGGCCACGTCGATGGCGGCTACCAGAAGAAGATTGGCAATATTGAAGACCACGCCGCCGCAGGCCGCAAACAGAATGGGACCCAGCGGCGTCTGTACCGCATCGCTGAGGAACGGCGTCCCTGCGTGGCCGAGGCTGCCCGCGGTGAGACCGAGGATGATTGCGCCGGCGGCGAGGCCGATTGCGTAGTCCCAGTAGAAGAGCTGGAAGCGGTAGCCTGGGCACAGCTTGAGCGTGTTGGCCCAGGAACCCCAGCACAACATGCTCAGGAGCATGAGAAAGAGTGCGGCTTGATAGGTTTCAGGAAAGAACATGGCTAGACCCCGCGGCGTTCATCGTGTGAGGTGAACAGGGAAACATAATGCATTGGGGAGGGGGATGTATACGGGGGCAGCCGCCTTATCCGGTTCAGCTCTCAAGGAGTCTTTGGTTAATGTTGAGAACCTCCATCACTGAATAGAACCGATCTGGCGCGACGGGGACCTCGTCGAATTCTGTTACCCCTAAAAGACGGAGGAGGTGCGTAGGCCTGAGAACTGCAACACTCAAGTCGACTACCTTCACCTTTCTCTCGTTGAGCTGCTTTATAACTCTCGGCAACTTCTTCTCCATGGTCAGAAATACGTCCAGTTTATTTCGGCGAGCGGTCCAAATGTGAAAGCAGTCCGGCAGGTCTTCCGAAGTGATTAGCGCGCGAGACAGACTCTGGAACCATGACAAATCTTGCAAGCTGTCCAGTTCAAAGTCGTCTAGGCGCAATTTGTCGGCATAATTCACAAGAGCCGTCACATCCGCTTGAGTGAGGAATTTGAGCCACTCGAAATATGGAATCTGATTGAATTCGCTAAGGGTGCTTCCGTTGTCTCGATCTTTCTCTCCTCCCTTCGCGAACCACTCCTGCATGTTTATGGTGCTCTGAAACTTCGACCGCTCAACGGCGGATGGGCACTGCTGAAGTTTGCACCCGCTCAATGCATTGAGTGTTCGTTCCGCTCCATGACTGCGTCGCCAATCTTCAGCTCTCAATTCGCTATAGGTGAAAAGTGTGATGCTCCCGGCTCTTGCGAGTCGCCCAATCGTAAAGAGGGCGTCTTTCTCTGTTTGCTGGTCTGGATCTTTGGCAAGCTCCGCCCTTTTGAATCCAACGATCGTGCTGGTTGTGACTCCAGTGCCCCACCTCAACATTTGATGGTGCTCGGCAGGCACCAGAATGCTGGAGGCGCTAACGATGCCGTTATCCACAAGTACTTTCATTGCTCGCACTCTATGGCAGAAGAGGTACCTCTAGCCAGTTTCAGCTGATGTCACTGCAACCTGACTTCGCGTCGCAAATCTGTTTACTGCCTGGCTGCTTTGATGGCCTCGGTGAGCGCCGGGACCACTTCAAACAAGTCGCCGACGATGCCGTAGTCGGCTACTTCGAAGATGGGGGCGTCGGGGTCTTTGTTGATGGCGACCACGCACTGCGAGCCTTTCATGCCGACCAGGTGCTGAATCGCGCCGGAGATGCCGACCCCCAGGTAGAGCTTGGGCGAGACGGTCTGGCCAGAGCTGCCTACCTGGCGCTCCATGGGCAGCCAGCCGTTGTCGCAAATGGGACGCGAGGCGGCCATTTCCGCGCCCAGCGAAGTGGCCAGATCCTGGACGAGGGGAAGGTTCTCCGCGTCCTTGATGCCCCGGCCCACGCAGACGATCATTTGCGCCGAACTGAGGTCCACGGTCTGCGCGGAGCCGCGGAATGGCTCGCTGGGGCTGGTGCGGATCTGAGCGGAGTCAAGGGTGGGCACGAATGTGGTGACTGTGGCCGGGGCTGCGCTGGCTCCTGCCTCGGGCGCTTCGGCGCGGAAGGCTCCGGCTTGCACCGAGACGAAGCAGGGGCCAGTGCCGGTGGGCCGGTAGGCGCCGTTGAGGCGGCCTTGCAGCAGTTGGCGGGTGAAAACCGGGCCGTCGCCGATGGCGGTCACGTCGCCGATGAGCACCTGGCCCAGGCGGGCGGCGAGCGCCGGCGCGTAGTCGCGGACCTGGTAGGTGTGGGGGAAGACGATGCAGGCAGGGCTTTCAGCCTGGATGAGTTGGTGGAGGGCGAGCGAAAAGCCGTCCGGGGTGTACCGGGCGAGGAGCGGATGTTCCACGCGGAACACTTTGTCGAGCGGCCGCGCGGCGATTTCGGTGGCGAGGGATTCCGTCTGCGCGCCGACAACGGCTGCGTTGACCGGGAGGCCCAGAGAGGCGCCGAGCTTTTGGCCGGCCGCGACGGCCTCCCAACTGATGCGGGCAATGCGGCCCTCACGCTGTTCGACAACCACGAAAACGCCGCTCATAGGACACGTACCTCGAATTTGAGTTTTTCTACCAGGGCCGCCGCGGCTTCTTTCGCCGTGCCGGGCAGGATCTGGGTGGATTTTTGTTTCTGCGGCAGAGCAACCTGCTCCAGAACCACGACGGGTGCAGCGTCCACGCCGAGGCTGGCCGCGGTCAACTGGCGGACTTCCTTGGTTTTGGCGCGCTTGATGCCCATCAGAGTGGCGTAGCGCAGCTTGTTGCCGCCGGATTGGATGGTGAGCACGGCAGGGGTGGGCAGTTCGATGGTCTGGAACCAGCCTTCCTCCAACTCGCGCTTGACCTTGAGGCCGGTTTCGGTCTTTTCGACGTTGAGAATCAGCGTGGCGTGGGGCAGGCCGAGGAGTTCGGCCACGATGACGCCGGTTTGGCCAAGGCCGAGGTCTTCCGACTGCAGGCCGGTGAGAAGGAGGTCGGGATTCTCGGGCTTTACGGCGGCGGCCAGCAGACGGGCGACGCCGAGTGCATCGCGGAGCCCAAGATCGTCGCAGACGATGTGGATGGCCCGGTCGGCGCCCTTGGCGAGAGCCTCGCGGATGGTCTGCCCCACGCGCTCCGGACCGGCGCTCACGACGACGACTTCGCCGCCGTGCTTTTCCTTGAGTTGGAGCGCCTCTTCGAGGGCGTAGGCGTCGGACTCGTTGAGCGCGTACTGGAGGCTGGATTCGTCAATCCACTTACCGGCTGCGTCGATGTGCACCTGCGCATCGCGGTCGGGGACTTGTTTGATGGCTACGATGATTTTCATAAGGAAAGGGCCTCGTTCATCTTAACTGGCTTCGCCCGGGGGCAATCCACGAGCGGCCAGCTGGGCAATGTCGAGCAACTGCGGCGCACCTTCGCCTTTGGCGTCAAGCGCGTCGCGGAACATGCTGTTGCAGAAGGGGCAGGCGGTGCCTACGGTGGTTGCGCCGGTGGCGACGAGTTCGGCGGCGCGGACGTGGCTGACGCGCTCCCCGGTCTCCTCGCCGAGAAAGGAGAGACCGCCGCCGGCTCCGCAACAGAAGCTGCGTTGGCGATGGCGCGGGGCTTCGACCAACTCGCCGGCAAGGGAGGCGACCGAGCGAGGCTGGTCGTAGACGTTGCGATAACGACCCAGGTAACAGGGATCGTGGAAGACGATCTTCTCCGGACTCGTTGGATTGGGGCTTGCTGGACTGGGGTTGGTCTGTCTGGGGAGTTGGCCGGCGTAACGGGCGAGAAACTCGCTGTGATGCTCGATCTCAGGCGGCGTGCCGTAGTCCTTCCAGTCTTCCTGGATGGTGCGGACGCAGTGAGGGCAGATGGAGATTATTTTCTTGACCTTGTTTTGCGCCAGGGCTTCGAGGTTGGCTTCGGCGAGTTGCTGGAAGACGAGGTCGTTGCCCAGGCGGCGGACGGGGTCGCCGGTGCATTTTTCCTTGCGCAGGACGCCGTAGCTGGTGCCCAGGTAGTTCATGACGCGGGCGAAGGCGGCGACGTTTTCCTTGCGCAGGACGCCGTAGCTGGTGCCCAGGTAGTTCATGACGCGGGCGAAGGCGGCGACGATCTCGCGGCCTTTGGGGTCGTAGCCGCCCATGCAGCCCAGCCACAGGCAATACTCTTGACTTCCGTCAAAGATCGGCAAGGCTGCCTTCTCGATGAACCGGTCGCGCTCGGCCGCGCTCAGACCCAGTGCGTTCGAGCCCCGCTCCAGGGCAAGGAAGAGCTTGGCTCCGTGCCGGTCGTCCCATGCTCCCGTGTTAACCGCGCCGCGGCGCAGGCCGACGAGGATGGGCAGGTGCTCGATGCCCACCGGGCACTGGAACTCGCATGCGCCGCAGGTGGTGCACTGAAAGACGGCTTGCTGGGCATTGTATTTGCCCAGCAGAGGTTCGGCGGAGGCCGGGCCGAGGTCATTCAAGTAGCCGCGCAAGCCAAGGACGATTTCTTTGGGGTTGAGCAGCTTGCCGGTTGTTGCGGCGGGGCAGTGCTCGGTGCAGCGTCCGCACTCCACGCAGGAGTAGGCCTGAAGGCTGACCAACTTCGTGAGGTCGGTGCCGGCGACCAGGCCGAAATCGTCCTCTCCGGAGAGGGGAGGAATTTGGCTGAAGCTGCCGTGGGAGAGAAAAACCGTGGCCGGGCTGAGGAGCAGGTGCAGGTGCTTGGTGTGGGGAATGAGCGGCAGAAAGATGAGCAGGGCCAGCGAGTGAGTCCACCACAGAGCGCGGGTGGCGGAGCTTGAATCGGCGACGCAGAACGAGGCCAGGTAGGTGGCCATCAGGACAAAGATCAGCAGGGCAATAACGCCGGACTGGTAGGAGAGCCTTTCGCCGAGCCACTTGGGACGGACAAGGAAGCGGCGGGCGAAAAGGCCGGCAATGCTGGCCGCGCAGGCCAGGGCGAAGGCGCCAGCTAAGTAGAAATAGAGGCGGCCGATGGAGCCTGTGGGCGAGAGAAAGCCGAGTCCCAGGACGGCGGCGCAGTGGTTGAGCGTGACCAGAGCAAAGGCGCAGAAGGCCCAGAAGACAAAAGCGTGCGCGAGGCCCGGCAGCGGGCGTTCGCGGATAACTTTGGCCTGGCAGAGAACCTCCCAGAAAAAGTCCAAGATGCGCTTGCCGAGCGGGAAGAGATGAAAGCCGGGATCCTTCTT
>JBEKZJ010000251.1:0-5866 GCA_049509995.1 Occallatibacter sp. | reverse complement strand
AGAGTTCCGCGGACCGTCCCACAGCTTCGCAACCGAAGCCTGTGACGCAGGCGTCGGATGGGGATGATATAGCGATAATTTATAGCCATAGGCCCATAGAGTGACCGCTATTGCGAGTCCGACAAGAGCTAACGGAAAAGGTCTAAATAATTGTTTCCATGGCGGATAGACGCCCTGGGTCTGCTCGCTGATACTCGTTTTACCCGTCAGAGCAGTGCTTGCTGTAATCGGCGATGTGTCCCGGACTGGCAACGGATGGAACCGTCCCTTCTCCAGACGAGGAAAGAGGGACCCAATAGTACAGACCCTATTTCCAACGATTTGTCTTCGTTTTATTCGATGCACTTTTTGTTGCATGGGTATACGACTTTACTTCGCTGTCTGCATCAATAAAGTGCGAGCGCATCCGAAAGTGTGTCCCGAGACGGATCGCCTGGTGAGGGTGCCTAAATGACAACCGATCCAAATACGACAGCTCCCGAAAGACAGATATCACCCTGGTTTCGAGTGGTGCAGGTGCTGCTTCTCGCCGGTTTTATAGTGGCCGTTTATCTGCTCGGTCTGAGCATGGCACATCACCGTTTCTTTAAAGGCAGCCGTGTTGACCGGTTCGGCCATGTCAGGCAATAGCGGCTGCTAATGAGGATTCTTGCCGCGGCTGGCTGCTTTTCCGAGAACATTGGGAAACCTTTTTGCACGATTGTGCCATCTAAGCGTTTTGGGGACTCCATTCCGGCCCAGCGCGTTTAGGGGCTCCTTCAAGCGAATGCGTTAGATTTCGATTAGTATCCAGGTGAAAGTGCAACGTTTGCATACAACTCGGACATTCAATCTCTTGGGGATCTTCGCGTCCCTGGGATTGGCTGTCTGTGTGTTCGCGTGGGGTCTGCAATATAAGCTTTCGCTTTACGATCCACCTCAGGCGGCTTCTCATCGAATTCCACAGGCCAAGCTCCTATCCAGAAATGAGCGATCTGGAATCACGGAAAGCCCACTGGTTGCTCGAACGAAAACCTCCACCAGGGTTGGCTACACCGTTCCTGCCGCCGTCTTCCTTATTCTGCTTTTGCCCCTCAGCATATTGAACCCACAATCCTCGGGTCAGAGGGAACAGCGCACGAGTGGTGTCTGGTGTCTTCGTCGCGGCCTATTCAATATCTTCTTCGTTCGCCCCCCGCCCATTCTCGCCTAGTTGTTCCTCTCCGCATAAGTTTGACGCGTCTGGCTCGGGCCAATTGGCCGAGTGTCGCGTGTCATATTCTCCACCGACAAACGTGTCACGCCATTTTGGCCCCCGCAGTCACAGGATTTCATTTACGAGGTGCAATCGAGACATGCGAAAGCAGATCTCCTTCATTCTTGCCATAGGATTGGCGTTTCCGATGGTGACCAGTCTAGTTGCCTGTCACACGGCGGATAGCAAATCAGAAGCGAGAGCCGCAACTGTTCCATCTGCAAAGGTTGCCACAGCGCAGCAGGGCGATATTTCCCATGTGCTGACGCTGGCCGGCCAGTTCCAGCCCTACCAAGTTGTGGATGTGCACCCAAAGGTTAGCGGCTACATGTCGCGCATCAATGTGGATATCGGCGACGTCGTTCATCAGGGCCAGACGCTGGCGGTTCTTGAAGTGCCGGAGCTGAAGGCGGAGTTACAGCAAACAGTGTTTCAACTCCAGCAGAGCAAAGAAGAGATCGCGCAGGCGCAGCACCAGATCAATCGCGCTGAGGCGGAACACGCGGCTCTGCACGCTGCGTCAGAACGGCTGAAGCAGGCGGCCGAGGGAAGGCCGGGGTTGATTGCGCAACAGGAACTGGACGATGCACAGGCCAAGGATCTGTCGTCGGAGGCGCAGGTAGACGCAGCTAAAGCAGCGATGGCGGCGGCGCAGGAACATGCAGGCGCAGCGCAATCAGACAATCAGCGCATCGAGGCGCTGGAAAACTACACCAACGTGACGGCGCCTCTGGACGGGGTTGTGATCTGGCGTTACGCAGACACCGGCGCGCTGATTCAGGGCGGCACAAACTCAAACGACCAGGCGCTTCCCATCGTGCGCATTTCGCAAAGCAATCTTCTCCGTCTGCGCATCCCTGTGCCTGAGGACGATGTGAAATACGTTCATGCCGGCGACCAGTTGCAGGTGCGCGTGGATGCGATCAGCCGGTCCTTTGCGGGAAAGATCGTGCGCTTTACGCGCGAAGTGAATTTCGAAACCCGGACCATGGAGACCGAAGTGGATGTAGAGAACAAAGATCTGTCCATTGCGCCGGGAATGTACGCCAACACGCTTTTGCAGTTGGGGCATGTGAAAGGCGTGGTGACGATTCCCGTTGAGGCGCTGGTGCTGAATGGGCAACAGGAAACAGTCTACGTTCTCGATGACCGCAATTGCATTCACATTCGCAACGTCGCCGTGGGCCTGCAGGGATCGAAACTCGCCGAGATCACCAGCGAACTCAGCCCCGGAGACCGGGTGGTAGTTGGTGGTCAGGATAAGTACCAGGAGGGCGAAGAGGTGAGCCCACTGCTCACCGCTTCGCCCGCCTCGGAGACCGTGCAGGAATCGGGAGGAATGATCGACATGAAGGCCGAGGCAAGTGATGGAGGCGCGCATTAATGCCAAAGTTTGCTCTCAGATTTCCCTACTTCATTCTCATGCTTTGCCTGCTGGTTTCCCTTGTGGGAACGGTGAACATCGCCCAGATGCCGGTGGATCTCTTCCCCAAGATCGACATGCCGGTGGTGGTGGTGGCGACGTTCTACAACGGTATGCCGCCGGAGCAGATCGAAGCGGACATCACGAATACGTTTGAACGATTCTTTACTCTGGGCGCCAACATCGATCACAGCGAGTCACGATCGTTGACTGGCGTGAGCCTGATCAAGATCTACTTCAAGCCGGGCACGGATCCGAATGCGGCGTTGAGCAACATCGCCAACTTGGCCATGGCCGACCTACGCCGATTGCCGCCGGGGACTCTGCCTCCGGTGGTGCTGGGCATGGATGCCTCCACGCAGCCTGTGTGCTTGGTGACCCTGAAGGGCCAGGGGCTGAACGAGACCAATCTGAAAGATCTTGCGCAGTTTCAGGTGCGCAACCAGATTTCGAATGTCCAGGGCGCGTCGGTGCCGCAGCCTTATGGAGGAACCTACCGGCAGATTCAGATTTACGTGGACCCGCTGAAGATGGAGGCGCGCAACCTGAGCCTGAACGATGTGGTGACATCAGTGAACGGCTCAAACCTGATTTTACCGGCGGGCGATGTGCGCATCGGCTCAAAGGACTACAACATCTACGCCAACAGCCAATTCCCCGATGCGAATTCTATGAACGAGATGCCGCTAAAGTCGGTAGGCAACTCATCGGTGCTTGTCGGTGACATTGGCAAAGCGATTGACTCGGGCGCACTTCAATACAACATTGTACGAATCGATGGACAGCGTTCGGTTTACGTGCCGGTGTTCAAGCAGGGCGGCGACAGCAACACCATCACCATCGTCAACGGAATGAAGGCCGCGATCAAGCATCTGGTCGATATTCCTGAATCCCTGAAGACAGCAGTGGTATTCGACCAATCCCTTTTCGTCAAATTGGCAGTCAAGAATGTTTCGAAGGAAGCGTCCATCGGACTGGTGCTGACCGGGGTGATGATTCTCGTTTTCTTGGGCAGCCCGCGCGCCATGATCGCCGTCGTGCTTTCGGTTCCACTATCGATGGTGGTCTGCCTGCTGATTACCGATTACACGGGCGGCTCCATCAACACCATGATTCTGGGCGGGCTTGCGCTTGTCTTTTCGCGACTGATCGACAATGGCGTGATTGTACTCGAGAACATCTTCCGGCACATGGAACTGGGTGAATCGCCCCAGGTTGCAGCGGAGACGGGCGGAACAGAAGTCTCAATGGCGGTGCTGGCCGCTACCTTCACTACCTCCATCGTGTTTTTCCCGGTAACGTTTTTCACAGGCGTGAGCAAGTACATCTTCACCCCAATGGCGATGGGTGTGGTACTTTCGATCTTCGCATCGTACTTCTTCGCCATGACCGTGGTGCCGCTCTTTTGCGCCAAATTCATCCGCCTGCACAGCGACGTCGAAGGCAAACAATCTCAGCTGAACTTCTTCACGCGCTTCGAGACCAAATTCAACGAAAAATTCCAGGCCATGCTGAACTGGTACGAGGGACTTGCGATGCGGGCTATGGAGCGGCCCGGCTTTACAGCGGCGACGATCTTCGGTGGCGTGGTGCTGCTGCTGTTGGTTACGGTTCCCTTCATCGGCCGCGCGTACTTTCCCCGAACTGACCCAGGCCAATTCATCATCGACGTGCGCATGCCAAGCGGCACGCGGCTGGAGGTGAGCAACGAGTACATCGCAAAAGTCGAAGACATGATCCGCAGTGTGGTGCCAACAAAGGATCTGGATATGATCGTCTCCAACATTGGCGTCTATCCCGATCTTTCGGCCATCTACACCACCAACGCCTCGATGGACACCGCCTTTGTGCAGACCAGCCTGAAGGAAGGCCATAGCACGGGCAGCTATGAGTACATGCGCCGTGTGCAGGAAAAGCTTGCGCGCGAGATGCCGGAGCTCTCGACCTATTTCCAGGCCGGCGGTCTGGTCGATTCGGTCATCAATCAGGGACTGCCGGCTCCCATCGACATTCAAATCAAGTCGCAGGACATGGATAGCTCCTATGCCCTGGCCACACAACTGGCGGCGAAGATCAAGTCGATGCCCAACGTGAGCAATGTGTACATTCCGCAGAGCATCGATTACCCCGGACTGGCGCTGAACATTGACCGTGAGCGCGCCAGCCTGATTGGGCTTTCAGCCAAGGACGTGGTGGACGACGTGATTACGGCGCTCACTTCAGACGGCATGGTGGCCCCCAGCTATTGGATCGATCCCAAGAGCGGCAACAACTACATGGTCACGGTGCAATACGCGAACAGCTGGATCAACAACATGTCGATGGAGGATGTGAAAAGCATTCCACTGCGCGGCGTGCGCCCTGCCGGCTACGGTCCGATGCAGGAGGGCGAGCAGTCGGATCCAGCCTCATCGCAGACGTCCGGCAACGACAACTCGGCGGGCTACGTGCCCTTGGGCGCGGTGGCCGATATCCAACAGATCAACACGCCCACCGAGGTGGACCACAACCAGATTCGCCGCGTGATCGACATTTATGTGGCTACCAAGAGCGAAGCACTGCAGGGTGTGGGCGCGCAAATCGACCGCCTGCTGGCTGACACAAAGCACGACAAGAACACAGTGATCGATGTGAGGGGGGCTGTGGTGAGCATGAACCGGGCATTCCACGACTTCGGCGTTGGCCTCATCATTGCCATCCTGCTCGTCTACCTGATTCTGATGGCCCAGTTCGCCTCATTCATCGACCCATTCATCATCCTGATGGCGATTCCGCCGGGGCTGGCTGGCGTGGCGCTCATCCTTCTGGTGACCGGCAGTTCACTGAACATCATGTCGCTGATGGGAGTGATCATGATGGCCGGCATCGTGGTGTCGAACAGCATTCTCATCGTCGAGTTTGCTGGGATTCTTCACCAGCAGGGCATGGGGTTAAAAGCAGCGGTGGTGGAGTCGTGCAAGGTTCGTCTGCGCCCCATTCTGATGACCTCGCTGGCGACGCTGCTCGGCATGATTCCGATGGCGCTGGGACTGGAGGCGGGCAGCGAGCAGTATGCACCGTTGGCGCGGGCCATCATCGGTGGATTGGCGCTATCTGTTGTTGTCACCATGTTCCTCGTTCCAGCGGTGTACCTGGTGATCCATGCACGGGACGAAGCCAAAACCGCGGTCGTGAAGGAATAGACATGACTGAATCCATAAAGAGAAGAT
>JBEKZJ010000250.1:0-5930 GCA_049509995.1 Occallatibacter sp. | reverse complement strand
ATAGGAATTTGCGGAGAGAAGGGAGCCAAAATTCTCCGCTGGGCAGAGGAGGTTGCTGTTCTGCGCACAAGCCGTCAAGTCAAACGTATGATACGGGATGTCGAAGTTAGGATGGTTCAGTAAATTGAAGAACTCACTGCGAAGCTGCAGGCGGTGGCTTTCGGCGCGAAACGGAATACTTTTGGCCAAGGAGAAATCGAGATTGGCAAGGCCCGGGCCAGTGAGAATGTTGCGCCCCTCCGTACCGAAAGCCGGACCAAAGGGCTCCGCGGCAGGTGCGGCGAATGCGCACTGGTTAAACCAGTTCTGAGGCGTCCGCACCTGAGCAGGGGCCTGGCAAGTTGGGTTCGCTGCCACGGGTCCGGCTTGGGAGGGGTCGCCCACAAGGTCGGGCCGCTCCGGGTTGCCGAAAGCCGCGGCGGAGGCGGCGGGCGAGCCCGCCAGGACTGCGGTAAAGGGGGATCCCGTAAGCGCTGTCAGGATTCCTCCCGCCTGCCAGTTCTCCAGTAGTTTCCCGCTCCAGTCCGGACCCTGCGCCCAGATGCGGCGGAGCGGCAGGTCGTCGAGGAAGCTCAGGGACAACCGCTGCGCCGCATTAAAGTCGGAAAGACCGCGGTCGCCGCGAAGATTCTGCGAGTCCTGCGGCAAGCCGGAACCCACGCTTCCCCCGAAGATCGAGGAGATGTCGTCAATCGACTTGGAGAACGTGTACGAAGCCAGGAAGGCCAACCCGCGGCTTACACGTCTCTCCGAGCGAAACTGCATGGACTGATAGGAACTGCTGGCATTCGATTCCACGAACAGAACCGAGGAAAACTGGGGGTAGGGCGGGCCGGTCAAGGGGTTCGACTGGTTTTGGTCAATCACGTTCGCCAACTGGGTGCCCTTGGAACCGACGTAAGCCAGGTCAATCATCCAATTGTGTCCCACCTCGTACTGCAAGTCGGTACTCCATTGCTGCATGTATCCGTCGCGGAAGTTCGGAGAGATCATGTTGCCCTGGACCACGCCCGACTGCTGGCCCGTCTGGCTGAGGATGTCCTGAACCGTGCACAACCCACCCGGGCAACTCGGGGTTTGGAAGTACGCAGCCATATTGTAGAAAGGCGGATTCATGCGAGGAAGAATGTTGATGTTGGAAATAGGGACGTCGTAGAAGATGCCGTAGGCGGAGCGGACCACCCAGCGCTCTGACTTCATTGGCCGCCATGCTATTCCAATCCGTGGGGCGATATCTCTGTAGGTGGGGTTGTATGTAGCCCGAGGAACTCCATTCGTCCCCGCCACGGTGAACTGGGGAGATGCGGAGGGAATGAGATCGGGAACGCTGAAGCGATTCAGCGCCTCGACCGGCGGGCTGTTGAATTCATAGCGCAAACCGGCGTTGAGTAAAAAGCGCGGGATTACGTGGATGTCGTCCTGTACGTACGTACTGATGCCATGGCTGCGCAAGCTGTTGTAAGTGTTGCCACTCACCGCGAGAGCATAGTCCGGCACGCCGGCCAGCAACTGCGCCAGAGAGCATGTCGAAGGGTCATCGGGGGGAGCCCCGCTGCAAGGAGTGGGATCGCCGAAAGCGCCCAGGATGCCGGCTGCTGTCTGCCCCAGGAAGAACCAGTCCCCCCGTGCCAGGAAGTCGAGGTAGTCGTCGATGCGAACGTGGCGGAAATCAGCTCCGATCTTGAACTGGTTGCGGCCAACCGTCCATGCCACATTATCGGAAAGCTGGAGGGTGGTGTCGACACGGTCTTGTGGATAGTTGACGGGCGCGCCAATGCCGTCGAAACCGATCACGTTGATGTTGGGAGCTCCGAGGTCCAAGGGGTTAGTCAGGACGTCAGGAAAGCCCAATTGCGTGCTGATGTTGTCGCCATGATTTTGCGGCAGCACGTTGGCCCGCATGCGAATGAAGCCCAGGCGGAATTCGTTGACCACGCTCGAGCGAAACACGCGCGTCCATTCGAGTCCGGCGTTCTGTCCGTGGTTCAGGGTGAAGCTGCCATAGCCAGGCAATGAAGTGAAGGAATTGACCGGATCGAAAGGATTGAAGAGGTTTTCATCCACCAGCGAATAATGGAGCGACACAGTATCGATGGGGCTGGCGTGCTCGTCCACCTTGACCGAGACGAGATTCTCCGAATTGCGGATGATCGGAGTAGAAAGGAAGATATTCGAGTTCGCCAGATCAGCGCCGACGTTGGCTGCCGGATAGAGACTGAACACATTCTGGCCGGTCTGGCAGGACGGGTTGAGCGGGCACCCAAACAGGGTTTGCGCCAAGCCTGCGGCCGCTTGCCATTGCGTCGACGTGGGCACGGTCGCTTCCCGCGTAGTCGCCTGCCGCAAATGTAATCCCTCATCTGCCAGAAAGAAAAAGGTCTTGTCCCTGCGAACGGGACCGCCCAGAGTTCCGCCGAACTGGTTGCGATCGAAGCGCGGAATGTCACCGCATGTGCCCGGCACCGAGTTGGCGGTGCAGTCGGGAAAGTCGAAGTAATTCTTGGCGTCCATCCACCGGTTGCGGAAGAACTCAAAGAGGCCGCCGTGGAACTGGTTGGTGCCGCTTTTCAAAATGACGTTGACCTGGGCGCCGCCGCCGTGGCCGAACTCCGCCGAGTAATTGCTGGACTGGACCTTGAATTCTTCAATGGCGTCGATGGAAGGGAGAGCAACATACTGGTTGATGTAGGGATCGTTGTTGTCTACCCCGTCCAGCAGGAAGTTGTTCGACTGTTCGCGGGCGCCGTTGACGCTGATGGCACCGCCTTGCGTCGAGTTTTGGGAGCCCTCCGCCGGCAATTGACTCCCCGGCACCAACAAGGCAAAGGACAAGAAGTTGCGCTCGTTGAGGGGCAGTTCCTGAACCAGGCGATTGTTCACCACCTGGCCGAGGGCGGAGGTGTCGGTTTGCACGATGGGAGGAGTGTCGTCGACGCGCACTTCCTCAGTGATTGCGCCCACCCGAAGTGCGAAATCGAGGCGCACCGTCTGATCCACATCCACGCTGACGCCGTGGAAGACGCTCCGGCTGAAGCCCGCGCTCTCGGCGGCGACGCGATAGCGGCCCGGGGGCAGAAGCGCCACGGTGTAGTCGCCGTCTTCATTGGTCTCCGCATGGCGGGTGGCGTTGGTCTCCTCGTTGCGCACAACCACTCGCGCCTTTGGTATGACGGCGCCGGAAGGGTCCGTGACTGTGCCGGTGATGGTGCCAGTGGGACCGCTGGCAAACAGTGGCGAAGCGACAAGAAGTATCAGCAAGAGAGCAAGTTGCAACCATCGACTAGCCATCTCGTTCCCCCTCACGCTATTCACGTTGAACAAATCTGCCAGCGCACTGGCCCTGAGCTTCCTTGACCCATGATTCGCGCACAATCCTCGAATATGGCGAGTTTAGGCCAGGCTCCCTAATCTTCTCCCCCTCGCCAAGAAAGAACAAAACTGCAGAAAGTTGCCTTGCCCCAACATCATGGCCTAGCTCTGAAAGTACATCCATGTGGCAAGCGCGAGCAACAGAAAGCACGCCCCGAGACCAGATGGCCGTGACCCATCCAGTGCCCAATGCATGCGCCCACTGAGGTATGTGGGACTTGAAGCCTTGGGCGTGCAGCAGAACGCACGTGTCCAGGACGATAACAGTAGCAGCAGGAGAGGCCGTTTTATCGGGTTGCGCGGCCTCTTCTTTGACAGCCTTCCGGGTATTACCAGTCTTGCGTTCATTGCCGCGAGCTAATATACGCCTCTTTACCTCGCTGCGACCGCCGATTGTAGCCGATTCGATCCAGAAAGCTGGAGATTCGGTTCTGTTTGAAACGAAACCGGAATTGTACCGCTCTCCGCTGGTATTGCACCCGCCCTCCACCGCCAAATCAATGGAACTATGAGTTTCAGCTAACAGTGCGCCGTGAAAAGGCGCTGGTTCACGGCGGGAGACAGACCCGTCCGGGAACTGGTTCGCTCCACTCGGTAGCAATCGGAGCAGCGGCGGAGGCAACGAAGCCGCTGAAGCCTTCGGTGTAGAGGGTCGCGATGGCGACTTGGCGAGCGTGCAGGCCATAACCTGATTAGACGCTGAGCAGGCCTCGAAGTGACTAATCTAAGAGCCGACCCTCCTGTTATCAGGAAAAGGCCGCAGTCGATGGGACGGTACGAGCGAATGGGTTCCATTGATCTTGCCGGAGTACTGGCGATGGCATGTACGCAGAGGGGACCAGACGCAACTCGGGGGAGCGGCCGACAAGGTTGAGAATCTAGCAAGGTGCAAGTCCTTGCGCCGTCAATTACCTGTATTCGGATGGCTAGCATAGCGTGCCGGTGGGGTTAACAATGAAGCTCTGCGAAACCAACGGCGCCGCGGCCCAAGCGCTGTTTCCGCCCTGCGACGCTGTAATGGTGCAGGTACCGGCGGCGATGAATGTGGCTGTCGCGTTGGAAATGCCGGAAAGCGTGCAGACGCTTGTCGTGGTGGTTGAGATGCTGACCGGCAGGAGGGAACTGGCCGGCGCCACCAGCGGCAACGGAGTCCCGACAACCTGGGTTCCCGGATTTGCGAAGGTGATGGTTTGCGTGGGCAGGGCTGGCAGAACTTTGACGCTCTGCTGAACCTGCGTGGCTGCCAGGAAGTTGGTGTTGCCGGCCCGGTTGGCGTCGATGACCAGTGTGCCCTGACCCGTAACCGTCAGCGTGGCGGTGGAGATGGTTCCCGTCAGCGTGGCGGTGGAGATGGTTCCGGTGGCGGTGCTGTTGGGATCCGCGGTGAACACCACCGGAAGGCCCGAACCGCCGCCGGTTGCGGCCAGTGAGATCGTCAATCCCGTAAGGAAGTTGACGGGCGAGGTTGGCGGCGCGAAGACGATGATCTGCGAAGCTTGGCTCACCACGATCGTCTGCTGAACCTGGGTCGCCGCAGAATAGTCGGTGGTGCTGGGCACATTGGCGTCGATAACCAGACTACCCACAGTGGTGACCGTCAGCGTGTCGCCGGAGATGGTTCCCGCTCCGGTACTGGCGGCATCCACGGTGAAGACGACTGTACCGCCCGATGTGCTTGTTGCGTACAGCGGGATCGTCAATCCGTTCACAAAAACAACGGGCGTGGCCGGCGGTGTGAAGGTGATGGTCTGTGACGCCGGGTTGATGGTAATGGTCAACTGAGCCTGGGTTGCACCCTGGTAGTAGATGCCGTTCACCAAGCCACCCACTTGGTTGGCGTCGATGATCTGCGAGCCCGCGCCGGTGACCGTCAGTGTGTTGCCGTTGGTGATGGTTCCGGTTTCGGTGCTGCTGGAGTCAATGGAGAAGGTGACTGGATTGTTCGAGCCGCCGCCCGTAGCCGCCAGCGTGATCGGAGAGACGCCAAAAGTGTAGGTCGTCGTGACGGGGGCCGTAAAGGTGATGGTCTGCGGAGTCTCCTGGCCCGTGCCGGTCACCGTCGCAGTCCCTTCGCCTCCGTTGGCGGTGTCAACCACGTTCAGCGTCCCGGTTTGAGGGCCTCTCCGATCTGTGCATGCCAGCTGATGACCGGAAGCTGTAATGCGGCGAATATTTTTATGCAGAGTAACGGCACAGCGCGGTAGACAGTGTAGGTTCCAACTGCGGTTACACCCACGCTGGCGAGGCGGTTGCGCTCTGCATAATAATGGCGTCCTGGTACTACTGTGTCATAAAGTAGATACCTCTCAGAAAAATCCTGGTTCCCCTCGTGTGGGATGCGGGTAAGCTGTCGGCATGAGCGCCAACTCCGAAACGCCAGGCGCCCGGCAGCAGCGCCTTGCGGCCTATCTTGACAGTCTGGCGGAGGCCGCAGGGCATGTGGATCGTGCTGTTCCCTTGAAGTCGTATTGCACCGGACTGCTGCTTCCGGGAGAGCGTAAGAGCGTCGAGCCGATGGCGGCGCGTCTGGCCCCGGATAACGTCCGGCGGATGCACCAGTC